>NZ_JBIVYX010000002.1:361310-433623 GCF_044759225.1 Streptomyces sp. NPDC101132
GCACGTTTTGCCGGCGCTCTTCCTCCCCCGGGGGGGGGGGGGGGGGGGGGGGGCGCCCCCGGGGGCCGCCCCCGCGGGGGGGGGGGGGGGGCCCGGGCCCCCCCCCCCCCCCCCCCCGCGCCGGGTGTGGGTCAGCGCGTCGCGACGGCCCTCGCCATCGCGGTCGTCCCGCGGCGCGGCTGCATCGGCACGCCGGCGGCCGTTGCGGCCGGGCGTCCGGGAGCCTGCGCCTGGGCGCGGCGCGGCTGCGCGGCCACGCCGTTCTGAACGTCCATCACGGCGTGTGCCACGAGGCCGCCCATGGGGTCGTGCCTGATCAGGTCCCGCAGCCGGGACCTGGACGAACGCCCCTCGTTGCCGGGGTACAGGTGCTTGCCGAGGCCGACCGCGTGGGCCAGGGCGGCGAGCGCCGCGGTCCGCGGGTCCGGCGGTACACCGGTGCGGATCGCACTGTCCAGCCGGGCCCTGATCTCCCGGCTGATGGCCGTGTCCGTCGCCTGGTAGCGAGTCGTCGGCAGCACCCCGCACATCTGGCCCGCCACGGCATGCACCATGCCGCAACGCTCCAGGTGAGCGAGGTAAATCTGGCGGAGCCCCAGCCGGGGTCCGCCGATCCAGTGGACGGCCCGGACCGGACTGCCGCGTCTGCGCAGCAACTCCAGTGCGGAGTCCAAGGTCGGATCTCCTGTCGGCCGTGGCATCACCACGGCGATACGATCCCCGTCTGGGGCTATCCGTCCTGCCAGAGCCAGCTCTACTAGCTGGGCCCCGGCAAGGCCGAGGTCGAGCGACTGCGGCTGCGCCGTGGTACCCGTGGCCGGGTCCAAAGCGAGCAGCAGAAGCTCCTCCGGAAGTGTTCTGCGGCTCCTGCCCATCCATGCCTCCCCGCGTGGATGAATGACAGGGTGACCCCTCTCACATTCATCTGTCGAGAGTGCCTGGCCGCTTTGGACGGGAACCGGCACTTATGTCGTTCTCGTCTAGGCCGGGGGCGATGGCCTCGAGACGGGACACTGTTAGCGGTTCGGACAGCCGGACAGCGAGCGAGGAGGAACTGGTGGCGGGCGAGTCCCCCGACAAGTCGGTACAGCAAGGTTCGTCGGGGACGGCGAACGGTCCTGAGGACCGCGACCCCCGACTCTCCGTCTTCCGTCGGCCCGCCACGGGCGAGGACGCCGCTTCCGGCTCCGCCGGTTCCGGGGACGCCGGGTCGGCTCCCGCCGGGTCCGGGGGTTCGACGGGCGCCGGGTCCGGGGAGGCCGCTTCGGAGGGTGCCGGGGCGAAGTCGTCCGGCGCCGCCGGTTCGGGTTCGGGCGCCGGTTCGGGTTCGGACGCCGGTACGGGTTCCGGTCCCGCCGGGTCCGGGAACGCCGCGTCCGGCACCGCCGGTTCGGAAGGGGACGGTCCCCGTTCCGCCGACGCGGAGCCCGCCGGGTCCGGGGACGCCCGGCCGAAGGACTCCGGCTCCGCCGCGAAGCCCGGCGGTCGGGACGCGTCCGGCCCTTCCCTCGAAGCCGGTTCCGGTTCCGCGCTGGACCGGCTGTCCCGCGCCACCGGCTCCGCGTCGTCCTCCGTCGGTTCCGGTTCCGCGCTCGACCGGCTGTCCCGCGAGGCCGCCGGGTCCACCGCTGCGGGTTCCGCTCCGGTCCGGGGGGCCGGGTCCGCAGCCACCGGCTCCGAGGCCCCCGAGGCCGCCTCCAAGGCCTCCCGTGGTGCCACGGACGGTTCCGCCGGGGGTGCCGCCGGTTCGCGCGACTCGGCGGCGACGCCGGCCGGGGCCGACCACTCCTCCCGCTCCGGGGACGGTTCCGCTTCCGCCGAACGGGGAACGTCCGACACCGGCCGGAAGGGTGAGGCCGAGGCCGGACCGGTTGACGGCCGGGAGCGGACGGACGCCCCCGCGTCCACCCCGGCCTCCGGTTCGGGTGCCGGTACCGCCTCCTCGCCCGCGCCGCGCGCCGGCGGCGGCTTCGACGCCTTCGCGCGGCCGGCCCGCCGTACGCCTCCCGCCGGGACCGGCAACGGTGCGGCCGACCCGCGCGTCGTACCCGGCCAGGCCGGCCGCGGCGCGGACGACGAGCTGCGCTCCGCCGTCTCCGCCTGGGTGTCCCGCAACGCCGACGAGGGCGATGCGAACGCGAATGCGAAGGCCCCGGCCGCGGGTGCCCCGAAGCCCCCCGCGGCGAGCCGCACCTCCGAGGCGCCCGCCGGACCCGGGTCCCCGGCCACCGACTCCGCCGAGACCGCTTCCGCCCCGGGCTCCGGCTCCGCGGCGGGCTCCGCCTCCGCCGCGCCGAAGGCCCCGGCCACCGGCTCCGGTGCCCCGAAGGCGCCCGCCGCCGGTCCCGGTGCGCCGAAGGCGCCGGCCGACGACGTCGAGCGCACGGCGGTCTTCCGCATGCCGAAGCCGCCGGTCGCCGACGAGCCCACGGCCACCGGCTCCGCGGCCCCGAAGGCCCCCGCCACGGGTGCGGCCGCCCCGATGCCCCCGGCCACCGGCTCCACGGCCCCCGAGGCCCCGGCCACCGGCCCGGCCGCACCGAAGCCGCCGGCCACCGGCTCCGCGGACCCCAAGGCCCCGGCCACCAGCCCGGCCGCACCGAAGGCCCCGGCGACCGGTTCCGGTGCCCCGAAGGCTCCGGCCGACGACGTCGAGCGCACGGCCGTATTCCGCATGCCGAAGCCGCCGGTCGCCGACGAGCCCCCGGCCACCGGCTCCACGGCCCCGAAGGCCCCCGCCACCGGTTCCGGTGCCCCGAAGGCGCCCGCTGCCGGTCCCGGCGCGCCGAAGGCGCCGGCCGATGACGTCGAGCGCACGGCCGTCTTCCGCGTACCCAAGATCCCGGCCGCGGACCAGGCGGGCCCCGGCGCCCCGAAGCCCCCCGCCACCGGCTCCGGCCCCGGCGCCCCGAAGCCCCCCGCCACCGGCACCCCCGCGCCCGGCGCCACCGCACCCGCGGCCGGCCGCCAGGCCACCGGCACCGCCGCCCCCGGCGCCCCCGCACCCGCGGCCGCCCCGCAGGGTCCCGGCGTCCGGCCGGCCGGCACCTTCGTGCCGCTCCGCGAGGAGACCGAGCGGACCAAGCAGCAGCCGCTGCCGCCGAAGCCCCCGCTCGACATGCTCGCCGAGCTGACGAACAACCCCCCGCCGCCCCCGAGCCCCCTCCGCACCGCCGTGCGGCGGTTCAAGATCTGGACCCCGCTCGTGGTCCTGCTCGGCGTGATCTTCGCCGTCGTGCAGCTCGTCCGGCCCCTGCCGGACCCGCACCTGGTGATGACCGCCGACAAGACGTACTCGTTCGCAGGTGAGAAGCCGAACCTGCCCTGGCCCGAGCAGCCGCGCACCCAGGCCTTCATGGCGGCCGCCGGACTCGGCACCGTCGGCTCCCACGGCGAGCAGAAGCCGGTGCCGATCGCGTCCGTCACCAAGTCGATGACGGCGTACATCATCCTGCGCGACCACCCCCTCAAGAGGGGCGAAAAGGGTCCGATGATCGACATCGACCAGGCCGCGGAGGACGAGGGCGGCAAGGACAAGTCCGACAACGAGTCCACCCTCAACACCGTCAAGGCGGGCGACAAGATCTCGGAGTACGACGCGATCGCCGCCCTCATGATCCCGTCGGCGAACAACATCGCCCGGCTGCTCGCGCGCTGGGACGCCGGTTCCCAGGAGGCGTTCGTCAAGAAGATGAACGACACCGCCAAGGAACTCGGCATGAACAACACCACCTACACCGACCCCTCGGGCCTGGACGCGACCACCGTCAGCACCGCCGAGGACCAGGTGAAGCTGGGCCTGAAGCTGGTCGAGAACAAGGCCCTGATGGACATCACCAAGCTGCCCTACTGGGAGGACCCCTCGGGCAAGCGGTGGCGCAACTGGAACGACCTCGTCCCGTACAACGGCGCGCTCGGCATCAAGACCGGCTCCACCACGGCTGCCGGCGGCAACCTGCTCTTCGCCGCTCACAAGATGGTCGGCGGGACCGACCAGCTGATCGTCGGCGCGGTCCTCTCGATGCACACCTCGCGCATCCTCGACGACGCCATCGCGGCCAGCAAGAAGCTGATGCTGGCCACCCAGGACATGCTGGAGAACGCGAAGGTCGTCAAGAAGGGCGACGTCGTCGGGTACGTGGACGACGGCCTCGGCGGCCGCACCCCGGTCGTCGCCACCGCCGACGTGGAGGCGGTCGGCTGGCCGTCCGTCACCGTCGACATCGTGCTCTCCGACGGCGGCACCAAGCTCCCGCACTCGGCCACCGCCGGCTCCGAGATCGGCACGCTCACCGTCGGCGAGGGCGCCAGCCAGGTCAAGGTCCCGGTCGCGCTCCAGAGCGAGCTGGCCGAGCCCGGCTTCGGAGCCAAGCTCACCCGCGTCGGCTGAGCCCTCCGCACCACCACGCGGTCGAGGAATGAGAGCGGTACGGCGCCCCGGTCAACCCCGGGGCGCCGTGGCGCGTCTAGCCTCCGACCGGGAAGGCACACGTTCGACCAGGGGAGAGGCGCAGTGACGACCGCCGAGCGGCAGGAGGCCGCCCCGTCCCGTGCCGCCGCCCCGGACCCCGGGGCCGGACGGCCGGGGCTCGCCGGCCTGCCGCGCCGCCATCCGGTGGCCTTCACGACCGCGCTGGCCGCCGTGCTCCACGTGGTCTGGTTCTTCGCCTTCGCCAACAGCGGCGGGGACCTGGCCGCCCAGGACGCCTGGGCCGAGTTCGTGGGCCGCCACCCCGACTCCGCGTACAACCTCGCCTGGTACGGCGGGATGCACCCGGTCTCCTACAGCGTGGTCTCCCCGTACCTGATGTCCCTGCTGGGCGTCCGTACGACGATGATGGCCGCCGGCACGGTCTCGGCGGGGCTGCTCACCCTCGTCCTGTGCCGCTGCCGCGGCGCCGTCCGCAACCCCCTGCCGCCCGCGCTGGCCGGCGTGTTCGCGCTGCTGTGCAACGCCCTGTCCGGCCGCGTCACCTTCGGCCTCGGCGTGATGTTCGCGCTCGGCGCGGTCGCCGCCGTGTTCTGCTGGCCCCGCAAGTGGAGCCGCAACCGCTGGGGCAAGGCCGCCGCGGCCGCCCCGCTGGCCGGCCTCGCCACCGCCGCGAGCCCGGTCGCGGGCCTCTTCCTCGGCATCGTCGCCGCCGCGCTGTTCCTCAGCGGCCGGCGCCCCGGCGCGTACGCGATCGGGCTCCCGCCGGTCGTCGTGGTCGGCCTCTCCGCCTGGCTGTTCCCCTTCTCCGGCACCCAGCCGCTGTCCCTCGGCTCGGCCGCGCTGCCCTTCCTGTTCGGCGCGCTGGTCTTCCTCCTCGTACCGCGGGGCTGGAAGACCGTCCGGGTGGCGGCGGCCGTGTACGCCCTCGGGGTGCTGCTGTGCTGGCTGGTCGACTCGCAGATCGGCTCCAACGTCACGCGCTTCGCGATGCTGTTCGCGGGGGTCGTGCTGCTCGCCGCCCTGCCGTACGCGGCCCCGCGCAGCCGGCGCTGGTACGCGCTGCTGCTGGCCTTCGCCGGCCTCAACTCCTGGATCGCCGTCAACAGCGTCAGCGACATCGTGCGGACCACGCCCAAGGCCGCCTGGGCGCGCGAGCTGTCCCCGCTGGTCGACCGGCTCCAGCGGGTCGGAGCCGAGCGCGGCCGGGTCGAGGTGGTGCCGGTCGGCAGCCACCGCGAGTCCTCGGCGCTCGCCCCGTACGTCAACCTGGCCCGCGGCTGGAACCGGCAGGCCGACCTGGAGCGCAACCCGCTCTTCTACGACGACACGCTCGACTCCGTGAACTACCGCGAGTGGCTGGACCGCTGGGCCGTCCACTGGGTGGTCCTGCCGCAGGACACCCCGGACTCGGGCGGCGAGGCCGAGGCCGCCCTGATCCGGCAGGGCCTGCCGTACCTGGAGAAGGTCTGGGGCGACGCGGACTGGCAGCTGTTCCGGGTGTCCGCGCCGACCCCGCTCGCCGACCCGCCGGCCACCGTGCGCCGCGCGGACGCCGGCGAGGTGGTCATCGACGTGGCGCGGGCCGGCCGGGTGCTGCTGCGCGTCCCGTACTCGCCCTGGCTGGGCCTGGTCGACGCCGAGGGCAAGGCCGTCGAAGCGCCCCGGGAGACGGCCGCCTCGCTGGCCGCGGGGACGGAGCCGAAGGAGTACGAGAACGTCGCCGGGTGCCTGCTGAGCACCCCGCGCGACGCCGTGGGCGACGAGTGGACCGTGCTGCTGGCGCCCCGGCCGGGCGAGTACCGGCTGGCGGCCAAGTACCGGCTGCCGCGCGGCACACCGTGCCCGGAGGAACTGCTCGGGAACGACTCCGCCACCGGGCCGGTCGGAACCGGCCGCGGTGGCGGGGTGGAAGCGGAGCGCTGAGCGGGGCTCAGGGGCGCTCTGCGGGCCCGGAGACGCCGCGGGGCGTCCCGGGGCCGCCGGCGGGCTCAGAGGCGCTTGGCGCTGCGCAGGGTGCTCGCGTAGTAGCCGTTGCCGTCCAGGCGCGAGGTGCCGCCCTTGTCGCCGATGGTGGGGCCGTTGGCCTCTTCACGGCTGGATATGAAGATCTTGTGGCCCTCGGTGTCGTTGCCGAGGTACATGCCGGTGTGGTCCAGCCGCTCGCCCGTACGCGCGTCGAGCTTGAAGAACAGCAGGTCGCCCGGCTGCAGCACGTCGATGTTGCTGGGCCGGCCGGCCGCGGAGACGCCCTTGAGCGGGATGACGTCGACGCCGACCTTGGAGCGGGCCATGCCGTTGGCGGTGCGCGGCAGGCCGTCGCCCGAGGTGTCCGAGGACATCAGGGGGAAGCGCGCCCGGTAGCCGAACAGCGTCCGGATGAAGCCGGAGCAGTCCATCGAGCGGTAGCGGTTGGCTTCCTGCTGGATGGTGGTGCCGTCACGGAAGGTGTACGGGATGCCCAGGTAGTCGTAGAAGTCCGACTGCTCCAGGCGGTAGTCGTTGCCGATCGAGCCGTTCGGGTTGATCGGGCCGAAGGAGGCGTCGCCCGCGTACGGGATGCCCTCCGCGTCCTTCTTCACCGGGGCCTGGTCACCGTACTGGAAGGCCATGGCGAAGAGGTCGTCCTCCTCGCTGCCCTGGTACTTGGTGAACCACTCCTTGAACCACTGCTCCTTCTCGGCGCCGCTGCGCCACGGCTCCGGCATCAGCCGCACCCAGTCCGTGGTCACCACGCGGGTCTTGGTGGTGGCCGGCTCGGTGAAGGTGCGGCTGGGGCCGGTGAGCGTCGCGGTGCGGGCGCCGTCGGTGAAGGTGGCGATGACGTTGCCGTCGCCGCCGCGCAGCACGGAGCGCTCGGGGTTCTTCAGCCGCTCCCACTTCTGCTCGCCGCTGGAGGAGCTCTTGCCGGACGAGTCCACGCTGTCGGTCACGCTCGCGATCGCGGGCGCCTTCTCCTGCTCGTCCTTGCGCAGTTCGAAGGTGAAGTACGCGCTGCCGGCGAGCAGCGCGACCACCGTGACGGCGTGCAGGACGGGACGCTTCTTCTTGGGCTTGAGTTCGGCCATCGGTCGCTCCGGGCGGATCGGTCAGGTACGGCGGGCGGGTGCGGGTGTGCGGCGTACGCGTGTGCGTTTGGACGCCAGCCTTACACGTGGGGCATGAAACCGAGCAGGATTCCGGCGGTCAGCACGACGTACGTCATGAGCGTCGCGGAGCCGGTGGCGAGCAGGGTGGCGCCCTTGGGCTGGCGGACCAGCTGGTAGGCGATCAGGCCGGGCACGATGAAGCCGAGGGTCTGGTTCGCGTACAGGAGCGGGAACTCCATCTGCAGCACGATCACCACGGTGGCCTGCAGCAGCACACCGATGAGCACGACGGCGGCGAACAGCCGCTTGCCGTACAGGATCACGAACTTCTGGGTGAGCAGCGTCAGGACGTAGGTCAGGACGGTGACGCCGACGACCAGCGCGGCGCGCTGGAGGTCCTCGATGAGCGTGAGGGCGAGCCAGCCCGGGGTGATCATGCCGCCCGGGGAGAGGTTCGTCGTCAGGTAGCACAGGAGCGAGAACAGCAGGCCCAGCGCGATGCCGATCGCGGCGATCTCGGGGGTGAGTACGGCGGGGATCAACGGTGCTCTCCTGGGCTCTGCCACTGCTGCGGGTTCGGGTTGGGCTGTTGCTGCTGCTGGAACGGCGGCCACGGGGCCGGCGGACGCTGCTGGCGCTCTTGCCCGTACTGGTCGGGCGCGTACTGGTCCTGCGCGTAGCCCTGCTGCTGCTCCTGGCCGTACTGGGACTGGCCGGGCGGCAGCTGGTGCATCGTCGGCTGCTGGTGGTGCTGCTGGTGCTGCTGGACCGGCCGCCCCTGCTGCACCGGCACCGGCTGCTGCGCGTACTGCTGCTGCTGGGGCTGCTGGTACGGGTACGGCTGGCGCGGCTGCGGTACGGGCGCCTGCATCCGGCGCGCCTCCTCGGCGGCGGGCAGGTTCGCGTACGGGTCGAGGTGCTTCATGTACAGCGCCATCGTCTGGTCGTGGCGCGGGTGCTGGGCGGCGGGCTCGCTGCCGGGGGCGCCCATGGCGGGGCCGCTGTCGCCGTCGTCCTCGAAGTTGGGCAGCTCGGCGAGGTGCTCCAGGAGGATCTCGCCCTGGCCGTGGATGTTGCCGATGGAGACGAGCGACGAGTCGGGGCCGAGGTGGCCGAGGAGCTCGTGCATGAACTCCTCGCCCTCGCGCTCGCCGCCGAGGTCGATGGCCCGGTCGCGCCACTCGGAGGGGATGGCGTCGATGGCCGACTTGGTCGGGTGGCCGATGACGAAGACCTTCTCCGGCTTGATGTCCGGGATGATCTGGCCCATCTGGCCGTTGCGCTCGACGCGGTCGGGGCGGCAGTTGATGACCACGTTCAGCGGGCGCTTGATGGCGCCGAGGTCGATCAGCTGCTGGATGTTCATCAGCGTCGACTCGGGGTCGTTGGCCGCGAAGATGTTGCCGAAGCGCAGCTTCTTGTCGCCGGGGGCTATGTAGCGCTCGACGGAGAGCACACCCGGGTCCGGCGGGGCGTCGTACATGCCCTGGAGCGCGGTCTGGCGCTCGATGCCCAGCAGGTCGGCGACGACCAGGGCGATGGCGACGTTCTCCTTGAAGGTGAACCAGGAGAAGCCGCGCAGCTCCTCGTCGGTGACCATGTCCGGGTCGGCGTAGATCAGCTGGCAGTCGCGGGCGTCCGCCTCCTGCTGGAGGACGTGGAAGCGCTCCTTCTCGGCGGTCACGCAGATGCCGCCGTGCGGCATCGAGCGGGACAGCGAGCGGCCGATGTCGTCGAGGGTGGGGCCCATCTCGGCGACGTGGTCCTCACGGACGTTGCAGAGCACGCCGATGGTGGACTGGATCAGCTTCTGCTGGTTGAGCTCCTGGAGGGGCGGCATGACCGCCATGCACTCCATCACCAGGGCGTCCGGCTGGTACGCGGCCGCACGGCGCACGATGCCGATCTGCTCGACCACGTTGGCGAGGCCGAACTTGCGGTAGACCGGCTCCTCGGTGGCGTCCGGGTGGATGAACCGGGCCGCGGTGCCGGTGGTCTTGGCGACCGTCACCAGCCCACCGCCGCGGAGCGCGCCCGCGACGAGGCGGGTGATGGAGCTCTTGCCGCGGATGCCGTTGACCAGCACCCGGGTGGGGATCTCGTTCAGGTTGGCGAAGTGCCGCCGCTGCTCGATGATGCCGGCGACCAGCATGATCGCGCAGCAGATCAGGAGCACGACGTAGAGGAAGAGCACGGCGGTTCAGTTCCTTCCGGCCGGAGTGGCCTTGCCGGCCCTTCCGGCACTTCCACTGGCTTCCCGCTTCTTCAGCTCCACGAGCTGCTGCCTGATGACCTCCAGGCTGCGGGTGACGGCGCCGACCTCGTCGTGGTGGGTCGGGAAGAGGACGGTCCGGCGGTCGCCGTCGGCCAGGGCCTCGGCGCGCTGGGCGAGCTGGCGCAGCGGGCGGACGACGATGATGTGCATCCAGCCGAGGCAGGCGGCGACGGCGGTCAGGCCGAGGAGACCGGCGAGCACGGTGCGGTTCTGGAGGTTGTACTCGGGGATGGCCAGGCCCTTGGCCGGCTGCCAGCTGACCACGGTCCAGGCCAGCGGCTTGGCCGCGCCGCCACCGACCATGGGAACGGCCGCGGCGATGTCGATGCCGCCGCCGTCGCGGAGCAGCATGCTGCTCGGTCGGGGGCCCTTGCCGACCTTCTGGTTGGCGCCGGAGACCAGGGCGTCGATCTTCTCGTCCCCGAGCTTCTCGAAGGCCAGGTAGCCGCTGTTGCCGCCGATGACGCGGTGCTTCTCGTCCACGACGCGGACCTGGCCGAGGCCGGGCCGCTTCAGCAGCGAGTTGAGGAAGTCGATGCGCAGCTCGCCGACGACGGACGCCTTGAGGCCGGGGGCCTCGGCGTACGCGACGATGACGGGCTCGTTCTTGGCCTCCAGGAGCGTGACCGCCTGGCCGGGCGGCTTGCCGCTGGGGTGGCGGGGGTCCTTGCCGGCCTTCGCCGCGATGCTGCCGTCGTTCTTGAGCACGTACAGCGACTCGTAGCGCGGGTGCTGCGTGAGCGTGCGCTCCAGGATCGTGGTCATGTCGGACGGGCTGGTGTCGCCGCCGAGCATGGAGGCCACCGAGGTGAGGTCGGCGTGGCCCTCGTTGAGGGCGCGGCGGATGCGGTCGGCGAGGGTGTCGGTGCGCTCGCGCTGGTCGTTGATGATCGTCTGCGGGATGGCGACGGAGTCGCCGGCGCGGTTGATCAGCAGCACCAGGGGCGCGGACCACACGACGATCAGGGCGGCGCAGATCGCGACCAGGGCGCGCATGCCGATGCGGCCGCGGCGGCCGCGGCCCGAGTCCCGGCCCTGCTGCTCCTCGGCGGGCTCGCCGAGGAGCTGGCGGCGCAGCCGCTCCAGGGCGGCGCCGATGCGGGAGGCCTCGCCGTACTTGGGCAGGCTGACCGGCCGGGTGAGGTCGCCGCGGCTGAGGCGGCGGGACTCCAGGAACAGCTGGAGCAGCGGCTTCTGCACGGTGCCGATCAGCACGGCGAGGGCGATGGCGCCCATCACGAGCAGGGCACCGGCGGCCGCGATGCCGAAGAACGGGTCGACGCCGGCCGTGCGCTCCTCGGTGACGTTCACCATGGCGACGACGGTCAGGCCGAGGGCGCTGGCGGCGGTGGGGACACCGGCCTCCGGGCCCGCCAGCGAGGCGTAACCGGCGACGGCTCGCTCACCCGAGTTGAGCGAGCCGAGCATGTGGCCGCTCACGCCGAGGAAGCCGCCGGCGCCGGGCTCCTTCGTCTTCTGGGGATGCTGCTCCGCCTTCTTGCCCGCGATCTTGGCGAACTTCTTGAGCTGCTTGCGGGACTGCTCGGTGGATTCCTTGACCTCGTCCGACTGGATCTGCTCGTCGTTGGCGAGGCCGTCGCTGCTGAGGATCTGGCCGGTGTGGTCGACGACCGCGATGGCGCGGAACTTGCCGAGGCTGACACCGGGGAACTTCAGGCTGCTGGAGGCGACGAGGAGCAGCTGCGGCTTGCCCGGCCAGGACAGCACGGCCAGCGTCAGCAGCCGGGTCTCGCCGTTCTCCAGGCGCACCATGCGCGGGGCGAGGCCGTTGTCGTCGGTGAGCTTGGACCGGTCGATGGCGGTCAGCGGCAGGTTCTCGCCGCGCTGGGCCTCCAGCTTTCCGGACTTGATCTCCAGCACGGCCATGCCGCGCCACTTCTGGTAGACGTTGCCCAGCTTGTCCAGGACGGTGTCCGCGGAGACCGGGTCGCCGGCGTTGAAGAGGGAGGCGGTGCGGCTGAGGTCGGTGATGCTCTCATCCAGCCCCGCCCGGAGCGCGATGGCCCCGTCTTCGGCGAAGTGCTGCTGAGAGGTGAGCACCGCCTCGGGGACGGCGTCCTCGCCCACGCGGCCGAACTGGAACGCGGTGAGGGCGGCGAGGGCGAGCAGCAGGGCGGACAGCGCGGCGATGGGCGGGCGTATGCCACCCAGCAGCGACATGTCGGCCCTGCGGCGGACCTTGTGCCGCCGCTTCGTGCGCGACGCGGCCAACGGACGCTCCTGTTCAGAACGCCCCGGGGCCCTGGTGGCTCCGGGACTCGGTCGGTGTATGGGCATGCTGGACGAAGTCTGCGGGGTCTTCGGTGAAGGACCGGCAGGGCGCGTGCCGCCCCCGCGTTGTCCACGCGGCCGCCGGTGCGCGCCCCGCCCGCTCAATCGGGCAGACCCTCCAGGGCACGGAGTCCGTCCTTGGCTCCGCCCCGGTTGAGAAGGGTGCCCTGGGTCCTTTCAAAGGCAAGACGGTAGCGGTCCCGCCGCTCGTCGGTCAGGCCTTCGGTGTTCCGGAGGGCCGACTCCAGGTCGATCAGGCGGTGGTCCTGGACCTGGTCGGCCTTCAGCGGCTGCGGGCCGGCGTCGGTCACCTCGGCGTCCGGCGGGAGCTCGACGAAGGTCGGGCGGTAGCGGGCCTGGACGTCCCACTTGCCGTCCTTCTCGGCGAACTGGAACCAGCCGATCACGCCCTCCTCGGAGAGGCCGCTGGGGACCTCGTGGCGGGCGAGCTGGTTGCCGAGGCCGTAGGCGACCCAGGTGTTGCCGATCTTCTCCATCGGCTGGACGACGTGCGCGTGGTGGCCGATGACCAGGTTGATCGTGGTCTTCTTGGCGATCTTCTTGGCCAGGCTCAGCTGCAGGCTGTTCGGGGCGGGCTGGTGCTCCTTGCCCCAGTGGATGCTGAGGATGACGACTTCGGCTCCGGCGGCGCGGGCGGCCTTCTCGGCGTTCGCGATGGCGTCCAGGGAGGTCTTGTTCACGAGCCAGGGCTTGTCGGCCGGGATCGTGTTGCCGTTGAAGCCGCCGGCGAAGGACAGCTGCGCGACCTTGACGCCCTTGACGTCGATGATGTTCGGCTTGGCGGCCTCCTGCGCGTTGCGCGCGGAGCCGGTGTGCTTCAGGCCGGCCTTGTCCAGGGCGTCGAGGGTGCTCTTGACGCCGCCCGCGCCGTGGTCCAGCGCGTGGTTCGAGGCGGTCGAGCAGGTGTCGTAGCCCATGTCCTTGATCGTCGTGGTGATCTGCGGGGGCACGAGGAAGTTCGGGA
This sequence comes from Streptomyces sp. NPDC101132, assembly GCF_044759225.1. Lineage (NCBI taxonomy): Bacteria > Bacillati > Actinomycetota > Actinomycetes > Kitasatosporales > Streptomycetaceae > Streptomyces > Streptomyces sp. NPDC101132. Next base: position 374,381 of record NZ_JBIVYX010000002.1, read on the forward strand.
AGCTCTGCCACGGGCCGTTGGGCTTGCCGAGGACCGGCTCCATGTGACAGATGGCCAGGTCGGCCTTGCTGATGACGGGCTTCACCCCGGCCATGATCTTGTCGAACGACATGTCCGGCTTGCCCTCGGCCTTGGCGTCCTTCTGGGCCTGGGTCGTCAGCTCGGGGTGGATCAGGATGTCCCCGGCCGCGGCGACGGTGAAGGAGCGGCCGCCGGACGCGGCGGTGTTGGCCGCGTCGTCGCCGGAGCTGTCGGAGCCGCCGAGCAGTCCGCATCCGGTCAGGGAGGCGCTCAGGAGCAGTGCCAGGGCCCCGGTCCGGAGGGTGGCGGCTTGGTCGGCGTTGGTCATCACTCCGGTATTTTCATCTGACTATGAGCGCATCTCCCGCAAAACGAATAACGATTGCAATAACTTTCGGCGCGGTGGCTTCCATCTGCGCGATTGTGGTGTGTCTCACGCTGCTCGTTGGGCAACCCTCTGCCGACCAGCAGGAACGTCCGAAGCCGCGGGTGGCTGCGGGCGTCGACCTGGAGGCGCGGATTACCCATTACACAACAGGCTTTGGTGAACGCGGCGGGTACCGCATCCCGACCAAGGATGAACGGCTGACGCTCACTCAGGGCGTGTCGATGCTTCTCGATGGCGATCATGAGGCGGCAAAACGGCAGCTCGCGGAGGTCGACTACGGTTTGCAGACCTTCACCGACTCGGTGAGCGGGCGCCGCTTCGCGGAGGTGGCCGACACGGCCAGCTTCACCGGCAGCCGCAGCCGCGGCTGGGGGCGCGTCTACCTCGACCTGACCGAGCCGGTCCGCTGGTCGGTCCAGGTGCCCCACCCGGTCGCGGACGAGAACACCGAGGACCTCGGCGCGCGGGTGCTACGCGGGGAGCCGGGCGGCGTACTGGTGCTGGCGGGAGCGCACCGTACGGCCGGGACCGGCAACGCGGCGGACGTCGCGCACCGCACGGATTCGGTCTTCCACAGCGTCATCGACGAGCTCATGCGGCGGAAGCTGCCGGGCGTCCAGCTGCACGGCTTCGCCAACGAGTCCTTCCCCGAGTTCGACGTCGTGGTCTCGACGGGAGCGGGCGACCGCGCCGTCTCGGACGCGAAGCTGCTCGCGCGGCAGCTGAAGGCCGGGGACCTGGAGGTCTGCCCGGCCTGGGCCCGCAAGTGCAAGCTCTCCGGCACCTCCAACGAGCAGGGCCAGGTGGCGGCCGAGGAGCGGCTGCGCTTCCTGCACATCGAGCTGAACCGCGGGATCCGGACGAACAGCGAGAGCCTCGACGAGGTCGCGGAGTCGATCTCGGTGCTCACGCGGCGCTGGGCGGACAAGGCCCGGTAGGGAAGCGGCGGACGAACCGGCACAAAAGCCTTGGTGCCGTGACGAACCCCACAGCCGACGCCGAAGCCCGCGGTGTGACGAAGCCCACGCCCTGACCCACGCTTCGGCCCCTGCTGCGCGGCCCACCGAACGGCACGCCGCACGCCACACGCCACACGCCACACGCCACACGCCACACGCCACACGCCGCACGGCCCACGGCACGGCCCACGGCACGGCCCACGGCCTGACCCCCGGCATGACGAAGCCCTCCCGGAAGATGCGCCCCGGGAGGGCTTCGTCGCGTCTGGGGTGCGGTGGGGGTCAGCTCAGCCCCCGGCTCCGCTCGCCGATGCGGTCGCCCTGCGGCGAGCCCGCACGCTTGAGGTCCGCCTTGGTGTGGGCGCCGCCCTTGACCTTGCTGGGGACGGGGCCGCCGAAGCCGTGCCCCGTGTCACGCGGCGGGCCGCCGGCGTCCGCGCTCCGGAGGGCTTCCAGCAGCTCCGAGCGGCCCTTGTTCTGCCTCTTCGCCATCCTGTCTTCACCTCTTCAGACGGTGCTCGATCGGACTATTCGGATCGTAGGCACATACAGGGGCACATGCATCCGCTGCGCGCCCCGCGTGCGGGGCCGGCGGACCTCGCCGACGCCCTCCGACCTGCCCCTTCGTGGACCCCGTACGAGCTTTACGACTTCGCCCCCGCACATCCGCCCAGCCGTTACACCGCCTACGGATGACCGGAACGCGCCCCTCGTAGCTTCGTGTCCGTCGCCCCGGCAAACGCCGACGGCCGGGCGACGACGTCCCGCAGACGAGAGGAGCCAGACCATGCGCGCCACCTTCCGTACCGCCGCGGCACTCGCCGACCCCGGGCCAGGAGCGGCTGGCGCGGCAGCCGGTGAACGAGGTCCGGCTGACGGAGGGCCCCAAGGCGAAGGCGGCACCACGCTGACCGCGGGCGGCGCGGCTCTCGGCGCTGCGGCCCTCGGCTCCTCACTCCTCCGCCACCCCCGCAGGCCCCGCTGACACCCCCGCCCCGAAACCGGCCCCCACCCCACCCCACCCAGGAACGCCCGCCCCATGACCAACAGCAACAGCAACAGCAACAGCAACAGCAGCAGCAGTGCAGGTATCAGCACCCCCACTCCCACCCTCCCCCGCCTCGCCCGCGGTGTGGCCGCGGGCGTCCTCACCCTGGGCCTGACCACGGGCCTGGCGGCATGCGGCGGCAGCGACGCGGCACCCGCCCCGAAGCCCAAGGTCGGCAGCACGGCGACGACCCCGGACGAGCACCCGGCGGTCAAGCCCCTGGGCAGGGCGAAGCCGACCGGCCTGAAGATCCCCTCGGCCAGCGTGAACACGACGAAGATGACCGACCTGTCGGTCGACGCCAAGGGCGAACTGGGCGTCCCCGACGCGGACACCGAGGCGGACGTCCCCGGCTGGTGGACGGGCGGCGTGACCCCGGGGAGAAGGGCGTCTCCGTCCTGGTGGCCCACTACGACACGAAGCACGGCCCGGCCCTGATGAAGAACGTCGGCAACGTGAAGCTGGGCGACCGCATCGAGGTCCCGAGGGCGGACGGCACCACCGCCGTCTTCAGGATCCACGAAATCGAGGACGTCCGAAAAGAGGCATTCCCCACCAAAAAGGTCTACGGCCCGACCTCCACCCCCGAACTCCGCCTCCTGACGTGCGGCGGTGACCTGGAGAACGGCCACCGCACCAACAACGTCATCCTCTACGCCGCCCTGACCGCCTGAGCCGGAGGCCGGTGCCCGCACCCGAAGGTCCGCCACCGGCCCCGCCTCACCTCACGGCGAGCAGTAGACGATGGCCTGAGCGGTCCCGTCGACGTTGGGAGAGGTGTTCCGGAAGCTCACCGTCCACCGGTCGGTGAACCCGACCGGCCGCCGCGACTCGGTCGGAAAGATCAGCGGGATGGACGTGACGAACCCACCCGACACGGCCCGCTGCCCAGCCGGGCACGTGGCGGTGGCGGTATTCACCCCACCCTGGTCCTCAACAGTCACCGCCGCCCCCACCACCTCGGTAAGCGTCAACACCCCCGAGGCCCCAGTAGCACCGGTAGCCCCAGTAGCACCCGTAGCTCCCGCAGCACCAGTCCCACCCGTACCCCCAGTGGCACCGGTAGCCCCAGTAGCGCCAACCGGCCCCTGAGCACCCGTAGCCCCGACGGGCCCCTGCGCGCCCGTAGCCCCCACGGGCCCACCCGCGCCCGTCGCTCCGGTGGCTCCGACGGGCCCCTGGGCCCCGGTAGCACCCACGGGCCCCTGAGCCCCAGTCGGCCCCACAGGCCCCTGAGCCCCAGTCGCTCCCACGTCTCCGGTAGCACCGGTAGCGCCCACAGCCCCCTGCGCGCCCGTGGCGCCGACAGCACCGGTCTCCCCAGTGGCGCCGGTGGCCCCGACGGGACCCTGCTGGCCGGTCTCCCCGGTCGCGCCGGTAGCTCCCACGGCTCCCTGGGCCCCGGTAGCTCCGACAGGCCCTTGAGCCCCAGTAGCTCCGACCGGCCCCTGAGCTCCGGTGTCACCGGCGGCCCCAGTCGCGCCGACCGCTCCTACCGCGCCGGTAGCTCCGACGGGTCCCTGCTGACCGGTCTCTCCGGTCGCGCCGGTGGCTCCGAGGGGTCCCTGCTGGCCAGTCTCCCCAGTCGCGCCGGTAGCGCCTACGGGACCCTGAGCACCGGGAGCCCCGGTCGCTCCGGCAGGCCCCTGGCCGCCAGTGGCTCCGGTCGCGCCCGCGGGACCGGCTGGCCCCTGAGCTCCAGCGGCCCCCGTCGCACCGGTCGCCCCCACCGGCCCGGCAGGCCCCTGAGCACCAGCAGGACCAACAGGCCCCTGCACGCCCGCAGGCCCAGTAGCCCCCTGCGGTCCAGCAGGCCCCGCAGGCCCCGCAGGCCCCGCGGGCCCAACCGGACCGACCGGACCCGCAGGCCCAACCGGACCCGCAGGCCCAACCGGCCCCGCAGGACCCGCCGGCCCCGCAGGCCCCGCAGGCCCAGGCGGCCCCTCCTTGCACTCGCCCCCGCCCCCACCGCCACCCCCACGAGGAGCAGCACCCCCGGCACCACCACCGGTGTCACCACCCGCACCACCACCCCGGCCGGGGCTCGCCCCCACCCGCACCGGGCCCGGCGGCCGACCTCCGGCACTCCCGGCCTCCGCGGCCGGCAGTCATCGCCCCCACCCCCACCCACACGCAGGCCCCCACCACCGGCAGCAAAGGCGGCAGCAGCGGCGCGCCCCCGAACCGCATCCGCAGCATCAGCCGCACCCACCACCCCCGCAGCACTCGCCACAGGCGCGACGAGCCCCACCAGCACCAGCCCCAACGACGCCAGCGCACCGCCGGCAACCCACGCACCGCTCCGCGGCAGCGGGCCCAGCCACAGCTTCGTTCCGTACGGAGAACGCACCCATCTCCCTTTCAGGCCTGGGCCGGACGCTCCCCGGAAGCGGGCCGAGCGCCACCGGCCATCAGCACTTCCATCGGCCCCGCCGCCCCACCCTTGAGCCCCCCACCAGCACGTTCATCCCGACAGCGCACCAGAACCGCCCACCCCCGCCGCACCCCAGGACCCCACCCAAACCAGCCCCCACCCCCACCGCACCCCAGGACCCCATCCAAACCAGCCCCCACCCAAACCAGCCCCCACCCCTAAACTCCGCTCACGTGACCACGCCCCCAACCCCACCCACCCCAACCCCCGCCCCAACCCCAGACGCCGACCGCCGCCAGTTCCCCACGGCCCTCGCGGCCGCCATGGCAGTCCGCCTGGACCGGATCGGGGAGGACGACGTGGACTTCGAACCCCACGAGTCCTTCCTCAGTGCCGACGAGACGACGGACTGGTTCCGCGCGTGGACGGGCAACGACGACCTCGACGGCGACGCCTTCCGCGTCTTCGGCCAGGACGGCACCGGCGGCTACGCGGCGTTCTGGCTGGTCCGCCCGGGCCGGCAGCTGGCGGACCAACCCGTCGTCTTCCTCGGCTCCGAAGGCGAGACCGCAGTGATCGCCCGCGACCTCGGCGCCTTCCTCTGGCTGCTGGCCGACGGCTACGGCCCCTGGGAAGCGGCAGCCGGGTACGGCGCCGACCCCGACTGGACCCCCCGACGCATCCAGGCCCTGGCAGCCATCGCCGACCAGCACGCCCCGCACAGCCGCGCCCCGGCAGCCTCGATCGTCACCGAGGCCACCAAGGAATTCCCCGACTTCGAGGACACCATCCTCACCCTCTGCCGCTGACCCCCCAACACCAAAGGCCCCCCACCGGAACGGTGGAGGGCCTTTGCCTTGTGCCCCCGGCAGGATTCGAACCTGCGACACCCGCTTTAGGAGAGCGGTGCTCTATCCCCTGAGCTACGAAGGCGGGGGCTTGCGGGAAACCTTGCCGGAAACCCCGCGGCGGGATCCTCGGCCGGTGACGCAAACCTCCAGGTCAGCTGGCGTGCCAGTGCCGCTGGGGAAGAGTCCTCGCGGACACCTTCCCGAGCATGCAGCCGGTAGCCGACTGACCGCAGACAGCCTAGCCGATCGTGCTGCGCGGGTGCGCCCCCATAACGCGTCACATCCAGGATCGCGCGCCAGTGGCTGCTGAGCTGCGAAAACGCGGGCCGTGTCAGCGGTGACGGAGGTGCCGTTCATTGCCCGCTGTCCCGCGCAGGTGTCCGTTCCGTCTCGTTGGCGGCTTGGCTCCCTGGAAGAGGGGTCGCTGCCGGGCGTGCGGGGGCTACGCCGTTCCCTGTCACGGTCGAGCCGGGCGGCCTGGCGAACCTCGACGTCGGCCTCCCCGCGACCGAGCGCCCCGGCGATCCAGTCCCTGACGGCGCGCCACCCGTCCGCCGTCATGGACGCGACCACCGCCGAAGCGCCGGCCATCCCTACGGTCGCCAGCTCTGCGGATACGTCCAATGCCGTCCCCTCCCCTGTGGCAACAGTGACGGAGAGCATCCGTTCCCCAGCCGCCTCGTCCCCATGGACACGGAGCGCAACGTGACGGATTCGCAGTGTTAGCCGACCGAAAAGGCGCACTTGCGAGGCCTATGGCCCGCTGCACTGCGCTGATCACCGTCGCTCATGGGCACTGGCGCCCGCAGAGGAGGATTCCGCACAGGGCGATGACGCCCTTCTACTCGGCCGGCGGCGGGTCGTCACCACGACGGCGAGTGCCGGCAGCCCGGTTGAGATCAGGTCGGTCACCAGCCCCTGTCGGACGGCGAGCTGTACACGGTCCCAGTCGCCGGTCATCGCGATCTGGATGATCCATACCCCGAGGAAGCCGGCGACGACAACCAGCACGAGCAGGGCCACCCGGTGGGCGGTCGCCCGTGCGGCGGCGTGGCCGCGCGCCAATCGCGCGCCGGCCGCGAGGAGAGCGGCACCGGCCAGGCCGAACAATGCCGCGTTGACCGCGTGCCATGGCGCGGTCTCGAACCGGATCACCGCGTAGGAGAGGTACCACAGAGCCGCGCCGAGGGAGATCAGGGCTGCCACGGTCGTCCTTCCAACAAAAGTGCGATGGGGTGAGGGTCTGGCGCCCTCGACTCCGGGGCCGGAGCACGCCTGTGCCGGGCCCGCTCGCCCCGTGGGCGGGCCCGGCGTCCGTAGTCGTCGTCGTCGGCTATTCCGTGATCGTGATCTTTCCGTTGGGAGAGGCCGCTTCGGTGTCCCTGGCGGGTCCGGTGAGGCCCTTGAGGAGCTGCGTGATGTCGACCCCGGTGGTGGAGCCGAGGAGTTCCATGCCCTGGGCGACGTTGTCGGCAACCGTGCGCGAGAGCTTGCTTGCGCCGTCGGTGGAGATGACGGTCATCTTGTCGATGGCGGAGAGGGGTTCGGCCGCCTTGGCGACCACCTGGGGCAGGGCGTCGACCAGCATCTGCACCATGGCCGCGTCTCCGTAGCGCTCGTACGCGTCGGCCTTCTTCTGCATCGCCTCGGCCTCGGCGGTGCCCTTCGCGGCGATGGCGGCGGCCTCGGCGTCGCCCTCCAGTCGGACGGCGTCCGCGATGGCGGCGCGGCGGGCGCGCTCGGCCTCGCCGCGCTTGGCGCCCTCGATGGCCTCTGCCTCCGCGAGGGCGGAGCGGCGCTGCTTCTCGCCCTCACCGGTCAGACGGGCCCGCTCGGCCTCGGCCTCGGCGGCGGCGATCGCGGCCGCCCGCTCGGCCTCGGCCTGCTTCACGCGGGCGATCCGGTGGGCCTCGGCCTGCTGCTCGGCCTCGTACCGCCTGGCGTCGGCGGGCTTGCGGACCTCGGTGTCCAGCTGGCGGTCGGTCAGGGCCGCCTGGCGCTCGGCGACCTTCTCCTGCTCGGCGAGGATCTGCTGCTGCCGGTCGGCCTCGGCCAGGGGGCCGGCCGCGTTCGCCTGGGCGGCGGCGGCGTCCGTCTCGGCCTTGATCTCCGCCTGGCGCAGGTACAGCGTGCGCTGGGCCAGGGCGATCTCCTCCTCGGCCTTCAGCCGGGCCTGTTCGGCGGCCTGCCGGGCGTTGGCCTCGGCGATGTCGGCCTGCTGCTTGGCGCGTGCGGCTTCCGGACGGCCGAGGTCCTCCAGGTAGGAGCCTTCCGTGCTGATGTCCTGGATCTGGAAGGCGTCCAGGACCAGGCCCTGCCCGGACAGGCTGGCCTCGGCCTCCTCGGCGACCTGGCCGGCGAACGCGGCGCGGTCGCGGATGATGTCCTCCACCGACATCCGGCCCACGATCGCGCGGAGCGCGCCGGAGAGCACCTCCTGGGTGAAGCCGACGATGCCGTCCTGCTGCTGGAGGAACCGCTGGGCCGCGGCCCGGATGGCGTCTTCGGTGCCGCCCACCTTGACGATCGCGACGCCTTCCAGGTTGGCCTTGATGCCGCGCAGCGTGACCGCGCCGCGGACGGCGACCGGGATGTGGCGGCTGGACAGGTCGAGGGTGTAGCGCTGCTGGACGAACGGGACGACGAACACCCCGCCGCCGACCACGACCTTCTGGCCGCTGTCGTCGGTGAAGACCTTGCCCGTGCTCGGATCGGTGGTCTTCTTCCCGCGCCGACCCGTGATGATGAACGCCTCGCTCGGGCCGGCCACCTTGTAGCGGGTGACGACGACCAGGGCGAGCAGGACGAGGAGTACGACGACTCCCACGACCGCGGTGACGACTGGACTCATGACGGCTCCCCCCTGCCTCCGGGAAAGGGGCAGATCGATGGACCAATGGAAAGTGACCGGAAGCGGAAGGGTTCCGGCGAAAGACTCAGCGGTCGACGGCGCGGACGGTGACCGAGGTGGCCGACGGCGCGGCCGTGACCCAGACCTCGGCACCCCGCTCCAGCGGGGCGTCGGCCGTCGCCGCGTACTTCACCGGCTGCCCGCCGAGCGAGAGCAGTACTTCGCCGTAGCCGCCGGCCGGGACCGGGGTGATCACGCGCCCCGCGGACCCGACGAGGTCAAGCTGGCGCGGGGCACCCCCGCTTCCGTCCAGGAGCAGGGACCGGCTGAAGCGGTACGTCGCCCAGCCGGCCGCTGCCCCGGCCACGGCCCCCGCGGCGGCCGCCGCTCCGGGCCCGAGTCCGGTGGACCCGAGCACGATCGCCCCCGTGAAACCGAGCATCGAAACGAAGCCCGCGACCACCGGAAGCGACAGCCACCCGTCGAACAGTCCGCCGAGGGCACCGTCGAAGAGCCCTTCCAGCACCCCGTCGAACACCAGCGAGGCAGCAAGCAGCACGAGCCCCCCCATGCCGAGACCAAGAAACAAGCCCATGAGCACCTCCTCGTCCCGAAACCCCTGCTTCCCGCTGGACACCTCCACATTCGCAGGCGGGCCTCAATCCGCACATTGCCTGCCGTCGGCAATCTTTACGCGCCTTTAACGCACCGAGCGCGGCCGGGAACGGCTGCTGCCCGCCGGTCCGAGGGCCGGCGGGCAGCAGTCTGCGAATCGCTACGGGGCGGGGATCAACCGATGGCCTGGTACCCGGAGAAGGCCTCGGAGGCCGTCATCCGGCTGGTTTCACCGCTGGCCGTCCAGTCCGCCCAGTAGCGGATGCGGCCTGACCCCTTGGTGGTGAGCCACAGGTCGAAGCGGCCGTTGTTGTTCAGGTCGGGTACCGCGACGAACTGGGGCACGTCCTCGATGCTCCAGTTGTCGGGTCCGACCTTGGTACGGGATTCGAGGCTCAGGACGTAGTCACCTGCCGAGTCCCAGCCGCCGTTGAACACCCAGAGGGCTCCACCGATGTCCGTCCGGTCGTACCGCACGAGCAGATCGGTGATCCCGTCCTTGTTCCAGTCGCCGGGGGCGCCGAAGGTCACGTCCGCCACGGTGGAACTTCCGGAGGAGATGGGCGCCTCGCTGGTGCCGGCCAGCAGGATGGGGTTCGTCTCATCGATGTAGGTGGGACCGTCGATGTCACCGACTGCGAGGATCTGCTTGACCCCCTTGCTCCAGTGGTTGTTGCCACCAAAGCGGACTTTGAGGTCCTTCTTGTCGTAGTCGTAGTCGTAGTCGTAGTCGGAGTCGGAGCAGTTGCTGCACGCGTACCCCCAGCCGGTGTTGGGGTGGAGCCACAGCCGGTGAGTGTTCGTCGCGGTGTCCTTGCGCAGGGCTACGAGGTCCACGAATCCGTCTTCGGTCCAGTCGACCACCCTCCAGTACGGCGGCGACCGGACGACCGTCATTCCTCCCGCGGGAGGAACGGCCACCACCACCATCACCGACGCGCTCGGGCGCAAGGTCGAGCAGCGGGCCTACACCAGTGCCGCCCGCACCGAGTTCGGGGCGACCACGCGTACGAGAAGCACGGCAAGCTTGCCAAGCTGACCGACCCGCCGAAGGTCGACTGGACCTGGATCTACGACGCCCGGGGCCGGCAGACCACGGCGGTGGACCCGGACAAGGGAACGTCCACACCGGCGAGCGGCGCCCGCACCCAGAAGATGACCTGGAACGCGCAGGGCAACCTCGAAACCGTCACCGAGGGCACCAAGAAGACCTCGTACACTACGACCCGGAGGGCAACCGCGTGCTGGCACACGACGCGGACGGCTCCAGGACGGCCTACCTGCCGGGCGGCAACGAACTGACCCTCTCCGCAACAGGCTCCAAGACCGCGGTGCGTTACTACACCCACGGCGGGGAGACGGTCGCGGTCCGCACCGGCTCGGGCATCAACTTCCTCTTCGGTGACCAGCAGGGCACAGCACTCATCGCCGTCGCCTGGGGCGCCGGCCAGGCCGTAACCCGCCGCAAGCAGCTCCCCTTCGGCGGACAGCGCTCCAGCACGGGAGTCAACTGGCCCGGCGACCGCGGCTTCGTCGGCGGCATCCAGGACCCCACGGACCTCACCCACCTCGGAGCCCGCGAGTACGACCCCCAACTGGGCCGCTTCCTCTCGGTCGACCCCCTGCTGATCACGGACGACCCCGCACAGCACAACCCGTACATCTACGGCAACAACAACCCCGCCACCTTCGCAGACCCCACCGGCGAGGCCTTCCCCGAGTGCCGCTCGGGCCAGTACGTTTGCAACGGCAGTGGCACCGACGTCATCGACTACGGCAAGAACTACGTCCAGATCACCGAGGGGCAGGGCGGCACGGTCTCCCCGGGCTACGTCAAGCAGCAGAACCAGTACCGCTACACGTGCAGCAAGGACCCCGACTGCGCCGCAGCATCGGCCAAGGCCCGCGCCGAAGCCGACCGCAAAGCCGCCGAGGCCCAACGCAAGCAGAACGAAAAGCAAGCTGGTTTCTGGGGCAGCATCAGGAACGGCGTCAGCAAGGCCTGGAACGCCACCGCCAGTGCGATATCCGATAACTGGGATGAGATAAAGCTGGGGCTCACGATCGGTGGATTCGCGGCCTGCGTGGTCGTATCTGCAGGGCTCTGCACAGGGATCGGCGTCATCGCCGCAACAATCATGTACTACGGCGACCGCAAGAAAACGGGAGAGCCGTTCGATTGGGGCGCCTACGGCAAAACGCTGGCTTGGACGGTGGCGGGAGGAGCAGTGGCAGGCGGCGTCGCGCGAGCCTTGGGCACACCCTGGACCGGCGCGTTCACTGCGAACGCAGTGGAGCGCGCGACAGTCCGCGTACCCCTGTACAGAACTAAAATGGGTTACGGGTCAGGCCCTGGCGGCGGGCGAAGGGGATGGGTAAGCCAGCCGGTCAAGATGGTAGACCCGAGCAGAAGCGCGGTGAATATGGGCATAAATGCCCAGCTCGCCCTGGGGATTCTGTGGTGCCGGAAATGCCAGCGCGCTGGCCGGGAGGGGGTGTTGAGCGAAGTGACTGGCAAAGTGCTCGTTGAGAGCAGGGAAGTCGTCTTGCGTCGCAGGTCGTGGCGCTGGTTCTTCTGGGGTGGACTTGCGCTGGTCTGGCTCATGTTCACTGACGTGGCCCTCTCCGCCTTCCAGGCGGCCAGTTACGGTGACGTCTCGAACTCCGTGGCAGCGGCATTCGGTATTACGTCGGTCATGCGGAGGCTCGGGAGTTGCAGGGTGACGCTGCTGGCGGATGCCCTGAGGATTGATAATCCTCTCAAGTCGTATCTCATTCCCTACGGCTCGGTGCTCGAAGTGTCCGAGGTGCCGACAGGAGGGCTTTCCGTCAAAGTTGACGGCGGCGAGGAGTATGCTGCGTTCGCATTCGGCGGCTCTTTCGTTGATATGGTTTTCAGAACAACCGGAAAAGCTGCCGTGGAGATCAACAAAAGGCTGCCCCCAAGGCGGGGCCGCTCGGTGGGGCAAGGCGTAGTGGTCGCCAACATCCGTCGCTGTTGGTCGGCAGACATCTCGGCCGGCCTGGCGGCAGTTGGCGCGCTGAGCGCCGTCATCCTTTGATAAGGCGGCGGCCGGCGCGTTCCCTGAAAGGCCTTCAGGTGGAGTGAAGCGTCTGGCTGGATTGCGGGAATCGGCAGCCTCAACGCGGATATCCTTCCGGTGCTTGTCCGGCTACGCCTGTGCTGGGCATGTAAGAGCGGAAGATCCGACCTCTTGCTTACGCCGAGCTGCGGGCTTATGAGGCAAATTGCGGCATGGTGCCGGATAGCTGCTGAGTGAGGTGCCGATGTACGGAGTCTCGGTCTTCGTCCTGGGCATGTTGGTATTGGTCGTAGCGAGCAAGGGAAGGCGTGGCTGGGAAAAATGGACCCGGGGTGAGCGTTGGGGTGCCTGCCTTGGTGCTCTTCTGGTGGTGGTCGGTCTGGTCTTGATGGATCAAAGCCAGTAGTCCGGTCCCGTCTGCAACGACTGCGCCGGAGTGCTCGGCCTTAGTAAACGCTGCATGGGTACGCCTGGGGCCGCCGAGCGTCGGCATCTGTTCGGTGACGCCTGTAAGGGCCACCGTAGCTGCCAGTCGGCGGTCCGGGGATTCGGTGCCGGGTTGGGGCGGGTTCACCCGCGGGCGTACTGGTAGGTCTCCACGTACTGGCGAGTGGCCCGGGAGAGGGCGTGGATCGCGCGCGGCCACGTGTGGACTCGGAGGCGATATCACACCGCGAGGGGTTGGGTGACAGCTGCCGCGGTGGGGGCTGGGTCCGTTGTCGCGGCAGGCGCTGTGGGCAAGGCAGGAATGTTGACGGACGCGCACGTTGGGTGTGGATTTTGCGGAGCGGGTGCCGTGAGCGCATTCACAGGGCGTGGGTTCTGCATGTGGGTGAGGCCAGGCGATGATCAGGTCGGAGCGGCGAGTTCTTCGCCGAGTATCGTGGCCGATTCTCAGTTGGGGTGGCATCGCGCTGATCTGGCTGCTGACGGGCGCGGCGCTGCCCTCTGCCTGGCGGCGGGGTGGATACGGCGAGACCCTGCCCCTGATCGCTCTCGCATTGGGGCTCGCTTGCCTCCTGAGGAGGATCGGCAGTTGCCGGATACTACTTCTGCCCGATGCACTCAAGGTGGATAATCTGGTCCGTTCCCATGTGATCCCTTACGAGTTGGTGAGGCATGTTGGTGCCGACCCTCGGGGCGGACTCACGATCGTGACCGACGACCTGACGGAAGTCTCCTCGTTCGCGTTCGGAGGGTCACTCATCGACCTCGTGTTCAAGACGACACCGAAGGCCGCCGAGCGAGTTCGCGACCGCGTGCGCAACAGATGCGGTGTTTCAGAGGCAACTGCTGTCGTACGATTCCGTCGCTGCTGGACGTCAGATGTCCCGGCGGGATTGGCTGTCCTTTCACTCATTCTCGCGCTGACCCTCTGACAGTGGCCGGCCAGGGTCTGTCGAGTGCGGAGGTCCGGTGAGGGGAAGGAAGCGGAAAGTTTTGCGCCGGAAGGTCTTCGTCACCCTTTCTTCGCTGTTCACGGTGCTGCTCGGGGGGTTCGTCCTCGTGGCGTGGGTGAGCATGCCCGGCGGTGGGGGGGACGTGGATGCACTGACGGTGATGGCCGCGTGCCTGGGTGGGATCGCCTTCATTCGGCGGATCACTGGGGCGCGAGTCGTACTTCGCGAGGCACTGGTGTCGGTGGTGAATCCGGTTCTCACGTACGACGTCCCCTTTCGTTGCGTGGCCAAGGTGGAGGTCGACAGCGGCGGGACCCTGCTCATCACGACCACGCAGGGGACTGAGATAGCAGCGTTCGGGTTTGCAGGCTCGATCACGGACCATTTCGTCGGGTCCAGCAGTCGGGCTGTGGACCAGATCAAGTCTTGGGCCGTCGAGCGTCGGCATCAGTCCGGTGGCGCCCGTACTGGCCGGCGCTACACCCGAGCCTGGCTGGCCGATGGCTGCGCAGTAGGAATGCTGCTCTGTGCTGGCCTCGCCCTGGTCAATGGCTGACCAGGGCGACTGGGTCTTGGACATCCGAGTTCGAGGTGCCATGAAGAGTTGGATGCCTGCCGGCTCCGGTGGGCGAGTCCTGCGCCGCTTTTCCTTCAGAGTGCTCTCGTTTGCCAGCACCGCCTTCCTGGGGGCTGCGGCGGCCGGGGTTGCCCTTGTTGAGCGAGGTCGTGACGGGTCGCTGATCGGGATCGCGGTGATCTGTTGGACCATTTGGTTCACTCGCCGGATAGCGTGCTCCCGCGTACTCCTCGGCGAAGGGTCGGTGACCGTCGTCAACCCGGTTCGGACGTACGTCGCAAGCTATAGGGCTATCAAGGCGGCGGAAGCAGGCCGCGGTGGCACGTTGGTTCTTCGGACCTGGGGAGGCGAGGAAGTCTTCGCGGCCGGGTTTGGCGGATCTCTCATCGACCGGTTTGTGCGCTCAAGTGACCGGGCGGCCGCGCGGGTGCAGGACCGCCTCCCCAAGGGTGGGCGTGGCCCCACAGATCGGCGCCCCGTCGAGAAGCGCCTCACTCGATCATGGATCGCGGACGTGTGTCTGGTCATCGCGATCTGTTGCCTGGTTTGGGAGGGGCTGGGCGGCCGGTGAGTCGCCGTTTCACCGATGAGGCCTCGGAGCCGCCCTTCTGCGAGCGGCCCGGGTGGCCCTCGGCTGTGGCCGAGGGCGCGGGCGCGGTTGCTCAGGCGCGGTGGCCGGCGAAGAGTTCCAGGTGGGCGCAGGTGGGGCAGCGGAAGGCGTCGATGCGCCAGGTGGGTCTGCCCATGCGCTTGGCGCCGCCGAACATGCCGAGTTCGAGGACGCCCTGGATCCAGCGGGCGTAGCCCCGGGAGTGCTGGCCGGCGTCTTCGACGAAGCCGGGTTCCAGGCCCACGGTGCCGCAGTTGGTGCAGCGGAAGGTGTTGTCCACGCCCGCGAGTGTAGGTGCGGGCCGGTCTGCGTCGGGGGGCTGGTTCACGGGGTCTTCGCCGCCTTGCGCTGGAAGTACCAGGCGAGGGCGAAGCTGCCGGTGGCGGTCCAGAACAGGGGCGCGCCGAAGGCGCGGTCGAACGCCGTGGTGAAGACGACGCCGAGGGCGGCTTGGAGGGTGGCCAGGAGGGCGAAGGTGGTGGCTGCGCGCTGGTGGACGGGCATGCGGTGCTCCGGGGATGAGGATGCGGCCGGGGAACGAAGGGCTCGTTCCCCGGCCGCGGTTACGGGTTCACCTCAGGCAGGGTGCTGCTGGGTCAGCAGCCGCCGCGCCAGGGGTAGGCGTACCTGCCGAAGGAGTACCGCGGGATCCACCACTTGGTGTACACGCTGGCTCCGACGTTGATGTGCAGGCACTGGCCTCGTGCGGCCGCCCATTGGGCGATGAACTGGATGGACGCTCCGATGATGGTGATCAGAGCGGCCAGCACGCCCAGGACGGGTGCCGCGGGCGGGAAGAGGAACGCCAGGAGGCCGAGGACGGCTCCGGCGATGGTGTAGGTCACCCAGCCGTAGCTGCCGATGCGGTACGTCCAGCGCTTGTTCGCCACGATCTTGAGGGAGACGCCGCCGACGCCGGTGCCCCAGTTCGGGCCCCAGTAGGAGGCGGAGATGCGGCCCCAGGAGTAGTACTTGGTCTTCGAGCGGCTGAAGCGGCCGTCGAGGTCGGTGCAGTTGACCGGGTCGCCCGAGCAGTACTCGTAGGCGTTGGAGTTGCCGCCGTAGACCGGGTCGATGGACAGGAAGCGTCCAGTGCCCGGGTTGTACAGGCGCACGCCCATCAGGATCGTGGACGTGACCGTCTCGGCGGAGCGCTGGTTCTGGCCGAGCCAGCCGTAGCGGGCCTCGGCCTGGCCGACGCGGGCCTGGCCGTACTCGTCGTTGTCGAGCGCGACCGGGGCGACGGCGGTGTCGAGCGGCAGCTGGAGGGCCACGTCGCCGTGGATGTTGGCCAGCTGCAGCACGGTCTGGCCGGTCTTGCCGGTGATGGCGCCGAGCGGGCCGCCGAGGGACTCCACCATGCGGCTGACGGTGCCGGTGGTGTTGTCGGTGATCCAGCGCGGGGTGTCGCCGTCGCCGTCGAAGTGGTTCACCTTCGACTGGGTCTGGGTCCAGGTCGAGCCGCTGCCGGTCTCCACCGTCCAGGAGCGGATGCGGTGGGCCGCGTCCAGGTTCCAGGTCTGGCGGGAGCCGTTGGCGGTCTGCTGGCGGACCAGGTCGTTGGTGTAGTAGCCGACGGTCGCGCCGCCCGGCAGGGCGGTGGTGCGGCCGAAGGCGTCGTAGGTGTAGCCGCTGTTGGTGATGCGGTCACCGCTGTCGAAGGTGTTGCTCGTGGCGGTGCCGCCGGTGGTCGGGCAGTCGGCGCCGGGGGTGCCGGTCGCTGTGGTGAGCCCGGTGCGGTTGGCACGGCTGTCGAAGGTGTAGGTGCGCAGGGTGCACACCGTCTCCGAGGTGTCGGCGACCTGGGTCAGGCGGCCGGCGGTGTCGTAGGTGTACTCCTGGTCCGACCAGCCGGAGTGGCGGGAGACCTGGCCCATGCCGGTGCGCGCGACGGAGTCGCTGTAGACGGCGGCGCCGTCGGAGTCGCGGGTGTAGGCCCGCAGGGTGACCTCGCCGCCCGCGTCGCGGACCTGCTTCATGGTGTAGCCGCCCGGGAGCGACTCGCCGGCGACGTCGCCGTCCGCGGTGTAGGTCGCGCCGAACGCGCCCGCCACGGAGTCGGTCACCTTGGTGGCCAGACCACGAGGTTCGGCGGTGTGGTCGTAGGTGTACGTGACCGAGGACGGAACCGAGTCGCTGACCTTGGTCGGGCGGTTGAGGTTGTCGTACTCGGAGGTGGTGGTGCCACCGTCGGCGTCGGTGTACGAGATCTGGCGGCCCAGCTTGTCGTAGACGCGGGTGATCGTGCCGGCGGTCGGCGAGGTGGTCTTGAGGACCTTGCCGGTCTCCGGGTCGTACTCGGTGGTGGCGTCGGGCATGGCCGTCCCCAGACCACCGGTGGTCTTGGAGGAGATCGGGCGTCCGGCGTTGTCGTAGGTGATGGTCACCGTGCGGGTCTGGCCGTTGGCGGTGTCCGTGGTCTTCGCGGTGCTTCCGAAGAAGTCGTACTCGAAGGTGGTGGTGGGCAGCTGGGCCGGCTGGGTGCCGGCGACGGTGCCGCCCGGGGCGACCTGGCAGAGCTGGTCCGCCCACTCGGGGCGGCCCTGGCAGGCGCCGGTGCCGGTGGCCGACCAGTAGGTCGACACACGGGTGGTGGCGCTGGTGGCGGTGGCACCCGGCAGGATCTGCTTAGCGACACGGCCTTCGGCGTCGTACTCGGTGACGGTGGTCAGCGCCTTGCCGGTGGCGTCCTCGATGGACTTCGTCGGCAGGCCCTTGACCCAGTCGAGCTCGGTCTTGGCGACCTTCTGGTCACCCTGGACCGTCGGGTGCTCGCGCACCTGGACGCCCGACGTGCTCGTGGTGAGCTGGCCCTCGACCTTGGCGGAGCCGTCCGTGGGGCGGCCCTCGTCGTACGCGTTGACCAGCCACGGGCGGGCCGTGACCGAGGTGCCGGCGGCGACCAGCTGAGTGCCGCCGGAGCTCAGCGCGCGGGCCAGGTCGACCCGGCGCAGCGGCTGGAGCTCCTCCATCAGGCGGGAGCCGTCGGTGCTGTAGACCGAGCGCAGCGACAGCAGCTCGGCGCGCTCGGCGCTGGGCAGGCCGGCGATGCCGAGGTCGGCGAGCTGCGCCTGGTCGGCCGGGGTGAGGCCGAGGGCACGGGCGCGGTTGCCGGCAGAGAGCTGGCGGACGGTGTTGCCGTAGCGGTCGTACTCGATGGTGCTGATGTGGCCGCCGGGCTGGGCGGTGTTCACCGGCTGGCCGGAGGCACCCAGGTAGTGGATGCTGGCCCGCTGGTAGTCGCCGGCGCCCAGACCCGAGCCGGTGTTCGCGGCGGGGACGGAGTCGGCGGGGAACACGGCGGTGGCGTCGGTCGGAGGACCGGTCTGGCCCCAGGCCTTCACGTCGGCCGCGCCCATCTTGTACGGGGCGGTGGTGCCGGTCAGCGGCACGTCGTAGACGATGCTGGTGGTGGCGGTGCCGTTGGTCTGGGTCGCGCTGCCCGGGGTGAGGGTGGCGCGCTCGGCCTTCAGCAGCATGCCCTCACCGGCGGTGGCGGAGTTGCCCGCCTTGCCGTAGGTGAAGTTCCACGGCAGCTCGGTGCTCGGAGCCAGCGAGTTCACGCGGCCGGCCGCGTCGTAGGAGTACTGCGTCTGCGTGCCCTGCGACAGCTGCGGGTTCCACTGCTGGCGCAGCTTGCCGCCCGCGTCGTAGCGGTACGCGGCGACCGCCTTCGACGTGGCCGCGGTGGCGCCGGGCTCGGTGGACCAGAGCTTGATCTCCTTGACCTGGCCCGCGAAGTCACCGAAGTCGGCGGCCGTGGAGTAGCCGGTGGCGGTGGTAGCGGTCGCGTAGACGAACTCCAGCACGCGGCAGCCGCGGGTGGTGGAGTCGGCCTCACAGGTCGTGCCGTTGACCGCGGAGGTCGGCGCGATGATCTTCTTCGGCCGGACCGCGGGCTTGCCGGCGACGGTGGTGTTCTCCCACACCGTGGTGGTGGTGGAGTTCGTCAGACCGTCGATGTAGACGGTCGACGCGCGCCAGGCCTGGGGCGAGGTGCCCGGGACCGGGACGAAGGTGGTGACGCGGCCCTCGCCGTCGCGCAGCGTGAAGTTGCCGGTGAACGAGCCGGTGAGGGTGTAGTCGGACAGCCAGGCCTCGGGGATCCAGCCGGTCTTGTCCTTGTTCGCGGTGAAGTGGTACCGCGTGTCGTCGCCGATGACGGAGATGCTCAGCGAGGTGTCGGAGGTCTTGACCAGACCGCCGTACGGGGAGCTGACCTGGCTGCCGGAGGCGCCGTACAGCCACTCCTTGCCGAAGATCGCGGCCTGGCCACCGTCGGCGCCCATGAGCTTCGACGCGGCCTGCGGGTCGCGGGAGGAAGCCGTACGGACGACCGACATGCCGAACGCGGCGGCGTCCTTGCCGGAAAGGGTGTAGTCACCGGTCAGCAGGTTGAGGGAGCCGGGGCCCACCTCGGTGCCGGCGGCGTCGTCACCGTCGCGGTTGACGACGACCTCGAGCGGCTGGGTGGCGCCGGTCGCGGAGTTCGGGCCGGTGAAGTCGGCCTTGATCTGCACGGTGCCGTCGGGGTTGACGGTGTCGGTGGCGTTCCACACCAGCGGGGCGTTCTTGCCCGCGGTCAGGTTCACCGGCCACGCCGTCAGGGCCGTACCGCCGGCCGTCACGTCGCCGGCCGGGATCTGCACCCACGGGTCGGCCTCGGAACGGCGCCAGGAGAAGGACACCTTGTCGTACTTGCCGCCGTCGGCCTCGGCGACCAGCGGCAGGCGGCGCGCGGTGCGCGTGCCGCTGTTCGGCTCGACGAATCCGCCCGGGCCGGCGTGGAAGGTGTAGCCGAGGGGCTCGGACTTGTTGTCGGCCTTGTCCACCGAGCGCACCTGGAGGGTGTGCGTGCCGTCCTTCGGCGGGGTGACGGTGATGGCCTTGGCGGCGGAGGATCCGCCGGTGGCGACCTTCGTCCAGGTCACGCCGTCCAGGGACCACTCAAGCCAGTTGTGGTCGGCCGCGGGCGGGGTGACGGTGAAGACACCCGGCTGGCCCTGGCCCTTGACCCAAGAGGTCGAGGGGTAGTCCGTGGAGGTGATGCCCGCGGGCGCGGACGGAGCGGAGGTGTCGACCGTGAAGGTCTTCCACTCCGACCAGCCCAGGTTGTAGTGCGTGCCGTCGTACGGGCTGCTGCGGAACTGGTACGTCTTGCCGTTGGTCAGCACGCCGGCCGGTACGACGACCGGGGCGGGCTGGCCGGACGGGACGAACGCCGAGCGCAGGACGGCGCCGACCTGGGTGTTGGTGGCGGTGTCGAAGATCTGGTACGCGCCCTGGATCGTGTCACCGTTGGGGTCGACGAACGTGTCGCGCAGCGTGGGCGTCACGCTGTTGACCACGTAGGCGCCGTTGTAGGAGAAGAACGGCGCGCCGGCCTCCTGCTTGGTGCCGGTGCGCGGCCGGTAGTTGTAGGTGACCGTCAGCTTCGGCACGTTCGTGGCGGCGTTGGCGGAGTTGACCCGCTTCCACTGCCCCGTGATGGTCTCGTCCGCCGCGCGCAGGCCCATGTTGGACTTGGCAGCCTTGGCCGACGCCCACTCCTGCACCATCGTCGTGACGTTGGCGTTGATCCAGCCGTCCGGCTGCGTCGAGCAGGAGGAGTTGCCCCTGGTCTCGGAGGAGGTGGCCTTCTTCGCGATCCACGACGGCTGGGCCGTCCACCGCGAGGAGGTGGTCGCCGCGCCGGTGGACCACACGTCCCACGGCTGATTGGGGCAGGAGGTGCCGGTGTAGTTGCCGGAGTGGAAGTTCCACAGCGACAGCTTGGCGTCCATCACCAGCGCGTCGGCGATCGGCGCGGTGTTCCAGGAGATGAAGGAACGCGCGGTGCGGTAGGTGCCGTCGGCGTTCTTCGTACCCGGGTTGCCCAGGTCCAGCTCGGTGTCGGTGGACCAGTCCACCGTCTCGCCCTGCTGCACGTAGGTGTCGAAGACGTTCGACAGGGACGAGGTCGAGGGGTCGACCGTGACCGGGTACTTCGTCTTGGGGTCCGCGAGGAACTTCGCGTCCGGGGTGACGACGAGGTCGATGGAGGAGCCCTTCTGGACCACCTTCATGTCGACCTTGACCCGGCGGGTGTGCTCGCCCGAGACCGGGTCCACGGTGGCGTCCCACATCACGGGAGCGGGCATCACCGCGGTCTTCTTGGACTTCTTGTCCGTGAAGACGACGCTGCCGTCGGCCTGCTGCGTGGCCTTCAGGCCCTTGGCCTTCAGCGGAAGCGTGTACGAGAAGCCGGCTGCGGAGGGCCGCTTCTTGAGCTCCACGAACTGCTCGAAGCCGGTACGGGTCGCCTCGACGACCACGTCCGCGCCGGGCACGGCCTCGGGGTAGGTGGCCTTCGTGCCCTCCAGCACCGGGGCGGGCAGACCGCCCTTCCACTGCAGGGTGATCTGCTGGTCGCCCTCACCGAGGGTGACCAGGTCGACGGCCTTGTCCGCCTGAGCGGCGGCCAGGGAGGCGGCGCGCTTGCCCGACTGGCCGGCCAGCTTCAGCCCGTGCGGATGCGCCTTGGGCTCCACCACCCCGTTCGAGCCGGCCACCAGGTCCAGGTCCACATCGCGCCACTGGCCGCTGTCGTCCCGGTACCGGGACGCCCCGGCGGTGATCTCCGTGGTGAGCGAGCCGTCCTTGTTCACCCACGTGGTGGACGTCTCGGTGCGCTCCGACAGCGCCTCGACCCGCTTGCCCGACAGGCGGGCGGCGACGCGGGCGGACGCGATGTCGGCGGCCTGCGTGGCGTAGGTCTTCGGTGCTGCGGCGGGCTTGGCGCGGTCCAGGGACGCGGCGAACGCCGCGCTGGTGCCGTCCAGCAAAGTGACGGCCATGGCCAGGGCAATGGAACCGGCTATATACCGGCTGCTCCCCCCGGACCAAGGCCGCTCGCGCCACTTGGGCGCGAACGATTGAACCCTCATCGATTCCTCGGTCTCTCAAAAACAGCACCACAAGGCAGTGGCGCAGAACCAGAAATCTATAGGCAAGTAAATTGGACATAAAGGAGATCCGTAACGCAAGAGATCATTGCGTTCCGCAATGTGGAGTGACCTTTATCACTTGCTCCGTGGTGTTGGTTCCCGGAAAGAACGCGATCTCCCTGAGGGTCATACGGGAGGAAACATGCAGGTGAACGCCGCAGATCGGAGAAGCCGTCCACTGGGTGGAGGTCCGAGCGTTTTCCTGGACTCCCCAGTGGGCCTTGAAAACACTCGTCAATTGCGCGTCGAGAGACAGTAATCCCAAGGTGGCCACAAGAAGCCAAGGGGGCGCGCAAAAGGGAGGCCTCGCAGGAATTGGAAGCCAGCATCGAGAGTGGCGGCTACGGCTGTTCGGGAGCGTAGTCGAATGCGAGGCAAGCCCTTATGTGATCCGTCGGCAAGATAGTTGGCATTATCTTGCCGACGGTCGGCAATGGGCTTGGTGGCGGGAGTCGGACGCAGGCTGGGGAGTCAGTGGTGGCGGCCGGAGCCGGATGGCCCGACCGGGCGATCGCAGCCCAGATGCTCAGCGAGGTGTCGGAGGGTCCTGGCCAGACCGCCGTACTTCGCCAGCGTCAGGATGCCGTGGGTGCTTAGCCGCCGGAGGTCTTTCCCCGGCCCGGCACCTGAGACGCCCTCGCGGACGCGGCTTCGGCCTCGGCCTTCGCGTCGCTCACCACCTCGGCGGCCTGCTTTGCGACCTCATCGGCGGCCGCGGCTGCGTCGAGTGAAGACGGCAGGCCCGCCGCCAGCTCCGGAGCCCCGGCTTCGTCCCACGCGGCGCCGGTATCGCGGGTGGTCGCGTCCTCCGGTTGCGCGGACGCGGGAAGCCCCATCGTCGACTGATCGCCGAACGCGTGGGTAACGGCGCGAACTGCCTCGGTCAGCTCGCCCGGGATCACCCAGAACGTGTTGTTGTCGCTCTTCGCGAGATGCGGCAGCGTCTCCAGATACTTGTAAGCCAGGATCTTTGGGTCGGCGTTGTTGCGGTGAACGGCTTGGAAGACGCGTTCCACGGCCTTCGCCTCGCCGTCCGCCCGCAGGATCATGGCTTGCTGCGTGCCCTGTGCTTCAAGGATGTCCTTCTGCTTCGTGCCCTCTGCGGTAAGGATCTTGGCCTGCCGCTCCCCTTCGGCGTGCAGGATGGCCGCGCGCTTGTCACGCTCGGCCCGCATCTGCTTCTCCATCGCCTCCTTGATGGTGTTCGGCGGATCGATTTCCTTGATCTCGACGCGGTTGACCCGGATGCCCCACTTGCCGGTGGCGTCGTCGAGGACGGCCCGGAGGCGGGCGTTGATCTCCTCGCGTGAGGTGAGCGTCTCTTCAAGGTCCATCGACCCGATGACGTTCCGCAGCGTGGTCACGGTGAGCTGATCGATTGCCTGCAGGTAGTCGGCGACCTCGTAGGCCGCCGCTCGGGGGTCGGTGATCTGGTAGTAGAGCACGGTGTCGATGTTCACCACGAGGTTGTCCTCGGTGATCACCGGCTTGGGGGCGGAGGAGTACACCTGCTCGCGCACGTCGAGTTTGGTGTTGACGCGGTCGGCCACCGGCACCACGAAGTTCAGGCCGGGCTGCAGCGTCCGCCGGTACCGGCCGAACCGCTCGATGTTGTAGCGACGCGCCTGCGGGACGATCCGCACCGTGGCGGCCACGAGGAAGACGACAACGATCGCCGCCACGAGAACCGGGATGACAACAGGATCCACAATTCCTCCCTCGGGATGGTCCAGCCGTTCAGGGAAGGAGCTCGCGGGGGTAGACGACAGCAGTAGCGCCTTCGATCTCCATGACCTCCACCAGCGCTCCCACGGGGATTACCTGGCTCTCGTCCAGCGCCCGAGCGGACCAGTCCTCACCGGAGACTCTGATCAGGCCGCTGCTGGCGGTGACTTCCTGCATCACCTCGGCCCGCCTGCCGATCAGTGCATCGCTTCCCTCACGGGAGAGGGGTGCCTGTGCCATGTGCCGCACCGCGACAGGACGGACGATGACGAGGCCCGCTGCCGCTGCCACCCCCAGCGCCACGAGCTGGGCGAGGAGGCCCATTCCCAGGCCGGCAACCACGGCGGCGACCAGCGCGGCACCCGCCAGCAGCCCGAGGACGAGCGTCAGGGTGAAGAACTCCGCGACACCCAGTGCCGCGGCGGCGAGCAGCCATACGAACCACGGCATCGAATCAGCCTCCCTCAGGGGACCTCACCATCGACATACCCGGATGAGCCGGGACAGAACATGCATACCCTGTGCCGGTCGTGTCCTGGCCCTGGACGGGCTGGACCTGAGTCACGCCCGGCGAGGTGTTCGGGTTCCTCAGCCCGAACGGGGCCGGTCCGCAGCTCATGCCAACGGGATACCCGCGCTTCCGGCCCCGCCCGGCGTTCTTCCCGGTCATGACGCCTGCCCGGCCGGAAGCGGCTCGCCGACTGCGATGTCGCTGTCCTCGTCGACGTGGAAGAGGCGGGCGATGGGCACGTCGGTGCTGCTGTGGGCGATGATCGAGAAGGCGATGCAGACGGCGATCAGCGTGTAGGCCTGCTGGCCCTGAGGAATGCCGGCCTGGAGGACCAGCAGGCCGTAGACCACCGAGGCGAAGCCCTTGGGGCCGAACCAGGCCGCCACCAGCTTCTGCCGCCGCTCGAACCCGGTGCCGATCAGCGAGAGGAGCAGGGAGGCGGGGCGGATGAGCACGATCGCCAGCACCACCGCCACGTACCCGCCGAGGGAGAGGTCCCCGAACAGCTGCGGGGTGAGCAGAGCGCCGAACACGAGCAGCGCGGCGAACTTGGCCAGTTCCGCCAGGGCCTCTCCCAGGGGCTCGAAGGCGGTCTTGGCCTGCGGCGAGACCGCGGTGAAGACGGCGCCGGCGGAGAAGGCGGCGAGGTAGGGGTTGGCGTGGGTCAGGTGGCACAGCCCGTAGAGGATGATCCCCGTGGCCAGCGGCAGCAGCGGCTGGAGTTTCTGCTCGGCGCCCAGCAGCCGGAACCGGATCAGGGCGGATACCGCCAGCGGCAGCACGATCCCGAAGACCAGGCCCAGCGCCAGCTCCAGGCTGATCATGCCGAGCGAGGCCTCCGCCTGGGCCGACGTGGGTCCGGCGGCGGCGATGAGGATCAGCACCACGGGCAGGGCGAGGCCGTCGTTGATGCCGCTCTCCACGTTCAGCAACTGCCGTAGCTTCGCCGGGACCTCCTTGCGCCCTACGATCGCGGAGGCGAACACGGGGTCGGTCGGCGCCAGAACGGCACCCACGAGGAAGGACGTCGTCCAGTCCAGGCCCACCAGGTAGTGCGTGATCAGCGCCATGCCGACCATGGCGAGCGGCATCCCCAGCCCCAGCGCGCGGGCCGGGTTCTTCCAGTTCTCCCGAAGCTTGGGGAACGAGACGTGCATCCCGTCGGTGAACAGCACGGCGAACAGCGCGAGATCGGCGGTCACGGCGACGATCTCGCTGTCGGCCGTGATGTGGATCAGTCCGAGGAAACCGTCACTGACCAGTGCTCCGCCGAGCAGGAACAGCAGCGATGTGGAGAGCACGGTCCGGGCGGCGAGCCCGGACAGCAGCACCGCGACGAGCAGTGCGACACCGAAGACAGCGACGAGCACCATGACGAAAGGCCCCGATCTGCGAAGAGAGTTGTCCCCTGATCGCCGACCAGACTTCCCGGCACGCCACCGCGGACTTTACAGGCCCCTCACGGTGTGTTGACGAGTTCCTAGCGGCAGATTTACGAGGCCCACGCTGCCGACGGTTCCCCTGGCCCGTGACGTGCAGGTGCCTGTAACGTGCGGCCGACGCGCCGGCATCCGGCGCGTGGTGTGCCGGGAAGTCTGGTCGGCGTCTCCTTGGGGCCTCGGTGCCCTCGAACAGTCCGATCCCCGGAGGAACGCTGCGATGCGACGACGCCCGAACATGCCATCCGAGAGACGAATCGGGATGTTCCTGACCGTCCTCGGCGTTCCGTTGAGCCTGGCCGGCGCAGCCTTCTACGTGCTCCCCGGACCCGGCTTCCCTCCCCTGGTCATCGGGCTGTCGCTCCTGCTCACGGGGCTCGTCATGATCGTCTCAGGCCCTCGCCGCGGCTGACCACCCCCACCCATCCCGTACCCGCAGAAGGACCGCCCCCGTGAAGTGGCAGTGGACCGGCCTGATCGTGTTCTCCCTGACCCTGCTTCCCGCCGGTCTGGCGATGGTCGCCGACCGGGTTCCGTACCGTCTGCGGGCCCGCCTGGCGCCGGTCCGGGCCCGGGGTGCGGCCCTGCTCTTGATCTACGCGACCGTGCCGGTCAACGCCGTACCCCGGCTGGCCGGCGCTTCGCCGGACACGACGCTGGTGTGCACGGCGGCCGGCGGTGCACTGGCGGTGGCGGGAGCCCTGGTGCTCGGCACGGCGACGTGGCGGACCGGGCGGGTCAGCTGAGCTCGGCGAAGGTTTGATTGTCTCTGCGGTGCACCGACCGGTCGCGCCGACGCCGCGTCCGCTCAGGAGAACCTCAGATCCGGATAACGATCGGATCACCAAACCTGCGTATATGCCCCAAACCGATCACCCGCGTGACCTGTGTCACTAAAGAGCGCGTAAATAAGAATGCGCAACTCCGCTTCGGCCCACCCCTCGCCGGAGTAAGGACCGCCGGCACGCACCGGCAGCACCACCAGCACGACCAAGGCGCCTTCCCCGGTCCGAGTCCGCGGAACCGGCGGCGCCACGGGTCGCCGATCGGGCAACGGCGTTCGCTCAAAGCCCGCATCTGCCACCGACGCACCGCACTGCGCCGGTCCTGCGCCATCGAGGTTCTCTCAGATGTCACTCGACTCCATCACCACCTCCGTCGACGAGGCGGTCAGCGGATTCTTCGAGCCCATAGCCAAGTGGCTCGGCGAAGTCGTCTTCTACTCCGTCCCCGTGGGCGGCACGCAACTCCCGTTGATCGTCGCCTGGTTGGTCGTCGCCGGTCTGGTCTTCACCGCCTGGTTCGGGGGCGTGCAGATACGCAAGTTCAAGCTCGCGGTGAACGTGGTGCGCGGCAAGTACGACGAGAAGGGGTCGACCGGCGAGGTCAACCACTTCCAGGCGCTGACCGCCGCCGTCTCCGGCACCGTCGGTCTGGGCAACATCGCCGGTGTCGCGGTCGCCGTGTCCATCGGCGGCCCCGGGGCGACCTTCTGGATGATCCTCTGCGGTCTGCTCGGCATGGCCACGAAGTTCGTCGAGGTCACCCTCGGTGTGAAGTACCGCGAGGTGCACGCCGACGGATCCGTCTCCGGCGGCCCGATGCACTACCTGCCCAAGGGCCTCACCGAGCGCTTCGGCGCCCGCGGCAAGACCCTCGGCAAGATCCTCGCCGTCCTGGCCTCCGCGTTCGTGCTGTTCTTCGGCCTCTTCGGCGGCAACCTCTTCCAGGTCAACCAGTCCTACGCCCAGCTGGTCTCCGTCACCGGCGGCGAGTCCGGCATGCTCGGCTCCTCGGCCGGCGCGCTGTTCTTCGGCATCCTGACCGCCGCCCTGGTCGGCATCGTGCTCTTGGGAGGCATCCGCTCGATCGCCTCCGTCACCAGCAAGCTGGTCCCGGCCATGGCCGGCATCTACATCGCCGCCTGCCTCGTCGTCATCGCCGTCAACGTCTCCGCCGTGCCGTCCGCGATCTCCACGATCATCGAGGGCGCGTTCAACCCGCAGGGCGTCGCCGGTGGTGTCCTGGGCGCGCTGATCATCGGCTTCAAGCGGGCCGCGTTCTCCAACGAGGCCGGTCTCGGCTCCGCCCCGATCGCCCACTCCGCGGTCAAGACCAAGCACCCCGCCAGTGAGGGCCTGGTCGCCCTGCTGGAGCCGTTCATCGACACCGTGGTCATCTGCACCATGACCGCGCTGACGATCGTGATCGCCAACCCGGCCAGCTACGCCGAGGTCCGCAAGGGCGGCGACTCCATCGGCGGCGTGACGATCACCTCCGACGCCTTCGCCACCGTCCTGCCCTGGTTCCCGTACATCCTGACCATCGCGGTCATGCTGTTCGCCATCTCCACGGTGCTGACCTGGGGCTACTACTGCATGAAGGCCTGGACGCACCTGTTCGGCCGCAGCAAGGCCAGCGAGGTCACCTTCAAGGTCATGTACACCCTCGTCGCCGTGGCCGGCTCCCTGCTGACCCTGCAGACCCTGATCGACATGGCCGACGCGGTGCTCTTCATGCTCGCCGTCATCAACATCATCGGCCTGTACCTGCTGGCCCCCGTCGTCAAGCGGGAGCTGAACAACTTCCTCGACTTCGTCCGCCGCCGCGACGCCGGCCTCGACACGGACGCCGACGAGGACGAAGACCAGGAGCCGGTGAAGACCACCGTCTGACCGTCCCCCCGGCGGCCCGGCCCCTTTGAGGGCCCGTACCCACCCTCGCGCCTTTGGGCGGGTACGGGCCCTCTCCCGTGTCCCGAACATCATCACCGCACGTCAAAGCCCCCTGGCGACATCCCACGCACCCCGATAGGGTGTAAAGAACGCGTCAAAACGCTCGCTGCACCAGCAGGCGGACGCGGGGTGTGCCGGGAAGTCTGGTCGGCGTCCTTGGGGCCGTGTGCCCGCAATGCCGCCGACGCCCCGGAGGTTCCCCCGCCATGACCGCCACCCCGCCGCCCGACCGCTCCCCGTTCCTGGGCCTGCTGCCCTGGCCCGAACGCCGCGCCATCGCCGAGGCCCTGCGCACCGAGACCATCGGCGGACTCGTGCTCCTGGCCGCCGCGGTCATCGCCCTCGTCTGGGCCAACAGCCCGCTCGGAGACGTGTACCAGCAGATACGCGACTTCCACTTCGGCATACCCGCCCTCGGCCTGGACCTCTCCGTCGGCCACTGGACCGCCGACGGCCTCCTGGCCGTCTTCTTCCTCGTCGCGGGCATCGAACTCAAACGAGAACTCGTCGTCGGCGAGCTCCGCACCCCGGCCACGGCCGCTCTTCCGGTGGTCGCCGCCCTGTGCGGCATGGCCGTCCCCGCCGCCCTCTACGCGCTGACCGCCGGCATCGGCGGCGGCAGCCTCGACGGCTGGGCCGTGCCCATGGCCACCGACATCGCCTTCGCCCTCGCAGTCCTCGCCGTGATCAGCACCCACCTGCCGGCCGCCCTGCGCGCCTTCCTCCTCACCCTCGCCGTCGTCGACGACCTCGGCGCCATCCTCATCATCGCGATCTTCTTCACCAGCGACCTCAACTTCTGGGCCCTGGGCGGCGCCTTCGCCGGCCTCGCCCTCTTCTACGCCCTCCAGCGCTTCCGGGTGCGCGGCTGGTGGTGGTACGTCCCGCTCGGCCTCGCCATCTGGGCCCTGATGTACAACAGCGGCGTCCACGCCACCGTCGCCGGCGTCGCCATGGGCCTGATCCTGCGCACCACCCTCGACAAGGGTGAGGAAGCCTCCCCCGCCGCCCGGGTCTCCCACCTCGTCCACCCCTTCTCCGCCGGGGTGGCCGTCCCCCTCTTCGCACTCTTCGCCGCCGGCGTCACCGTCTCGGCCGGCGCCCTCGCGGACGTGTTCACCCGGCCCGAGCCGCTGGGCGTCGTCATCGGCCTGGTCGCCGGGAAGATCCTCGGCGTGTTCGGCGGCACCTACCTCGCCGCCCGCTACACCCGCGCCCGCCTCAACCCTGACCTCGCCTGGGCCGACGTCCTCGGCCTCGCCGTCCTCGCCGGCATCGGCTTCACCGTCGCCCTCCTCATCGGCGAACTCGCCTTCCCCGGCCAGGCCGTCACCGAACAGATCAAGGCAGCCGTCCTCGTCGGCTCCGTGACCGCTGCCGCACTCGCCGCGCTGTTCCTGCGCCGTCGCAACACGGTGTACAAGCACCTGTACGAGGAGGAGACGCTGGATGCCGACGCCGACGGCATCCCCGACATCTACCAGCGCGCCGCCGAAGCGAACGGCTCAGGAAGAGGCGCATGACCAGGCCGACCGCACGCGAGCCAGAGACGGAGTGACCATGTCCGGGCAGTTGAAGCAGGCGGGCTCGGTGGTCCTGTGGTGGGCCGGGTTCACGCTGGTGCTGTGGTGGGGAGGCCAGCTACGGCACAGTCCCGCTTCGCTGGCGGCCTGCGCCGCCAGCGCGGCGCTGCTGGTGGCCCTCGGGGAAACGGCCCACTCGATCCGCCAGTATCTCCGTCGCCGCCGAAACCCGCGCAAGACCGCAGGCTAAGCGGCAGAGCACGGCTTCCCCGCCGCCCGCAGCGGTGCTTCCAGCGTCATTCTCCGGCGTTCGGCCACCCCAGCAGCCGGGCGCCGATCGTGGCGGTCTGCAGGGTGTAGCGGTTCAGGGGGTCTGCCGGGTCGGTGGTGGTGAGGGCGTGGATGCGTTCGAGCCGGTACGTCAGTGCGCGCACGCTCAGCGAAAGCCGGCGGGCCGCCTCGGTGGCCACGCAGCCGCTGTCGAAGTACGCCGTCAGCGTCTCCAGCAGAGGCCGGGGGCCGCCGCGTGCCGTGCGCAGCGGGCCCAGGACGGTCTCCACGAGGTCCGTCATGGCCTGCCGGTCGCGCATCAGGACGGGGAAGACCAGGAGGTCGGCGGCGCGGAGTACCGGTCCGGGCAGGTCCATCCGGTCGGCGAGGTCGAGGGCGGCCAGGGCTTCTTCGTAGGAGTGGACGACGCCGCCGGGGCCGGGATGGGTCCGGCCGATGGCGACTCGACCGCCGTGCGTAGCGGTGTAGGCCCGCTCGGCGAAGTAGGCCAGTACGTCTGGCTGGTCGCCCGGGGCCACGCAGATGAGCCGGCCGTCCTTGGTGGTGAGCAGGATCTGTCGGCCTTCGAATCGGGACAGCATCGCGGACTCGATGCTCCGGGCGACCGGGTAGCCGTCGCCGTACGGCTCGGGCCCGGCGGCCACGGCCACGGCGTGCGTCTGTGAGAGGCGCAGGCCGAACCGTTCGGCGCGTTCTGCCAGCCGGCCGAGACCGCTGCGTCCGTAGAGCAGGTCGTCGATGAACTCGCGCCGCGCGGCCTCCTCCTGGCGGACGGCCTGGTGCTGGGCCCGCTCGTAGCCTTCGACGAACGCGTCGACGGCCTGTTCCAGCACGGCCAGCAGCGGTGCGCCCGAGTACGGCGCGACCTGCTGTGCGGCGGACAGGTGGGCTCGTATCAGGCCGCGGAGGGGCAGGCCGGCTTCCGCGGCCCGTTCGCCCTCGGCCCGGCGGGATTCCAGTTCGTCACGGGTGAGACGGCGTCCCGTCGTGCAGGCGCCGCGCAGGATGTCGGTGTATCCCGCCAAGTGCTTTTCCAGCGCTGCCACCCGGTCCACCATGCTGTCCCCCGATCGTTCCTGCGTCTTGACGGCTCCTTGACGCGGGACCAGCGTGCCATGGGGCGGAAGGGTGTCTTCCACTGGGCTCGGCATCCTGGCCTGCCGGCGTGCTCGGGCCTCCGGCCGGCGGCTTCATCCGGGTTCGGAGGCGGTTCCGGAGGTCTGCCGCGGTTGGTCGAGGAGGGCCGAGAAGGCGCTGTCGACAAGGGTGGGCAGGTCTTCGCCGCCATCGCCCTCGACCCAGACCGTCAGAGTGGTGGTGAGTGCGGCGAGGGCGGCGGCGGCCTGGACGCGGGTGGCCAGCAGGCTTTCCGTGGGCCGGCGGCGGCGCAGGGCGTCGACGAAGAGGCGCTGGGTGCTGTACTGGTTGGCCCACATGCGGTCCCGCAGCGCGGGGGTGGTCAGGATCAGGCGGGTGCGGACCAGCAGGGCCTGCCTGTCGTGCGCGTAGACGGTCCGCAGTCCGGTGGCGAGGGCGTGGCGGAGTGCGGTGAGGGTGTCCTCGTGCGGGGGCCGCTGCTCGATGAGGGTGGCGATGAGGGGGTCGTAGTCGTCGTTCTCCACGACGGCTTCCTTGGTCGGGAAGTACCGGAAGAACGTCATGTGGGAGATGCCGACGGCCTCCGCGATCTCCTGGACGGTGGTGCTGTCGTAGCCCTTGGTCAGGAAGAGGCGCAGGGCGTGGTCCTGGATGGCCTGCCGGGTCTGTGCCTTCTTGCGTTCCCGGAGAGTCAGGGGCTCGGTGGTCGTGTTCATCGCCCCGTCAACGTACCCGGCCGCGGTGCAGGATCGCGGCCAGGGCGTGGTCGAGGTCCCGGGCGCGGGTGCCGCGCCATGCGAGGTGGCCGTCCGGCCGTACGAGGAGGCAGTCGTCGGTGGTCTCTTCGTGGGTGAGCAGGGTGACGTCGGCGGCCGACAGGTGGGCCCGGACCGCCGCGGCGAGGCGGGGGTGAGGTTCGCAGGGTTGCAGGAGGGCCCAGGTGCCGCCGAGTTCGCGGTGCAGGCGGCTCGGGCTGCCGTCTTCGCGCCGGGTCGGCACGTCGGGTACCCGGTCTCCCGCACCGGTGCCGGCGCGGGAGACCAGGCCTCGTGGCCGTGACATTCCCAGCGGTCCGTGCCGGTAGGTGATCTTCAGCTGGGAGGCCTGCTCCCAGACCATTCGTTGCACGCGAGGGCGGTCGAGGAGGGGGAGGAGGAGCCGGTCCCGCAGGAAGCGGGCAGGTGCCGATCCGCCGACGACGATGCGGGTCATCGCGCTCGTGGACTCAAGGACCTCCCGCGCGATCGGCCGTCGCTCCCGTTCGTAGGTGTCGAGGAGCGGGGAGGCGGCGCGGCCGGAGGAGACCAGGGCCAGCTTCCACGCGAGGTTCTCGGCGTCGCCCAGGCCGGTGTTCATGCCCTGTCCGCCGAAGGGGCTGTGGATATGGGCCGCGTCGCCGGCGAGGAGGACCCGGCCGCGGCGGTAGGTGGAGGCCAGCCTGCGCTGGATGCGGAACGTGGACGTCCAGTCGGCGTGCCGGATCAGGGCTGCGTCGATGCCGGTCTGCTCCTCAAGGGCGCGCCGCACGCTCGCCAGCACGTCCTCGCTGTCCTCGGCCGCGGTCGCGGGGGTCATCAGCCGCCACAGGTCGGCGCCGGGCAGGGGGAAGGCGCCGATCATGCGGTCCCCGCTCAGCCACACGGAGACCGCCTCACGCGGAAGGGGCAGGCCGGCCCGGACGTCGGCGAGGAGGAAGCCTTCGACGAGCGGGACACCGGGGAAGCCGATGGCCGCGGCCTTGCGGATGCGGCTGTGCGCGCCGTCGCAGCCGACCACCCATCCTGCGCGCAGATCCTGGCCGCCGACCTGCAGGGTCACGCCGTGGGGGTCCTGGTGCAGGCCGGTGACCTCGTGGCCCCACTCGACCTCCGCGCGAAGTCCCTCCGGCCTCATCGCGTCGCGGAATCGGCGGTCGCGCCGAGCTTTACGCCGGCGACGCGACCGAATTCGACATCTGCCGCGACTTCCACTGGCATCAGAGCGGCGGCCCGATGGCCCGTCCGTCGAGCAGGATGCGCGGGCCGGTGATGTCGCGCCCGTTCCTTGAGGATGCCGTCCGCCGCCGGGTGAGGGTCCTGCCCGGCGTCACCATGCGGGAGGGGACCGCGGTCGCAGCCTCGACCCCATCTACGGCCAGGGGCATGAGCACCGCCGCACAACGGGCTGCCGCCCTCGCCCGCTGCCTGGACCGCGCCGGAGCGATCGATCGTTCCTTCGCCCGCTCCTATTTCCGGGCGGCGGCCCGACCTGTCGCCGTAGCCTGGTCGATCACCGTCGGCGGCGACTTCGCCTACGCGGGCACCACCGGCCGCAAACCGCTGGGAACCGACCTGCTCAACCGGTACACCGCACGGATCAACGTCGCGGCACAGCACGACACCGCGGTCTGCATCCGCTTCAGCGAGGTAGCCGGGCTGATCCGCCGCCCCGAATGGCTCCTCACCCCCGCGTTCGTCCTGCGCGTCCTGCGCTCCTCCCGCCTCGGACCGGCAGGGGAACGGCCCGCCGACGGCCCTGCCCGCATGCCTGCCGGTTGAGCCGCTTCAGCGCTGCCTGGTGAACATCCACACCGCCACCACGGCAGCCACAGCGAATGAGACCACAGCGATCAGTGCACGGCTGTAGCCCGGCAGCGCGTACATCGCCGCCCCGGCGGCCGTCAGCACGGCGCCGAAGGCGAACAACGGCGAAGGGCTGCCGACGCGGGAAGGACGGGGCATGGGGGTGCTCCTGGCAGCAAGGTGGTGGATCGCAAGAATGCCACGGCCCGGTGGCTCGGGTGAAGCACCACCGCAGCCGCTCTTGCGGGGCTCCTGCTGGTCAGACGCCTGGGGCGCGGATGTCCCGGCGGCCCAGGAGTTCGGCGAGTCCGCGGCGGGTGGCGGCCAGGACGACCCGGTCCTCGGCCCTGAGGACGTAGCCGGGATGCAGGTCCCAGACCAGGCGGGGGTGGGCTTCGGGGGCGTCATCCGGGGTGGAGGCGAGGTCGGCGCGTCGCTCCTCGGGAGCGGCGGTGTCGAGCGCGATGACCCGCCAGGCCCCCGGCCGGAAGGACTCCGCCACGGTGCAGCCCTCCAACTGCGGGTGCCCGGCGACCTCCAGAGCGGCGAACAGCAGGACCCGCCGCTCCACCGGCACGGCTCCCAGGATCTGCCGGCCCATCATGGCGCCCGCGAAAGCGGGTGCGGCCAGGTGCGTCACGCTGCGGCTGCGCGTCAGGGCCTGCGGATGTGCGGCGCGCAGGGTGCGGTAGACGGCGGTGGCGAAGTCGTCTTCGTACAGCCGCATGACGACGCGTAGATCCGGCCGGACGGCGCGGGCGTACAGCGCAGCCTCCAGGTTGGTGGTGTCCGTACTGGTCAGGGCGAGCAGGGCGTGTGCGCGGTGGACGCGGGCGGCTTCCAGTACGCCTTCGTCCGTGACGTCGCCGAGGATCACGGGCACCCGCAAGCGCCGGGCCAGGGCCAGCCCGCGTGCCTCGGGATCGGACTCCACGCACACCACCGGGATCTCCAGCTCCCGCAGGCGCGCCAGAACGCGGGTGCCGATCTTGCCCAGGCCGAGGAGGACCACGTGCCCGGACAGCCCGCGCGGCGGGCGACGCAGCACCGTCGCACTGCGAAACGCCCCCAGGCCCTCCAGCGCGGCCGCGACCAGCACCGGCAGCAGAAGGAGGCCGACGAACCCCGCAAGGATCTGCAGCGTCTTGCGCACCGGCGGCTCGTCGACCGCCGGGTCGTTGATGGCGAAGATGTCCAGCAGGGTGATGTACGCGGCGTGCAAGGGATGGTCCCCAGTGGTCAGCCAGGACGCCACCGCGAGGGCGGCGACCGCCGCCGCGATCCCTGCCAGCGACCAGCGCAGCCGCCGCGAGAAAAGCGAGGCCACAGGCAGCGACGCCGCCGCCAGGCGGTTGCCGCCCGTCGGCGGACCCGCGTGCGTGACCGCCTGCAACGCCACGATGCCCCGGCCCGTCGCCGCGGCCACCGCCCGGTCGTCCGGCAGCAGCTGCGGCCCCTGATCGCCACTGCGGTCGGACCCCTCCGCACCGGCGGGGTCCGAGGTGGTCGCCGAAAGCAGGGCCAGCGTGCACAGTCCTGGATCAGCCACCTGCCCTCGCGTCGGCGGAGTGCGCTCCACCGCGCGCAGCAGCAGGCCGTCCGCCTGGACGACCTTGCTCGTCCCGGCGATCGCACTCGCGGCAAGCGCGGGCGCGGCAGTATCGGCATCCGACAGCACGGTGGTCGACGCGTCCAGCTCGCGCAGGTCGAGCCCCGGCTCGGCCACGATCGCGGCCTGATCGAGCAGTTCCTCCAGATGCTGGCCCAGCTTGCGGTTGTACAGGCGGATCACCAGCCTCAGACGCGGGTTCAGCCGTCGTGCCACCAGCGCGGCCCGTACGTTCGTGTCGTCGTCCTCGTACACCAGGGCCAACGCGGCTGCCCCCGGCACCCCCGCCAAGATCAGCGCGTCCTCGTCGGGCTCCGCGGCCTCCACCACACGAATGTCCAGGCTGCCCACATGCTCCGACGAGGGAGATCGCGCCGCTCGGCTGCCCGGCACCCGTCCCACCAGCCCGAAGCCCCGCAAGGTCCGCCGGGCCGGGCTCGCCTGAGGAGCGTGCGCGGAAGGCGGTACGACGAGGGTGACCCGCTCCCGGTACACATCCCGCAGCTCGGCACCCAGCCGACGGGCCAGACCGTCATCGCCGCAGACGACCATCTCGCCTACGTGGTGGGGAAGTTGGACCTGCACAGAATTCGACACGCCCCCAGGATGCCGTGTGGCACCGGCACCGTGAACGCGGCCAACGCTGCCGGTGCACGGCAACAACCCGGGACGGAAGATGTGCCATGCTGCGCACCTCGGGAGAGGCCGGCGCACGAACGCCGCGCGGCGCCAGGGGGACCCGGGGCGCGCCGCACACGGTAGCTGCCCGGGCCGTGTTGCTTGGCCTGAGGACGAGGTCAGGGGCGGAGCGGCGCTGTTATGCCCAAGGGGTCTCTGCGACTTCTCCTGCCCAGCCGCCCATCCTGGCGAGCTCTTGATGGCGTCCCCGGTACCCCAGCGACTGGAGGATGATCAGCGAGAGGTAGTGCCGGACAAGCAGCCAGGTTTCCAGGACCAGGCCCTCGATCCTGTAGACCTTCTCCTGAGCCCCTTCCGGATGCACGAGACGGTTGCGGATCCTGGTGACGGCCTCGGGCCCGTCGATGCCTTCATGTGCGGCGAACCCCGCCAGTGCCGGCAGCCGATCAGCGTCGATCACGGTGGGCACCCGTATGTCCTGAAGGATCCTGCGCAGTCGCTTGTGCGCCGGCAGGGCTCGGTACTGGTCCTTGGTCAGGACCCCGCTGAGGCAGAGCCGCTCCCACATGGCGTGCTCGAGGCCGGCCGCGCCTATCGTGATCCGCTGTTCGACAAAGCCCTGGTCGGGGCTGCATCGCGGGCGGTGAAGGTCGCGTGGTCCGTGCGGGTGATCTCCATGACGTGGGTCATCGCGAAGAGCCGGGACTTCTCCAAAT
This sequence comes from Streptomyces sp. NPDC101132, assembly GCF_044759225.1. Classification (NCBI taxonomy): domain Bacteria; kingdom Bacillati; phylum Actinomycetota; class Actinomycetes; order Kitasatosporales; family Streptomycetaceae; genus Streptomyces; species Streptomyces sp. NPDC101132. The sequence continues at coordinate 410,952 of NZ_JBIVYX010000002.1, forward strand.
GCCGTAGGACAGGTCCGCTGTCCCGCCGGACGTCCAGGACGACTCTCCACCCGTCCGTCTCGTGAACCCAGCGCCCGCCGGACCAGTAGTGGTCCCGTCCGCTGACCCGGTCCTTCAGGTGGTGCTGACCGCACGGGCGTATCCGGGAAGTCCATCCGCCAGCTCGGCGTGGCGGTGACGCTCCATTCGAGGCTGAGTGTCGGTGAGCAGCGGAGGCTGACTTCTCCGGGCGGACGAGGCTCCCCGATCCCTCCGATGTCGCCGCGGTGAAGGACGACCGGCTCGCCGACGCCGTTGAATGGGTGGAAGGGCTTGAGCGCGGTCTGCGCCAAGGCCCACGGGTCTTCGGACTTGCGTGCCCTCTTCCTGGTACCGCTCGCGATTCCCTTCACCGGCGGGAGGTGTCGGCATGTTAGGCGAGGAGCAGTCGGCGTGACAGGCCAAAGGGGCTGGGCGCCATACCAGGGCGGTCCGTAGCCGACAGGTTAGCCATGAGTTAGATGGTGCTATCGTCATTAGCATCATGTTGCTGAGACTGGACACCACGGACAGTCGCCCCCTGCACGAGCAGGTCGCGGGGGCGATTCGGCGGGCCATCGCCGAGGGCGAGTGCACGCCGGGGGACCGACTGCCTCCGGCGCGGGACCTGTCGCGGGCGCTGGGCGTGAACGCGAACACCGTCCTGCGCGGGCTGCGCGCCCTGCGCGACGAGGGCGTGCTGGAGTTCCGGCGCGGCCGGGGCGTCACCGTCGCCGAGGCTGCCGACCAGCGGGCGCAGCTGCTCGACCGGGCGCGGCAGTTGTTGGCCGACGCGGCACACCTCGGATACAGCAAGAACGACGTCATAGAGATGATCAGGGGGCTTTCGTGACCGACCGTACGAAGTCGAACGGCGCCCGGTGGGGAGCGGCAATATGGGCGGTCGGCGTGCTGGCCGTCCTGGCCGCACTTCCCTTTGCCGCCAGCGCCCGCCTGCCGGAGCGGCTCGCCACCCACTGGGGGGCGGATGCGCCGGACGGCTCGATGCCCCTGTGGGCGGCGGGGCTGTTCCCGGCGCTGGTGTGGGCTGTTGTCGTCCTGGCACTGGCCCTTGCCGGGCGGCGGGGCGGCTCACCCGCGAGGGCGTGGGTCTGGGCCGTACTGCTGTCCGGAGGAGTGTTCCTGGCCGGCGTCCAGGCCTCGATCGTGCGGGCCAATCTGGACCGGGCGGACTGGAAGGAAGCGGGTTCGGTCGGGGCGGGAGTCGTGGTCACGGCGGTGGCCGCGACCGTGGCGGGCGTACTGGGCTGGATGGCCGGCCGTCGTGCATCCCTCCCCGCTGCGCCGGAGCAGCCCGCTGCGGGTGACGTCATGGAGATCCCCGACGGGGAGCGGCGGGTGTGGCTCTCCCGTACGTCGAACCCGTGGCTGCACCTCATCGCGGCGCTGACCGGGCTGGTGGCCGCAGCAGCCGCCGCGGCGGCGGCCGGCGGGCTGATCGGCATGCCGTGGGCCCTGATCGCACCGTTCGCGATCGCCTCACTCCTGGTACTGGCCTGCTCCTCGGTCCAGGCGCGTGTGGCGGACACCGGTCTGGAAGTGTCCTTCGGCCCCTTCGGGTGGCCGGTGCGCCGCTGGGAGGCCCGCGACATCGTCTCGGCGCGCTCCGAGACGCGCTCCCCGGCGCAGGTCGGCGGCTGGGGATACCGCCTGAGCGGGCTCGGCACGACCGTCATGCTCCGGTCCGGCGAATGCCTGGTCGTCCGTCCCCGCACGGGCTCCGAGTTCGCCGTGAGCGTCGACGACGCCGAACGCGGCGCCGCACTCCTCAACGCCCTTGCCGGGCAGCACCGGAGGCCTTGACCACGCTCCGCGAGCCGCGGCGCCGGCCCAGGCCCAGGGGAAATTCCGGCTGCGGATCCGGGCGTCGGCCCCGGTGTCTGCGGGGCCGGCGCCCGGGGGGCGGTTGGTTCGGGTCAGCAGCCTCCGCCGGTGTGGGCCGGGGCGCCGATCTGGAGTGTTTCCGCCGCTGCCGGGGTGCCGCAGCAGCCGCTTGAGGCTTCGGGCGCCGGGGCGTCGTACAGGCCGGCGCCGCCGCAGACGCCCGTTTCGGGGAGGGTGAGTTCGACGCGTCCGGCGGCCTCGTGGTCGCCGGCGAGGTGGGCGGCGACCGAGCGGACCTGCTCGTAGCCCGTCATGGCGAGGAAGGTCGGGGCGCGGCCGTAGGACTTCATGCCGACCAGGTGGACGCCCTTCTCCGGGTGGGAGAGCTCGTTCACGCCGTGCGGGTAGACCGTGCCGCAGGAGTGCTGGTTGGGGTCGATCAGCGGTGCGAGCGCGACGGGGGCCTGCAGGCGCTCGTCGAGGCCGAGGCGGAGTTCGTCCAGGAAGGACAGGTCGGGGCGGAAGCCGGTGAGGACGATGACCTCGTCGACCGGGGCGAGGCGCCGGCCGTCCTCGGCCACCAGGACCACGCGGCCGTCGTCGGTGCGCTCGATCGCCTCGGTCCGGAAGCCGGTCACCGCGTCGGCGTACCCGTCGTCGACCGCTGCCTTGGCGGCCAGGCCGAGCGCACCGCGGGCCGGGAGCTGGTCGGCCGTCCCGCCGCCGAAGGTCGAGCCGGAGATGCCGCGGCGCAGGATCCAGGTGGTGTGGGTGCCGGTTCCGGTGCCGTCGTCGGCCTTGGCCAGGTCGGCCAGGTAGGCGAGGGCGGTGAAGGCGGAGGCGCCGGAGCCGATGACCGCGGTGTGCTTGCCGGCGTACCGGGCACGGGTGGCGGGGTCGGTGAGGTCCGGCACGCGGTAGGTGATGCGGTCGGCGGCGGCCCGCTCGCCGAGTGCGGCGAGTCCGCCGGCGCCGGCGGGGCCCGGGGTGGCCCAGGTGCCGGAGGCGTCGATGACCGCGCGGGCGAGGATCCGCTCCTCGCGGCCGTCCGTCCCCAGGGTGTGGACGGCGAAGGGCTGGGAGTCGCGGTCGGCGTCGACGATCCGGTCGCGGCCCGCCCGGGAGACGCCGGTGACCGTGGTGCCGTACCGGACCCGGCCCCCGAGGGCGTCGGCCAGCGGCTGAAGGTACCGCTCGGCCCAGTCGCCGCCGGTGGGGTAGCCGTCGGGGTCGGGCCTGACCCAGCCGGTGGGCGCGAGGAGCTTCTCCGCGGCCGGGTCGACGACCTCGCCCCAGGCGGAGAACAGGCGTACGTGCGACCACGCGCGGGTTGCCGTCCCGGCGCTGGGGCCGGCTTCGAGGACCAGGAAGTCCAGGCCGCGTTCGCGGAGGTGGGCGGCGGCGGCCAGGCCGACGGGGCCGGCCCCGATCACGACGACGGGCAGGTCGGTGGTGGTCTCGCTCATGGCGTGTCTCCGGTCTCCGGGCCTTTTGTTTCGATGGATGTCGATGTCTTGCCCAGTCAGCGTGACATCTGATTCGACGATCGTCAACATAGGTGTTCATCGAATTGGGTCGGGGTGGGGCTGCCCGCCCCCGGCCGGCAGTGGTGTGCTGTCTCGCCGCGCGTCCGGTCCGCTCCGTGAGTCGGTCCGCTCCGGGGGTCGGTGGGCCGCCGCGCTCTGGCCGGTTGATTCGACGTGTGTCAACATAGATGTATGTCGAATGCGAAGGTGCTGCCGCTCCTGGAGCCCGAGGCCGTCGCCGCGTGCTGCCCCCCGCTGGCCGAGCGCCCCCTGTCCGCGGACGAGGCCGAGGTGGCGGCGAGGATGTTCAAGGCCCTCGGCGACCCCGTCCGCCTGCGCCTGTTCTCCGCCGTGGCCTCCCACGAGGGGGGTGAGGCGTGCGTCTGCGACATCTCCGACGTCGGCGTCTCCCAGCCCACCGTCTCCCACCACCTCAAGAAGCTCAAAGAGGCCGGGCTGCTGTCCTCCGAGCGCCGCGGGACCTGGGTGTACTACCGCGTCGAGCCCGCCGTCCTCGCCGCGATGGGCGCGCTCCTGACCGGCGTCACGGGGGTCGCGGCATGAGCGCGGTGCGGATCGGGGCGCTGCTCCCCGAGCACGCCGAGCAGGTCCTGGCGATCTACCAGGCCGGTATCGACGAGGGCGACGCGACGTTCGAGACGCAGGCCCCGGACTGGGCGGCGTTCGACGCGGCGAAGCTGTCCGCGCACCGGTTCGTCGCCCTGGAGGACGAGGGCGCCGAGGCCGGCGCCGTGCTGGGGTGGGTGGCGGCCACCGCCGTGTCGGACCGGTGCGCGTACGCGGGCGTGGTCGAGCACTCCGTGTACGTCCACCCCGACGCCCGCGGCCGCGGCGTGGCCCGGGCCCTGCTGGACGCCCTGATCGCCTCCACCGAGGCCGCCGGGGTGTGGACGATCCAGTCCGGCGTCTTCCCCGAGAACGCGGCCAGCCTCGCCCTCCACGAGCGCGCCGGGTTCCGCGTCATCGGCACCCGCGAGCGGATCGGCCGGCACCATGGCAGGTGGCGTGACGTGGTCCTGCTGGAGCGCCGGAGCCCCCTGATCGGCTGACCGCCCCGGCCCCGAGCCCGAGCCCGAGCCCGGGCCCGAGCCCGAGCCCGGAGGCCGTCAGGCGTCGGGCCCGGGGCGCATGAAGACGACCGCCACCAGCGCCAGGCCGGCCACCGCGCCGACCAGCTGCATCCCGATGAAGCCGGCGACCGAAGACGGGGCGATGCCGGCGAAGGTGTCGGTGAAGGCGCGCCCGATCGTCACCGCGGGGTTCGCGAAGGACGTGGACGAGGTGAACCAGTAGGCCGCACCGATGTACGAGGCCACCGCGACCGGCGCGAAGCGCAACCGGTCCGTCCGCGCCAGGCCGAAGATCAGCAGGATCAGGCCGGCCGTGGCCACGACCTCGCCCAGCAGCAGGTTGCCCGCCGAGCGGTCGTGCTGGGACCACTTCACCAGGGGCTCGCCGAACATCGCGTCCGCGAGGATCGCGCCGGTGATGGCCCCGACGACCTGGGCTGGCACGTACGCGGCCAGGTCGCGGGCGTTCACCCCCGCACCGCCACGGCGGGTGGTCCACCACTCGGCGAGGGTGACGGCCGGGTTGAAGTGCGCGCCGGAGACCGGGCCCAGCAGGGCGATGAGCACGCCGAGGCCGAAGACGGTGGCCGTGGAGTTGGCCAGCAGCTGAAGCGCGACGTCGTCGGTCAGCCGGGTGGCCTGGATGCCGGAGCCGACGACCACCGCCACCAGAGCGGCGGTGCCGACGAACTCGGCGGCCGCGCGGGCGACCAGCGGGGCGGGGGGCGGCGTCGCCCCGGGCGCGCGCCCCGGCGACGTGTCCGCGGGGGCTATGGCATCGCCCGCGACGGGCTCGGCGGCACGCTCGGCGGCTGGCTTGGCGGCGGTCACTGCGGGGTCTCCTCGGGCAGGTGAGGTCAACGGAGAAGGGGAGAAGGGGAGAAGGGGTTAAGGGGGTGAGGGGGTAAGGGCGGAAGGAGGGGGGCGGGGGTGAGGAGGGGACGGGCGCGTTACGGGCAGGACCGCTTGACGTCCGCCGCGGCGGTGGCGCGCGCGGTCCGGGCCAGGTCGGCGAACTGACCGGCGAGCCCCTCCAGGACCTCCGGGCGCAGCCGGTAGTAGGTGAACCGTCCGCACGGTTCGGTCTCCACGACCCCCGCCTCGCGCAGCACCTTCAGGTGGTTGGACAGGTTCGTCTGCCGGGCGCCCGTCTCCTCCACCAGGTGGGTGGTGCAGAGGGTCTCCCGCGCGAGGAGGGCGACGATCCGGAGCCTGAGCGGGTCGGCCAGGACGCGGATCAGATCAGTGTCGACTGACGTCAGCATGTGCTGATACTTTCACGCCACCGGGCACCGCGACCAGTCCCGGCCCAGCCGTCCCGCCCCGAAGGAAGAGCCATGGCCTCCGCCCCCCTCGCGTCCGTGCTGTTCGTCTGCGTCCACAACGCCGGCCGCTCGCAGATGGCCGCGGGTTTCCTGCGCCACCTCGCCGGTGACCGCGTCGAGGTGCGTTCCGCCGGGTCGCTCCCCGGCGACCAGGTCAACCCCTCCGCCGTGGCCGCGATGGCCGAGCTGGGCATCGACATCTCCGACCAGCGGCCGAAGGTCCTCACCACCGAGGCGGTCGAGGCCTCCGACTACGTGATCACCATGGGCTGCGGCGACGCGTGCCCGTACTTCCCGGGCAAGACGTACCTCGACTGGCAGCTGGAGGACCCGGCCGGCCAGGGCGTGGCGGCCGTGCGCCCGATCCGCGACGAGATCAGGATCCTGATCGAGGGCCTGGTAGCCGAGATCGATGCCAAGAGCTAGCCGATAGCCGATGGCGCGCGGGGCGCCGGCCCGGCCCCGCATTCGGACGTCCGTTCGGCGACTGCTTCGGGCGAACGGCTGACAAGCCATAACCCCGTCCGTTCGCTCCGCGTTTCACCTGGCGACCGCGGGTAGCCGCGACCTCGTCCGGAAGGCAGGGACCGATGAGACGGGCCAATCGGAACAGCGTGATCACCATCGCGGCCGCGTCAGGCGTGATGGCATTGGCGGGGCCGGTCAGTGCCGACTCCCACGCGGACGGCGCGGCGGCCGGTTCGCCCGGGCTCGTGTCGGGCAACGGCATCCAGCTGCCGGTGAGCCTCCCCGTGCAGGTGTGCGGGAACACCGTGAACGTGGCGGGGCTGCTCAACCCGGCCGCCGGCAACACGTGCGCGCAGAAGGGCGGCGGCGCCAAGGACGGCAAGCCGGTACGGGATTCCAGCACCTCCGGCAGCGTGAAGGACTCGCCCGGCGTCCTGACCGGGAACCTCGTCCAGCTCCCGGTGAAGGTGCCGGTCAACGCCAGCGGCAACTCCGTGAACCTGGTGGGCGTGGGCAACCCCGTCTTCGGCAACGGCGCGGAGAACACCCCCGCGGAGCCGGTCCGCCCGGAGCAGCCGGTCGAGCCGGTGAAGCAGCCGCCCGTCAAGGAGCCGACCACGCGGGTCGTGCCGCCCGCGCCCTCCCGGCCGCAGCCCGCCACGCCCCGGCCGCTCCCGGAGCCGGTCCGCCCCGAGGTCCCGCAGCGCCCGGCCGGCGAGCTCGCCCGTACCGGCACGGAAGAGGGCACCCTCGACGTCGCGGCCCTGAGCCTGCTGTCCGTGCTTGGCGGCGGCGCGCTGTACGGCGGCCTGCGCGCCCGCGCGTCCCGCGCCAACGGCTGACCCGGCCCGCCCCGACGGCCGACCCACCCACCCACCCACCCACCCCCCGTCACCCCGGCGGCCCGGCGGCACCCCGCCGCCACCCGCCGGGGCGGGCAGCTCACGGCCGCGTCACGCGCACCTGGTAGGCCCCGGTGCGGAGCTGGCCGACCACCGAGATCGAGATGCCGGCCTCGTCGTCCGTGAAGGTCTCGCCCGGCGAGAACGGCGCGTCCGACAGCTCCGCGTGGACGTTCGGGCGGCGCGTGCAGCCGCCGCTGTCGCGGGTGCTGTCCGAGACCGTCACCGGCCCGCGCCCCGTGTCCACGTCCGAGTCCACCTTGTAGATCAGTACGCCCGGCTTGCAGACCGCCTCGTCGTTCCCGGCCCGCGTCCGCACCTCCACCGCGTACCCCGCCGACTCCGAGGTCGGCACGAAGGCCAGTTTCGTGCCGCCCGCCACCGCCAGCGGCGACAGGACGTGGTCGCTCGTCCCCGCCTTCGAGGCGCAGCTGATCTGTGACGCGTCCAGCCAGCCCAGCTTCCACTTGTGCCAGCCCAGCAGGTCGTTGTTGGCGCCCCAGTCCTCGGACATGATGTCCCAGTGCCCGACGGCCCCGCCGCCGTCCGCGGTGTAGAGGTCGGGCAGCCCGAAGACGTGGCCGTTCTCGTGGGGCAGCACGCGGTAGCCGGTCTCGCGGTACGAGCCCGAGCCGTCGTCCTGGCGGCTGTAGACGAACGAGGTGTTCGCGAGCGGCACCCCGTCCGCCACCGGCGCGTCGGTGTTCCCGGAGAAGGTCACCGACAGCACGGTGTCCAGCGCCGAGGGCCCCGCGTTCGGCGTGACCAGGATGTTGACCAGGTCGTACCTGCTGAAGTCCACCTCGTCGTCCGCCGCCGCCACGATGTGCTGCACCAGCTGCCGGTAACCCGGCTCGTAGGGGGCGCCGCGCTCGATCCCGTACGAGGCGAACGGCATCGGCATCCGCAGCCACTCCCGCAGCGGCGCCTCGGGCCGGTAGCTGAGCCGTCCGTACGAGCTGGTGCGGAACCAGTCCGAGGTCTGCGGGAAGAATTCGGCGAGCCGGTCCGCCGCCGTTCCCTCGCCCTTGGCGTCGGGGAAGTCGACCATCAGGTTCAGCGCCCGCACCTCGCCCGTGGAGCGCGAGTACCCCGGCGGCGTGGGCAGTCCTTCGGACATCTGGACGCCCATCGAGCCGGAGATCCGGCAGGGCGCGAGGGTCGCCGCCTCGTTCGCGGCGGCCACGGGCCCCGGGGACGAGTGGCCGTGCTCGGAGATGCCGGTGCTCGCGGTTGCGGTGACGCCGAGCGCCAGTGCGGTGAGACCGATGTACGCACTGGTGCGGCGGTGTCTGCATATGCGGTGCCGGATCTGCGCCATGCCGTCGCCCTCGTGCCTCGTCGGCCGCCCGGCCCGTCCCGGATGGCGCCTGTGCGATCACCCTCTGCCGACGCTCGCGAGCCCGCTCGCCGGAGGCGTCCGAACGTGGGGTGGGGTGTGACTCAGGTCACACCGGCGAGTGAAATAAGCGGGGACTCCCTCCCCGTTTGCATGACTGTCGCCGAAGCGGGGAGTCGTTCCCCGGTTCGCTCCCGGGTTCGTTCCCCGGATCGTGCGCCGCGGGAGCGGCGGGAAGAGCCGGAGGGGCAGCAAGCGGCAACGAGCGGCAACGAGCGACAACGGACGACGAGTGACCAGCGAGGAGGACGCCGTGCAGGCGCCAGTGACGGACATCGGCAGTACGGGCAGGGCGGGTCGGCCCTCGCGCGTCCCCCGCCCCCGCGCCGACGCCCTGCGCAACCGCGAGCGCATCCTGGTCGCCGCCCGCGAGGTCTTCGTGGAGCACGGGTCCGACGCCCCGTTGGACGAGATCGCCCGCCGGGCCGGCATCGGCAACGCCACGCTCTACCGCCACTTCCCCGACCGGAAGCTCCTCGTCCACCACGTCGTCCTGTACGTCATGGACCGGGTCGCCGACCTGGTCGAGACCGCCCGCACCGAGGAGCCCGACGCCTTCGCCGCGCTCCGGCGCTTCGTCCACTCGGCCGCCGACGAGCGGATCGGCGCCCTGTGCCCGATGCTCTCCGACGGCTTCGACCGCGAGCACCCCGAGCTCCTCGCCGCCCGCGACCGCCTGGAGGGCGCGGTCGAGCGGGTGATGGCCGAGGGCCGGGACGCCGGACTGCTGCGCACGGACGTGGCCGTCGGCGACCTGATGGTGGCCCTCTCCCAGCTCAGCCGCCCGCTGCCGGGCACGGGCTGCGTGTCGTTCGACCGCTACGTCCACCGTCACCTGCAGATCTTCCTCGACGGACTGCGCGCGCCGGCCCGCTCGGAACTGCCGGGCATGGCGGCCACGCTCGACGACCTGAGGTGCGAGACGACCCGAGGCGAGTCCGTATGACGCCGACCCCCTAGCGGCTGGTCACCGGTCCGACCGCCACCGAGCCCGAGCTCTCGGACTTTCCTTTTTTCCCAGGTTTTTCCTGATCCGCATCACGAAGTGGGTACCCCCATGTCCAAAACAGCCCCGTCCCCGGCCCCCGGCGGCCTCCCGCAGGCCGACCCGAGCCGCTGGAAGGCGCTCGTCTTCATCGCGCTCGCCCAGCTGATGGTCGTGCTCGACGCGACGATCGTGAACATCGCGCTCCCCTCCGCCCAGCAGGACCTCGGCATCTCCGACGCCAACCGGCAGTGGGTCATCACCGCGTACGCCCTGGCCTTCGGCGGTCTGCTGCTGTTCGGCGGCCGCATCTCCGACCTGTGGGGCCGCAAGCGCACCTTCGTCACCGGCCTGATCGGCTTCGCCGCGGCCTCCGCGCTCGGCGGCGCGGCCACCGGTGAGGCCATGATGCTCGGCGCCCGCGCGCTCCAGGGCGCCTTCGGCGCGCTGCTCGCGCCCGCCGCGCTCTCCCTCCTCGCGGTGATGTTCACCGACGCCAAGGAGCGCGCCAAGGCGTTCGGCATCTACGGCGCGATCGCCGGCGGTGGCGGCGCCGTGGGCCTGATCCTCGGCGGCTTCCTCACCGAGTACCTCAACTGGCGCTGGACCTTCTTCGTCAACATCCCCTTCGCGATCGTGGCCGCCGTCGGCGCGTACTTCGTGATCCACGAGCCCAAGGGCGGCCGCAACCGCGCGTCGCTCGACATCCCGGGCGTGGTCCTCTCCACCCTCGGCCTGGTCTCCCTGGTGTACGGCTTCACCCGCGCCGAGTCCGCGGGCTGGACGGACGGCCTGACGCTGGGCCTGTTCGTGGCCTCCGCCGTCCTGCTGGCCGCGTTCGTCTTCACCGAGGCCAAGGTCCGCTCGCCGCTGCTGCCGCTGCGCGTGCTGACCGAGCGCAACCGCGGTGGCGTGTACCTCTCCCTCGGCCTCGCCGTCATCGCGATGTTCGGGCTCTTCCTCTTCCTGACGTACTACCTCCAGGTCGTGAAGGGCTACTCCCCGGTCAAGACCGGCTTCGCCTTCCTGCCGATGATCGCGGGCATGATCACGGGCTCGACGCAGATCGGCGCCCGGCTGATGACCCGGGTCGCCCCGCGCCTGCTGATGGGGCCGGGCTTCCTGACCGCCGCCGTGGGCATGCTGCTGCTGACCCAGCTGGAGGTCGGCTCCTCCTACCCGGCGCTGATCCTGCCGGCGCAGCTGCTGCTGGGCCTCGGCATGGGCATGGCCTTCATGCCGGCCATGTCGCTGGCCACCCACGGGGTCGCCCCGGTCGACGCCGGTGTCGCCTCCGCGATGGTCAACACCTCGCAGCAGGTCGGCGGCGCGATCGGCACGGCGCTGCTGAACACCATCGCGGCCTCCGCGACCACCGACTACCTGGTCTCGCACGCGGCCGAGGCGGCGGGCGGCAAGCAGGCCGCCCTGGCGCTCCAGGCCGAGGCCATGGTGCACGGCTACTCCAGTGCCATCTGGTGGGCCGTGGGCATCCTCGTGGCCTCCGCGGCCATCGCCTTCACCATGGTCAACACGGGTCGGCCGGGTGCCGCCGGCGCGGTGGCCGGCTCGGGAGCGGCCGAGGGCTCCGAGCCGCAGGTGCCGGTGATCGCCCACTGACCGGGCGGCATCGCGACTGAAGCCCTCCGGGCACGGGTACCCCTTGACCCGTCCGCCCCGGCCACACCTGACGGTGGCCGGGGCGGACGGCTGTCCGGACCTCCGGTGCCCCACCCGCACCATATTCAAATTCAAACTATCTTCTTCAAATTTGAACTAAATGGGTCTACCCTGGTCCCATGACCACCGCCCCGGAACGCATGCCCGCCCTCTACCTCAGCCACGGCGCCCCGCCCCTGGCCGACGACCCGGTCTGGCCGGGCCAGCTCGCCGCCTGGTCCGCGGACCTGCCGCGCCCCCGCGCGATCCTGATGGTCTCCGCCCACTGGGAGGAGGCGCCCCTCGCGCTGGGCGCCACCGAGACCGTCCCGCTCGTCTACGACTTCTGGGGCTTCCCCGAGCACTACTACCGGGTCCGGTACGACGCCCCGGGCGCCCCCGAGCTCGCGGAGGCCGTCCGGAAGCTGCTGCGGGCCCCGGGCACCCCCGTACAGGACATCCCGGACCGGGGCCTCGACCACGGCGCGTACGTCCCGCTCGTCGAGATGTTCCCGGAGGCGGACGTCCCCGTACTCCAGATCTCCCTGCCCACCCTGGACCCGCGCGCCCTCATGGAGACCGGCCGCAAGCTCGCGCCGCTCCGCGACGAGGGCGTCCTGATCGTCGGCAGCGGCTTCTTCACCCACAACCTGGCCGCGCTGCGCCACTCGGGCCCCGGGGTGCCGGCCTGGTCGGCGGAGTTCGACAGCTGGGGCCACGAGGCGCTGGCCGCCGGGGACGTGGACGCACTGCTGGACTTCGAGCACAAGTCCCCGTCCGGCCGCCTGGCCCACCCGCGTACGGAGCACTTCGCCCCGCTCTTCGTCACCCTCGGCGCGGCCGACGCCGCCGGCGACCTGACGGCGCGCCGCGACGTCATCGACGGCTTCTGGATGGGCCTGGCGAAGCGGTCCGTGCAGTTCGGCTGAGGTTCCCCAGCCGACTGCGTTCCGCGGCGGACCCGTGATCTCGGGGGTGAGGGCGAAGCCTTCGGCAGGGCCTTCGGGAACGACGACTCCGCGCCCGTACTCGACGGGTGGTGGGGCCGATCCGGGGGTACACGCAGGCAACCAGGACGGGGTTCCGGCCGTCTTCAGGGGTGTGGGAGCTGGTGCCGGACGGAGATCCGGGCCGCGTCACGTGTGACGGCCGTCTCACCGGAGCGGGATCGCGAGGGTCCGTGAGGGCCCACTGAACGGCCTCGGCGCCCGGTCTGACCTGCGCCTCTTCGCGATCTGGCGGCACCCGGCCCCCTGTGGCGGCGGGGCAGGATACTGCAAGATCTCGAAAATGGGGACGCGGCGTGGGAATTCTGTCCCGATTCCGGTCGTTGTTTCCTTCGGATGCAGGGCACTCGGGAGAGTGTCGGGGCACCCGGACAGAGCCGCACCAGCCGCACCGCGACCGAACTCATCGCAAGGGAGCACGCATGGCAACCCGCGCCGTCGCCCGTCGTCAGTCCGACACGGCCAACACCGTTCGCGCCGTCAGCGGGGAGATCGCCGACCGCGACCTGGTCGGCATGTACCTGGACGAGATCGCGCGCACCCCGCTGCTCGACGCCGCCAAGGAAGTGGAGCTCTCCCAGATCATCGAGGCGGGCGTGTACGCCCGGCAGATCCTCGACGAGGACGCGGAGGGCGCGGAGGAGGCGGGCGGCGCAGCCGCAGGCGCCTCCCGCGAGGAGCTCCAGGCGCTGGCGGACGCCGGCGAGCGGGCCAAGGAAGTCTTCATCCGGTCCAACCTCCGCCTGGTCGTCGCCGTCGCGCGCCGCTACCCGCGCAGCGGGCTGCCGCTGCTCGACCTGATCCAGGAGGGCAACGCGGGCCTGGTGCGGGCGGTGGAGAAGTTCGACTACACCAAGGGCTTCAAGTTCTCCACGTACGCGACCTGGTGGATCCGCCAGGCGATCACCCGCTCCATCGCGGACCAGTCCCGCACGATCCGCCTCCCCGTCCACCTGGTCGAGGAGCTGGGCCGGATCCGCCGCGTCCAGCGCGAGTTCAACCGCGAGAAGGGCCGCGACCCGGAGCACGCTGAGATCGCGGCCGAGCTGGGCTCGACCGAGCAGCGCGTGGGCGACGTACTGGACTGGGCGCGTGACCCGGTCAGCCTGAACATGTCCGTCGACGACGACGGCGAGACCCAGTTCGGCGACCTGCTGGAGGACCAGTCGGCGATCTCCCCGGAGCAGTCCGTGCTGGCACTGCTGCGGAGCGAGGAGCTGGAGGACCTCATCGGCAAGCTCGACCAGCGCACCGCGTCGATCATCAAGATGCGTTACGGCATCGACGACGGCCGGGAGCGTACCCTGACAGAAGTGGGCAAGCAGCACGGACTGACCCGCGAGCGGATCCGGCAGATCGAGAAGCACGCCCTGCTGGAGCTGAAGAAGATGGCCCGGGACACGGGCTTCGACGCCGCCGCCTAGCGCGGCCGGCGTCCCCCCTGCCGCCCCGGCACCTATCCCCCCCAGGTGCCGGGGCTCTCCCGTTCCCGGACCCCGTACGCGTCCCCGCCGGCCCCCGCCGCCAGCCGCGCCCCCAGCGCCCCCGCCGCCGCCACCAGCGCCTGCGGCGAGTGGATCGTGAAGGGCAGGCCGGTCAGCGCGAGGCGGACCGCCACCCAGTCCAGCGTCTCCGAGGTCTCGAACCGCAGCCGGGAGCCGGTGCCCGCGGGGCCCGGTTCCGGTACGCCCACCCAGGCCGGCGTCACCGCGGCCACCTCCTCGACCGTGGCCGCGAAGGAGACGTCCACCCGGTACGCGGGGGCCTGCCGCCCCCGTACCGCCTGGGCCACGAACGCCAGCACGTCCCCCATCGGCAGCTCCCGCGGGGTGAACCGGGCCCCGGTCGCGAAGGGCTCGCTCACCCGGTCCACCCGGAAGGTCCGCCAGTCCGACCGGTCCAGGTCGTAGGCGGCCAGGTACCACCGGCGCCCCGTGGACACCAGCCGGTACGGCTCCACCAGCCGCTTCGACACCGCCCCGTCCCCGGCCCGGTACGCGAAGCGCAGCCGCTCCTGTGCCGTGGCCGCACCCGCGATCGCGGTCAGGGTGTGCGGATCGATGCTCGCCCCGTCGCCCCGGGTCAGCGGCACGGTCGCGGCCTGGAGGGTGCCGACCCGGTGCCGGAGCCGCGCCGGCAGCACCTGCTCCAGCTTGGCCAGGGCCCGTACGGACGCCTCCTCGACGCCCTCGATGGCGTGCCCGGCCCCCGCCCGCAGCCCCACCGCGATGGCCACCGCCTCCTCGTCGTCGAGGACCAGCGGCGGCAGCGCGGCCCCGGCCACCAGCCGGTACCCGCCCTCGGCGCCGAGGGTGGCCTCGACCGGGTACCCCAGGGCGCGCAGCCGGTCCACGTCGCGGCGGATCGTCCGGGAGCTGACCCCGAGCCGCTCCGCGAGCTCGCGGCCGGGCCATTCGCGGGGGGTCTGCAACAGCGAGAGCAACGTCAGCAGGCGTGCCGGTGTATCGGTCATGGAATCCAGGTTCCCCGGGAAATAGGACACGATCTGTCCTACTCGCAGTCTACGGTTCCCCCATGAGCACCGAGATGAAGAAGACGCCCCAGGCGGGGGCGGAACCCGAGAACATAGCCGGCGACGCCGGCGACCGCCGGCGCTGGTTCGCGCTGGCCATCGTCATGACCGCGGCCTTCATGGACCTGGTCGACGTCACGATCGTCAACATCGCGCTGCCCAGCATGAAGACGGAGTTCGGCGCGTCCGACACCGCGATCCAGTGGATCACGGCCGGATACGCCCTCGCCTTCGCCGCCGGGCTGATCACCGGTGGCCGTCTCGGTGACATCTACGGCCGCAAGCGGCTGTTCCTCGTCGGCATCGCGGGCTTCACCGCCGCCTCCGCGCTCTGCGGCTTCGCGGCCAGCCCCGAGATGCTCGTCGCCTCCCGGATCCTCCAGGGCGGCATGGCGGCCCTGATGGTCCCGCAGGTGCTCGCGATCATCCACGTCACCTTCCCGCCGCACGAGCGCGGCAAGGTCTTCGGCATGTTCGGCGCGATCGTGGGCCTCGGTGCCGTCTCCGGCCCGATGCTCGGCGCGCTGCTCACCGAGTGGAACCTCTTCGGCCTCGAATGGCGCCCGATCTTCCTGATCAACCTGCCCGTCGGCATCGCCGGTCTGCTCCTGGGCTACCGCTTCATCACCGAGTCCAAGGCCCCCAAGGCGCTGCGGCTCGACCTGGTCGGCGTCGTGCTGGTCACCCTCGGCCTGGTCATGCTGATCTACCCCCTCACGCACGGCCGCGAGGCGGACTGGCCGCTGTGGGGCTTCATCTCGATGGGCGCCACGCCCTTCGTCTTCGCCGCCTTCATCGCGTACGAGCGGTACAAGACCAGGAAGGACGGCTCCCCGCTGGTGGAGCTCTCCCTCTTCAGGATCAAGAGCTTCGCGGGCGGCATCGCGGTCCAGCTGACCTTCGGCATCGCGCTCGGCATCTTCTTCCTCTGCTGGACCCTCTACATGCAGATCGGCCTGGGCTGGACCCCGCTGCACGCCGGCGTCACGGGCATCCCCTTCTCCCTGGCCGTCTCGGTGGCCGCGGGCATCTCCGTACAGAAGCTGGTCCCGCGGTTCGGCCGCAAGGTGCTCCAGGCGGGCGCGCTGATCATGGCGGCCGGCATCCTGATCTACATCTGGGAGGCCAACCGCTACGGCCTGGCCATCCACTCCTGGCAGATGGCGCTCCCGCTGGTCGTCATGGGCCTGGGCATGGGCCTGATCGTCGCCCCGCTGACGGACGCCGTGCTCGCCGACGTGCCGCGTGAGCACGCCGGCTCCGCCTCCGGCCTGATCAACACCATGGGCCAGGTGGGCAACGCGCTCGGCCTCGCCCTGGTCTCGGTGGTCTTCTTCACCGTCATCGACGACAAGCTGCCCGAGGTCGGCCCGGGCACGGCGTTCGTCGAGGGCTACCAGACCGCCCTCTGGTACGTGCTGGGCGTCTTGGCCCTGATCTTCGCGGTCATGTTCCTGCTGCCGCCGCGGCAGAAGCAGGGCATCGGCCACGAGGCCGAGGCCGGCGCGCTCGACGCCGGCATCGAGGACACCGCCGGTACCGGCGAGCCGGTCAAGGTTCCCGCCGGCTGAGCGTGACGCACGCCCGGCCGGTCCGCCGTGCCCCACGGACACACCCGCCCCACACGGGAGCGGGTGTGTCCGTTTCGTTTGTTCTGCCCCCTGTGTGCGGGTAGCCTGAACTCGAATCCACACATCCGGGCATGAAACGGACGCAAAACCCCCATGTACGCTCCGGAGCGTCAGCAGGAGATCCTCCGTCTCGCCCGCGCGGCGGGCCGGGTGGACGTGCTCTCCCTGGCCGAGGAGTTCCAGGTCACCGCCGAGACCGTACGCCGCGACCTCAAGGCCCTCGACCGGGCCGGCCTCGTCCGCCGCGTCCACGGCGGCGCCATCCCCGCCGGCCGCCTCGACTTCGAGCCGGACCTCACCGAGCGCGAGGCCACCGCCGCCGACGAGAAGGACCGCATCGCCCGCGCGGCCCTCGCCGAACTCCCCGACGGGGGGAGCGTCATCCTCGACGCGGGCTCCACCACCGCCCGCCTCGCCGCCGCCATCCCGGTCGACTCGGCGCTCACCGTGGTCACCCACGCCCTCCCGGTCGCCGCCCGCCTCGCCGCCCACACCGGCATCGACCTCCACCTCGTCGGCGGCCGCGTGCGCCAGCGCACCCGCGCCGCCGTCGACGCCTGGGCGCTGCGCGCGTACGCCGAGATCCGCGCCGACGTCGCCTTCCTCGCCACCAACGGCTTCAGCGTCGAACGCGGCCTGACCACCCCCGACCTCGCCGAGGCCGCCGTCAAGACCGCCGCGCTCCGCGCCGCCCGCCGCGTGGTCCTCCTCGCCGACTCCGCCAAGGCCGGCCAGGAGCACTTCGCCCGCTTCGGCGGCTTCGCGGACGTCGACCTGCTCATCACCGACGCGGGCCTGGCCCCCGCCCAACAGGCGGCCATCGAGGCCGCCGGTACGGAAGTCGCACTCGTATGATCCTGACCGTCACGCCCAACCCCTCCCTGGACCGCACCTACGAGGTCGCGGCCCTCGAACGCGGCGCCGTGCTCCGCGCGACCGCCGACCGGGTCGACCCCGGGGGCAAGGGCGTCAACGTCTCCCGCGCCGTCGCGGCGGCCGGCGGCCGTACCGTCGCCGTCCTCCCGCTCGGCGGCCCGCCCGGGACCCTCATCGCCGAACTCCTCGGTGGCCAGGGCATCGACGTGACGGCGGTGACCATCGCCGGTCAGACCCGCTCCAACATCTCCGTGGCCGAACCCGACGGCACCCTCACCAAGATCAACGCGCCCGGCCCCTCGCTCACCACCGCCGAGGCCGACCTCCTCCTCGGCACCGTCCGCCACCAGGCCGCCGACGCCGACTGGATCGCCTGCTGCGGCAGCCTGCCGGGCGGCCTGCCCGTCGGGTGGTACGCCGAACTGGTCGCCCGGGCCCACGACGCCGGCGCCCGGGTCGCCCTCGACACCGCGGGCCCCGCCCTGCTCGCCGCCCTCCCGGCCCGCCCGGACGTGGTCAAGCCCAACGCCCACGAGCTCGCCGAGGCCACCGGCCGGCAGCTCATCACGGTGGGCGACGCCGTCGCCGCCGCCCGCGAACTCCGCGACCGCGGCGCCCGGGCCGTCCTGGCCAGCCTCGGCGCCGACGGGCAGCTGCTGCTGGAGCCGGACGGCACGTACTACGGCACCGCCGCCGTCACCGCCGTCCGCAGCGACGTCGGGGCCGGCGACGCCTCCCTGGCCGGCTTCCTGCTCGCCGGCGGCCGGGGCCCCGATGCCCTCGCCTCGGCCCTCGCCCACGGGGCGGCGGCGGTCCGGCTGCCCGGCAGCGCGATGCCCACGCCCCCGGACCTGGACCCCGCGGCGGTCACCGTCACCACCGAACTCCCGCTGGAAAAGGCCCTGTCGAAGCCGGCCTGACGCACCGTCAGACCGGACGTGGCGTCAGACCGGCCCGGGCGTCAGGCGGACCGGGTGCCGGGCCGGCCCGGCCTGACACAGCCGAGCCCGGCCCCGGCCCCTCAGCGGACCCGGGCCCGCAGTTCCATCGCCCCCCGCGCCGCCTGCTCGCTCGTGTACACCTCGCACATGTGCCGCCCGTCGGGCGTCGCCGTGTGCTCGACCTCCCACAGGCTGAACTCCGTGCCGTCGAGCAGCACGAAGGCGTGCTCGTACAGCGTGAACCCGGCGTCCCGGCCGTCCGCCAGGCACTGGCGGCTCCCGAACGCCTGGGTGATCTGGTGCGCGTACGCCGACGCCAGCAGCCGCCCCACCGCCGGACCCGGCCGGTCCGGGTTCTCCGCGCGCCGCAGCACCCGGCGCGCGTGGTCCGCGGACTCGTCCACCGCGTACATCCGGCGCTGCCGCGGCAGGCTGGGCCGGGCGAACAGCGCCCCGAGCACCGCGAGGTCGTCCTCCGCGTCGTCCGGCGCGTCCGGGTCCTCCGGCACCGCCGCCGGCGCGTCGAACTGCTCGCCGAACAGGCGGTTCGTGGCCAGGGCGAGCTCCGCCTTGCTGTCGAAGACCTCGTGCTCCGTCCTGTTCGTGCCCGGCGCCCGGTACGCCAGCTCCCACAGGCACACCGCCGCGCCGTCGGACAGGAGGTAGGTGTGCCGGAAGGTCTCGCGGTGCAGCCCGGTCACCGAGCTGTGGTGCGAGGAGTACAGGGCGGAGCTGTGGGCGAGCGCCGTACCGAGGCGCTCGACCAGCTGGTCGGGCAGGTCGTAGGAGTTGAGGGCGCGGCCGAGGAGTCGCTCGAGGTGCGCCTCGGTTGTCTCGTACGGATCGCTCAAGGTGGGTCTCCAGGCCGTCGCAGCTTGTCACTTCACGGACGCTCAACGTAGCCCCTGGGTCCGACATCGCGCCCGGGTTATGGAAAGACGTACGGCATCCGCGGCAGGTTCCCGGGGGTCGGCCCGATCCGCACCCCGTCACCCCGGCGTCCCCCGGGGGCCCGGCCGGGCACCGGACCCCCGCAACCCGCGGCAGGTCAGTACAGGTCGCGGTACGAGGGGAACACGCCTCCGGGGCCGTCCACGCCCTCCGCGTGCAGCACCGCCCGCACCACCGCCCGCGTGACCGCGTCCGCGCCGGCCGCCAGCACCGCGTTGAACCCCTCCACGTCCGGCACCTCCCGCTCGCCCGCGGACAGCGCGAAGACCGTGTCCCCGTCGTTCATCAGGTGGACCGGCCGCACCGCCCGCGCCAGCCCGTCGTGCGAGGTGCCCGCCAGCTTCCGCGCCTGCGCCTTGGTCAGCGCCGCGTCCGTGCCGACCACGGCCAGGGTGGTGTTGAGCGGCGGCCGTACGTAGCCGGCGGTGCGCTCGGCGGTCGCCGCCTCCGCGGCCGCCAGCCGCTCCAGCGCCGCCTCGTGCACGGGGTCCGCCGGGTACGCGATCCTGCCCTCCAGCATCCGCCCGTACAGCACCCCCGTGAGCGGGTCCACGACCGAGCCCGCCGCGTTCACGACCACCAACGCGCCCACGGTCACCCCGGAGTCCAGCAGCACGCTCGCCGTGCCCACCCCGCCCCTGAGGCCGCCGGCCACGGCGCCGGTCCCCGCCCCCACCGAGCCCTGCGCCACCGGTGAACCGGGCTCCGAGGCCGCCGCGGCCTCCACCGCCGCCCGCCCCACCGCCGCGTCCGGCCGGGCCCGCCAGTCGCCGCCGCGCCCGAGGTCGAAGAGCGCCGCGGCCGGCACCACGGGCACCACCTGCGCGGGGTCGGCCCCGACCCGGACCCCGCGGCCCCGTTCCTCCAGCCAGGCCATCACCCCCGACACGGCGTCGAGCCCGTACGCACTCCCGCCGGTCAGCACCACCGCGTCGACCCGGGAGACCAGGTTGAGCGGGTCCAGCGCGTCGGTCTCCTTGGTGCCGGGGCCACCCCCGCGCACGTCCACCGCGGCCACGGCGCCGCCCTCGGGCGCGAGCACCACGGTGGTGCCGGTCAGGGCACCGTCCCCGGGCAGCCGCGCGTGCCCCACCCGCAGCCCGGTCACATCGGTCAGAGCGTCTACTCGGTCCATGCGTCATCAGTACCAGTTCTCGTCAACTTGCGTACCGGGACGCGACGTTGGACCGTGTCTGTCCGGGAATGCGGGATTATGGCAGGCATGGCAACGAACGTAGCGGGCGACACCATCCCCCGTCAGCAGGGGCGGTCGCACGGTCAACGAGAGTCCGAACGGCCTGGTTCCGACCGGGGAACGGCCTGGCTGCTGGCGATCACGGGCGCGACCGGCCTGCTGGCCTCCTGGGTGATCACGCTGGACAAGTTCCTCCTCCTGGAGGACCCGGACTTCACCCCCGGCTGCAGCCTCAACCCGGTGGTCTCCTGCGGCAGCGTGATGAAGAGCGACCAGGCCGCCGTCTTCGGCTTCCCCAACCCCATGCTGGGCCTGGTGACCTTCGGGGTCGTGGTCTGCGTGGGCGCGGGCCTGCTGGCCGGGGCCCGGTACCGCGGCTGGTTCTGGCTCGGCCTCAACGCCGGCCAGCTCTTCGGCGTCGGCTTCTGCTCCTGGCTGATGTTCCAGTCCCTGTACCGCATCAACGCCCTGTGCCTGTGGTGCTGTCTGGCCTGGGTGGCGACGCTCCTGATGTTCTGGGCGACCACCGCGCGCAACGTACGGACCGGGGTGCTGCCGGCACCGGCCCCGGTGCGGGCGGCCGCGGCGGAGTTCGCCTGGGTGCTGCCGGTGCTGCACGTCGGGGTGATCGGGATGCTGGTGCTGACCCGCTGGTGGGAGTTCTGGACGAGCTGACGGCGTACGCACGACGAGACCCCCGGCAGCTGGAGGCTGCCGGGGGTCTCGTCACGTCGCTCCACGGGCGTCAGCCCGGACGGAAGGAGGAGCGGGGTCAGCTGCCGACGGCACCGTTGCCGGAGAGCGCCGAGATGTCGTCCAGGATGTGCGAGAGCGGCTCGTCGCCCTTCGCCTGCGTGGAGTTCTCGGTGCACTGCTGGGTCTGCGGCGCGGACAGGACCGGGATGTCCTGGACGCCGACGTTGACCAGGGCGAGGATCGACTGGGCGTTGACCTTGGCCGGAACACCGATGCAGGGCTTGTTGAGGGTGCCCTGGACCAGGCCGAGCTGCGGGCTCATGTCGCCGTGGGTCTTCTGGTTGCCGTAGACCTGCGAGGCGCCGTTGCCGTTGAAGGTGCTGACGCCGTTGTCGTTGCCGATGGCCAGGGCCTGCGGAGCCAGGGCGGCGCCCGTGCCGATCACGGAGGCGGTGACCGCGGCAGTGGCCATAATCTTCTTGAGCATGGGATTGGTCCTTTTGTCGCACGAGTGCCCGCTAATGGAGCGTCCTGGTCAACTGCCCCTCCTGGGGGTTGGTTCCGCTGCTTCACTCAAACGGCCCGCGGGCGTTGCGCGGTGTGGACGCTGATCCCACGGTGGTCGAGGGGGGTTGTCCCGTTCTTCGCACCCCACCGAAGGAAGTTCCATGCATCCCAAGAAGGCGCCCCGCGTCCTCGTCCCGGCCGCGCTGAGCGCCGCCCTGCTGTTCGGCGCGGCCGCCCCCGCGAGCGCGCTGGTCCGCGACGACGACGCGGAGCTGCGGCAGCGCGTCGCCGCGGTCGAGTCCGTGCGCGAGGAGGTCGAGGAACGGGCCGCCGCAGCGCAGGCGGGCCCGATCGACGACCTGCTCGCGGGCCTGTCCGCCACCCTCAACGGCCTGCTCGGCTCGCTGACCGGCCTGCTGGGCGGCATCAAGCTGCCGCCCATCGAGCTGCCCAAGCTGCCGCCGCTCGAACTGCCGAAGCTCCCGCCCGTCGAGCTGCCCATCGAGCTGCCCAAGCTCCCGCCCGTCGAGCTCCCGGTGGATCCGCCGAAGCTCCCGGTGGAGCCCCCGGCCGTACCGGTGGAGCCCCCGGCGGCGCCGGTGCAACTCCCCGCGGTGCCCGACCTCAAGCTCCCGTGAGCTGACTATTGGGCTGAACAGGGTGAGTTTCCTTCCCGGCCGTGTCGTCCTGGCCGGTGCGCCGTTCCCCTCGTTGTGAGCCCCGGATCGGGGCAGATCATCGAACAGAAGGTGCACTTCCCATGAACTCTGCCAAGAAGGCCGCCCTGGTCCTGGCCACCGCCGGTCTCGCCGCGGGTGCGGCCGCCGGCTCCGCCGTCGCCGACTCCTCGGCGGAGGGCGCCGCCGTGGGCTCCCCCGGCGTTCTGTCCGGCAACCTGGTCCAGGTTCCGGTGCACGTCCCGGTCAACGTCTGCGGCAACACCGTCAACGTGATCGCCCTGCTGAACCCCGCGTTCGGCAACCACTGCATCAACGACTGACGCCCGCACCGCGTTCTCAGTGGCGGGCCCCCCGCGGGGCGGGGGGGCCCCCCGGGGTTTTACGGGGGGCCGGGGGGGGCCGCACCGCGCGGGGGGGGGTGGGGGGGGGTGGTGGGG
>NZ_JBIVYX010000002.1:433633-728093 GCF_044759225.1 Streptomyces sp. NPDC101132
CGGCGCCAACACCGACACGGTTATCCCCTTGCGTACCCCGGCTGTCGCCACCCCGCCCACCACCGACTCCCCCCCCCCCCGGGGCCGCGGGGGCCCCCCCGGGGGGGGCGGGGGCCGCCACGAGTGTTTTCCGGGGCGACGGGGGTGCTCCGGACGGCGCGTGGGGGAGTGCGGGGGAGTGGTGCGGGCGGAGGTGCGTACGTACGCGAAGACCGCCCGCGCCGCGGGAGTCGGCGGCACGGGCGGTGCGGAGGGCGGCGCGAACGTCGGCCGGCTCAACCGTGGTTGATGTTCAGACCGCCGAGCAGCTGGGGGGCGACGGGGGCGGTCTCGGTCGCGTTGGTCAGGGTCCCCAGGACCTTGTCCGGGGCGTGGTTGCGGAGGTGGTTGACGCCCTCGGCCGCCTCGACGGTGGAGTGCAGCGCCGAGCCCTGCTCCTCCAGCGCGTTCTCGAGGTGCAGCGGGAGGTTCTGCGACAGCGGTGCGGTCGCGGCGACCGCGTCCATCGCGCCGCCGTTCAGGCTCATCGGCTGCATGTCGTCGGCGGCGAACGCGGGGGTGACGGCACCGAGTGCGGCCACGGAACCGGCGACGACAGCGGCGACCTTCGAGAACTTCATTTGGGATCCCTTTCTCCAGCGGCGACCGTCGCGCCACTTTCGCCATGCACAACGATTCCTGCGGGCTGCGGAAACTCCGCGTCCACCGCTTTCTTGCCCGGACGCTCGGACAAGTGATCGGCCGGAGAATCCTGACGGATTCTCCGGCCGATATTTATTCACCTTTTTCGATTACCGGCCAAGCTGCCGCCGAATGCCGGGTCAGGCGATTCGGGACCGCCGGTAGAGGACGGCCCCGCCGAGCAGCAGCCCCGCGCTGAGGGCGGCCGCCGGGATGGTCGCTCCGGTCGCCCCGGTCGCCGCGAGGACGGGGACCTGGCGGGCGGGCGCCGCCGGGGCGGACTCGGGGACCGGAACGGGAGCCGGTGCCGCCTCGTGGGGTGCGGGCGCCGGGGTCAGGTCGACCGGGCGGTTCTCCTCGGGGACCGAGGGGGGCTGGTCGGCCCGGGGGACGTCGACGACCGGGGCCGGGGCGGGACCCGGAACCTCGGCGGCGGGGGCGGGCGCCGGGACGGGCGCCGCCGGGGGCGCGGGGACGGGCGCGGGCGCCGGCGCGGGAGCGGGTGCCGCCGGCGGGACGACGACCGGCGCCGGCGCGGGGACCTCCTCCTGGTGGCCGCGGCGGGGACGCGGCTCGGGCACCTCGACCGGGGCGGGGGCCGGCAGCGGCTTCGCCTCGTGGACCGGCTCCGGCCTGGGCTCCGGCTTGTGCTCGGGCTTCGGCTCCGGCTCCGGCTTCGGTGCGGGCTTGGCCTCCGGACGGGGCTCGGGCTTGGCCTCCGGCGCGGGGGCCGGCGGTACGACCGGCGGCGGGGCGGGGACGGCCTGCTCGGGGACGGTCTCCGGGACGGGAGCCGGCTCGGGCTTCGGCTTCGGCTCGGCAGCGGGCCTCGGGGGTGCCTGGTGCGCGGGCGGGGTGCCGTGCTCCTCGTCGCACTCCTCCTCAGGGGCGCCGTACCCGGGTCCGTGCTCGTGGCCGTGGCCGGCCTGGGGGGCCGGGGCGGGCTTGCGGTGCTTGCCGGTGCCGGGGCCGGGCCGGTGGTCCTCGCGGCCGGGGCCGGCACCGGGCCGCGCGTGCTGCGGCTCGTGCCGTTCGGGCGCGGGGCGCAGGTAGCGCTCGTAGTCGCGCGCCTCCGGCTCCAGGTACCGCTCGTAGTCGTACCCGCCGCCGTACGAGCCGCCGCCGTGGTAGTGGTGGTGCTCGTGGGTGGTGCCGGTCTCGCAGTGGTTGCCCATCGAGGGGTTGAGCGCCGAGGCCGCGTCCACCGAGTTGCCGCAGACGTTCGGGCTGACGGTCAGCGGTACCGAGACGCTGTTGCCGGACAGTACGCCCGGGGAGTGCGAGGCCTCGGCGCTCGCGCCCGGGTGCGCGTACGCGGCGCCGGCGCCTAGGGACAGCAGGCTCGACGCCGCCGCTGCGGTGAGTACGCCCTTGCTCAGTACCTGTCGGCTCAGTACCTGTCGCATGGGTCCTTCCCTGTCTACCGGCGCTCGCCGCCGGTGCGGTGTAAGTCAAGGTGGCCCCGGAGTGCACCGCCGTGCACTCCGGGGCCACCCCGAGGAGGTTTGCCCTGGTGGGCGCGGACGCGTCGCGCGTCAGTCGTTCACGCAGACGTTGCCGAACGCCGGGTTCAGCAGTGCGGCGAGGTTCGCCGTGTTGCCGCAGACGTTGACCGGGACGTGGACCGGCACCTGGCCGAGGTTGCCGGAGGCGACGCCCGGGGAGCCGACGGCCTTGCCGTAGGCCTCGGAGTCGGCCATGGCGGGGGTGGCGGCACCGGCGGCGATCAGGACGCCGGCGGTGACGGCGGCTGCCTTCGTGTACTTCATTTTCGATCCTTCCCGCAGGGGTGTTCCGTCGCATACACGACCCTCGCGCTGCGTGCCCAGATTTCTGTTCTTCAACACCGCTGCGAGCTGAGTAACGAGCTGTCCGGAGAAAGGAAACCGAAAATCCGAGGGCGGCTCTTCCGATTTCACTCCGTTGCCGTCGGGGAAAGTCGGCTCCGGAATTGTGCCGGATATCTCCGGCCGAATTGCCGTGGGGATTTTCCGCCCCACAGACGACGAGGCCGCCGCGACCCGAAGGTGCGGCGGCCCCGTGGCACTGGGCGGTCCCGACTAGCTGTTGACCGCGCCGTTGCCGGAGAGCGCCGAGATGTCGTCCAGGATGTGCGAGAGCGGCTCGTCGCCCTTCGCCTGGGTGGAGTTCTCGGTGCACTGCTGGGTCTGCGGGGCGGACAGGATCGGGATGTCCTGGACACCGACGTTGACCAGCGCGACGAGGGACTGGACGTTGCCCTTGACCGGCAGGCCCACACAGGGCTTGTTGAGCGAGCCCTGGATCAGCGCCATCTGCGGGCTCATGTTCCCGTAGGTGGCCTGGTTGCCGTAGACCTGGGAGGCGTGGTTGCCGTTCACGGTGCTGACGCCGTTGTCGTTGCCGATCGCCATCGCCTGCGGGGCCATCGCCGCGCCGGCGCCCACGACCGAAGCCGCGACCGCTGCCGTGGCCATCATCTTCTTGATCACTGTCATCCCTTTTCTGAGGATTGCCCGGTACAGGAGCATCCGGATCAACGGCCCTTCCCAGGTTTGGGTTGCGAGCCTTCACCCGAACGGGCTCCTGGCGGTCCTACGCGTTGATGCAGGTGTTGCCGAAGGCGGGGTTGAGCAGGGCGACCAGGTTCGCCGTGTTGCCGCACAGGTTGACCGGGACGTGGACCGGGACCTGGACCAGGTTGCCGGAGAGGACGCCCGGGGACCCGGCGGCGTAGCCGGCCGCGGAGGCGCCGCTGCCGTCCTGGCCGTGGGCGGCCGCGATGCCGGCGCCGCCCATCAGCACGGCAGCACCCGCGACCGCCGTCGTGGTGGTGCGGATCAGCGTCTTCTTCATCTCGGATTTCCCTTTCTGTTCGAACGTGGTGCACCCGCATAACGAGCACCGGGCGGCAAGGGTGCGCACCTTCGCCCAAAAGGCCGTACGAGCGAGTCCGACGTGATTTCCAGCTGGGTTTCTGACAAAGTGCACTCCTGTTTTGACGCCTTGATCGGAAATGGGAGACCTGGTCATGTCGGAGGCTTCGAAGTCGACTGGGCGCAAGGCCTTCCGCACCCTCGGTGTGCTCTCCGGCCTGGGACTTTCGATGTCCCTTCCCGCTGCCGGCGCCTCCTCGGCGGTCAGGGAATTGCCCGAGATTCCTTTCACGCAGCGTTACCAGGCCGTGCAGCACGGCGGCTTCGCACGGGCGTCGAACTCCGGCATCAGCTGTGAGAGCCGGGTCGATGCCGGGGCGCAGCCGTGCGGGGACGTCAAGCGCGGTGCGGCGGGGGTCAACGGGGACTTCGAGATGCTCTACAGCGACCTCGACCGGGACCCGAACACGTACAACTCCACCCGGGCCGAGCTGGTGGTGCCGAAGGGGGCCCGGATCACGTACGCCCGGCTCTACTGGGGCGGCAACCTGCGGGTCGGCGAGCAGAAGCCCCCGGAGGACAACGGCCGCGTGCTGGTGGCCGAGCCGGGCGGCTCGTACAAGGACGTGCTGGCGGACACCCGGATCGCGCACCGCGACGCCGACGGCAGCGACGCCTACCAGGCCTCCGCGGACATCACCCCGCTCGTCCGGAAGTTCGGCGGGGGGATGTGGACGGTGGCGCAGCTGAACATCGCCAAGGGGCACTCGGACGTGGGCGCCTGGGGCGGCTGGACGCTCGTGGCGGCGTACGAGAAGCCGGACGAGCCGCTGCGCCAGCTGTCCCTGTGGGACGGCTTCGCGGCCCTGCGGGGCGGTGCGGACGCGGACGCCGAGGGGGCCCGGGACACCGGGCGGACCGTCGAGCTGACGGGGTTCGAGGTGCCGGCCCGCGGGTCGGGCAAGGCCGGCGTGGTCGGGTACGACGGGGACCGCGGGGCGCTCGGCGACTCACTGACCGTCACCGCGGACAGCGGGCGCAGGCTGAACCTCAGCGATGCCGAAAACCCCTTCAATGATGTGATGAATTCTACTATCACAGAATTCGGCCGTCCCTCGTCCAGGCGACAGCCAGAACATGTGAACAATCTCGGATATGACGCGGACGTGTTCGATCTCGGCCCCGCGCTGTCCGAAGGCGCCCGAAGCCTGAAGTTCAGGTTCGAGGCGGAAAACCAGGGTCATTTCCTCGGCGTGCTCTTCGTACAGGCAGACGCGCGCCGCTGAAACGTACGGAGATCACTCCACGTGCAGTCAGACACCGCGACCGCCGGCACCGCGCCGACGGTCCTCCACCTCGTCCAGCCCGTGGAGGGCGGAGTGGCCCGGGTCGTCACCGACCTGGTCCGCGCCCAGATCCGGGGCGGCCTGCGGAGCGTCGTCGCCTGCCCGCCCGGCGGGACGCTCGCCGGCGCCGCGCGCGAGGCGGGCGCCGAGGTCCTCGCCTGGCGCGCCGGCCGCGCCCCCGGCCCGGCCCTCGCCTCCGAGACCCTCGCGGCCGCCCGGCTGGTCGGCCGGGTGCGCCCCGACCTGCTGCACGCGCACAGCGCCAAGGCGGGACTGGCCGGGCGGCTGGCCGTACGCGGCTCCGTGCCCACCCTCTTCCAGCCGCACGCCTGGTCCTTCGACGCCGTCGGCGGCACCACCGCCGCCCTCGCGCTGCGCTGGGAGCGGCTCGCCGCACGCTGGGCCGACCGGGTGCTCTGCGTCAGCGAGGCCGAGCGGCGCGCCGGGGAGTCCGCCGGCATCGCCGCCCGGTGGGCCGTGATCCGCAACGGCGTGGACCTCGAACACTTCGGCCCGCGCGAGGGCGAGGACAAGGCGGCCGCCCGAGCCGGGCTGCCCCTCCTCTCCCGGTCCGCCCCACAGGGCCCGCTCGTGGTCTGCGTCGGCCGGCTGTGCCAGCAGAAGGGCCAGGACCTGCTGCTCAAGGCCTGGCCGGAGGTCACCGCGACCGCCGCCACCGCCCGCCTGGTGCTGGTGGGCGACGGCCCCGACGCGGCCCGGCTGCGCCATTCGGCCCCCTCCGGGGTCCTCTTCGCCGGGGCGGCCGCCGACATCAGGCCGTGGCTTCGGGCCGCCGATCTCGTTGTATTGCCGTCGCGCTGGGAGGGCATGGCGCTCGCCCCGCTCGAAGCAATGGCCTGCGGCCGGCCGGTCGTGGTGTCCGACGTCAGCGGTGCCCGCGAGAGCCTGCCGCCCGGGCAGGCGCCCCTGTGCCTGGTACCGCCGGAGGACCCGACGGCGCTGGCCAAGGCGCTGGGCCGGCTGCTCTCGGAACCGGAGCTGCTCGACGAACTGGGGCGACAGGCCCAGGAACACGCGCGTACGGAGTTCGACGTGCGGCGGACCACGGCCGCGGTCACCGGCCTGTACCACGAACTGCTGGGCCTGGCCCGGCCCTCGAACCAGGAGCGCAACAGCCGATGACGATGGACAGCGCACACGCGCCACACACCGGGCGGAAGGGCGCCGGGACCACGGCCGTCCGCCGCTCGGTGACCTCCATCCACCCGCCCCGCGGACCCAAGGCGGACGAGGCCCGGCCCGCCGTACGGCCCCAGCGGCACCGTCGCCACGAGGGCGTCGGCCCGCTGCTCACCGCCGACGCGGTCGCCGCGCTCGTCACCGCGGGAGCCCTGCCCGGCCTGGACTGGCCACGCGAGGCGGCCGCCCCGATCGCCGTCGCGCTGGCCGCGCTGCACGCGCAGGCCGGGCTCTACCGGCCCCGGCTGTCGCCCTCCGCCCTGCTCGAACTGCCCGCGCTGCTCGGCCGTTCGCTCGCCGTCTGGTGCGGTGCGGCCACCGTGGCCGCGGCGCTCGACCCCGGGCGCGCCCTGGGGTGGGGCGCGCTCGCCGCCGCCGTGTGCCTGCAGGTCGTACTGACGTGCGCGGGACGCGGGTTCGTGCACCAGCTGCGCCGCCGGTCCGCCGTACGCCGCCCCCGCTCCGCCCTCGTCGTGGGGCCCGCCGCCGGGGCCCGCCAGGTGGCCGCCGCGCTGCACGGCCGCCGCGAGTACGGGCTCCGGCCGGTCGGTCTCGCCGACCCCACCCAGGAGCCCGATCCCGCGGGGACCCTCGCCCTGCCCGTGCTCGCCACCCACGAGGACGTCCGCCGGGCCGTCATCCAGAACTCCGTCCGGCACGCCGTCTTCACCCGGCCGCCGGAGGCCGACGAGCGCACCGCGGCCCTGGTCCGGCTCTTCCGCGACCACGGCTGCCGCCTCTGGCTCGCCGACCCCGCCGGCACCGCCAAGGTCACCGGCATGCGCGTCGCCGAGCCCCACGACCACCTGTGGGGGTTCTCCGTGCAGCCGCTGCTCCCGCGCCCCGCCCGCCCCGTCGAGCGGGCCGTCAAGCGCCTGATCGACGGCGTGCTCGCCGCCGTGGCCCTGGTCCTCGCCGCGCCCCTGATGGGCCTGTGCGCCCTCGCCGTACGCCTCTCCGACGGCCCCGGCGTGATCTTCCGGCAGGAGCGCGTGGGCCTGTACGGACGGCCCTTCACCCTGCTGAAGTTCCGCACCCTGCGCCCCGCCGACGAGCACGAGTCCGCCACCCGCTGGACCGTTGCCAACGACAACCGGATGAGCCGGGTCGGCAGCCTGCTGCGCAAGTCCTCGCTCGACGAGCTGCCGCAGCTGTGGAACGTGGTCCGCGGCGACATGAGCCTGGTCGGCCCGCGCCCCGAACGCCCCTTCTTCGTCGCGAAGTTCAGCACCGTCCACCCCGGCTACGAGGCCCGTCACCGGATGCCGGTCGGCATCACCGGGCTCGCCCAGATCAACGGCCTGCGCGGCGACACCTCCATCGAGGACCGGGCCCGCTTCGACAACCACTACATCGACACCTGGTCGCTCTGGCAGGACCTGTGGATCCTCGCCCGCACCGCCGCCTCCTTCTTCCGCTTCCGGCTGGGGGGCAGCTGACATGAGCGGCGCCGCCATCCCGCCCGGCCTCCTCACCGGGGGGAGTCCCCCCGCCCCGCAGGGGCTGCCCGAACTGCTGCGGCGCCACTGGCCGCTGCTGCCGCTCGCCGCGACCGTGCTGCTGCTGGTCGTGCCGCTGCCGGCCGGTGACGCCACCGCCTCCGGCAAGGTCACCCCGGCCGACGCGGCCTCGCTGCTGCTCGTCTTCTGCTGCGCCGTACAGGCCCTGCGCGGCGAGGTGCGGCGGCTGAGCCCGCTGGGCGCACTGCTGCTCGGCATGCCGGCCGTCGGCCTCGCCGCCGCCACGGTCACCGCCGGGGACCCGTACGCGGCGCTGCCCGGCTTCGTGCGCTACCTCCAGGTCTTCGTGCTCGTACCGGGCGCGATCGTGCTGCTCGTGCGGGACGCCCGGGAGTTCCGGCTGGCCGCGGGGTGCTTCGTGGTGCTGGCGCTGGTGCAGGGTGCGGTGGGGGTGGTGCAGTACGCGACCCACACCGGCGCCTCGTACCAGGGCGAGGACATCAGGGCCGTGGGCACCTTCGGCCCCGGCGACGTGATGGGCATGGCCACGGTGGTCGCGTACGGGCTGGTGATCGCCGCGGCGCTGGCGCTGGCCCCGGGCACCCCGCGGAGGCTGCGCGGTCCGGCGGCGGTGAGCGCCCTCGCGCTGGTGGTGCCGCTGGTGCTGTCCTTCAGCCGGGGCGCGTGGATCGCGACCGCGGGCGCGCTCGCGGTGGTGATGCTGCTGGCCGGGGTGCGGCGGGCGCTCAGGACGCTGGCCGCCCTGGTCGCGGCCGGGGTGGTGCTGGTGGGCGGCTTCGGCGTGGGCTCCGAGATGATGGCCGAGCGGCTGACCAGCATCACCCAGGTGGGTTCGGCGCCCGACCAGTCGGTGACGGACCGGTACACCATGTGGGCCGCGGCCACGTCCATGTGGCAGGAGCGGCCCGCCGCGGGCGTCGGGCTCAAGGGCTTCCCGGCCCACCGCGACGGCCACTCCTCGATCGGGCTGTCCTCGGGCAGCGACACCGCGGGCGCGGGCCAGGCGTACCTGCGCCAGCCCCTGCTGTCCCCGCACAACATGTACCTGCTGGTGCTGAGCGAGCAGGGGCTCATCGGGCTGACCGCGCTCGCGGGCGGCTGGGCCGTGCTCCTGGTGGCGGGCCTGCGCCGGGCGCTCCGGCCGGACCGCGCCCCGCGCTCCCCGAGGGACTGCGGGCTGGCGGCGGTGGGCCTCCTGGTGTGGCAGCTGACGGACTTCCTCTACGCCGACATCGGCGGCCCCTCCACCGTCCTGACCGGCGTGATCATCGGCCTCGCGGCCTGGTGGGCCCTCGGCTCCGCCGCGGCCGGCGGCACGGACGCGGGCGGCCCGGACGCCTCCGGAGCGCGCGTCCCGGCACCGGCGCCCGCACGCGAAGGCGCGGCGGTCGCGTGACGGAGACCGCGGCGCCGCTCCCGGGGGCCCTGCCCCCGGAGCTCCCCCCTGGCTTCGCCCAGGGCGCCCCCGGCGCACCGACCGCCGCACGCCCCGTCCCGGCGGGCGCGGGCGGTGCCGGGCTGACCTCGTCACCCGCCAACAGCCGCACCAGGAACGGAAGTTCGGGCGCCGCGGGGGGTTTCGGCGCGGACGGCCGAGGGACGCTCTCCCGGGGCGCGGGGCCCGGTGGGGGGCCGCCCGGGACCGAGCGGGGGAACGACGTGCAGGGGGAGCCGCCCGGCGTGCCGCGGCTGGGGAGGTTCCTCGCCAAGGCCGCCGCCGTGACCGCCGGACTGACCGTGGCCGGCGCGGTGTTCGGGCTGCTGCGCGACCAGACCATCGCCCACCTCTTCGGGGCCGGTCACGACAGCGACGCCTTCCTGATCGCGTGGACCGTCCCCGAGATGGCCTCCACGCTGCTGATCGAGGACGCCATGGCCCTGCTCATGGTGCCCGCGTTCAGCCACGCGCTGGCCCGCCGCTCGGCCGCCCGGGCCGGGCTGACCCGCCGGGAGGCCCGCGCCCAGGACCCCGTACGGCTGCTGGTCGGCGCCACGCTGCCGCGGCTGGTCGTCACGCTGGCCGCCGTGGCGGCCGTCCTGCTGGTCGCCGCCCCGCTCGTCGTCGGGCTGCTCGCGCCCGGCCTGCCCGACCCGGACCTCGCCGTCCAGTGCACCCGGCTGACCGCCCTGACCGTGCTGACCTTCGGCCTCGCCGGGTACTTCAGCGCCGGGCTGCGGGCCCACCGGTCCTTCCTGCCGCCGGCCGCGATCTACGTCGCCTACAACGTCGGCATCATCGGCACCATGCTGGCCCTGCACGCCACGCTCGGCGTGCGGGCCGCCGCGGCCGGGGTCGCGGTCGGCGGGCTGCTGATGGTCGCCGTCCAGCTCCCCGCCTTCGTACGCCACGTCGGCTTCGGCAACCCCCGCCCCGACCGCGCCCACCGGGCGCTGCGGGACCGCGACCGGCCCACCCTGCTGGCCCTGGGCACCCTCGCGCCGGTCATCTTCTTCGCCGTGTCCCGGCAGTCGCAGGTGCTGGTCGAGCGGTTCCTCGCCGCCTCCCTGCCGCCCGGAGCCATCTCACACCTCAACTACGCGCAGAAGGTCGCGCAGATGCCGATGGTGCTCTCCCTGATGATCTGCACCGTCACCTTCCCCGTCGTCGCCCAGGCCATGGCCGGCGGCGAGCTGGAGAAGGCCAGGCGGCGCGTGGAGCAGGACCTCGCGCTGGCCTCCCTGGCCGTGCTCACGGGCACCGCGCTCGTCATCGGGTACGCGCCCCAGATCATCCAGGTGCTCTTCGAGCGGGGGGCGTTCACCCACGAGGACACCCTGGCCACGGCCGCCGTGATGCGGGTCTACGCCGTCGGCCTGCTGGGCCACTGCCTGGTCGGCGCGCTCAGCCGGCCGTTCTTCTCCACTTCCAAACCCATGTGGTTCCCGGCGGCGGCGATGGCCGCTGGGCTCGGGGTGAACGTCGTGGCGGGGGCCTTCGCCGTGGGCTGGTGGGGCACGTACGGCATCGCCGCGGCCAACGCGGCGGGCATCTCCACCACCGCGGCCCTGCTGCTGTACGGCATCGGCTCGCGCGTCATCGCCATCCAGGTCCGCCGGGTGGCGGTCAGCCTCGGCCGGCTGTCCGTCGCGGCGGCCGCGGCCTGCTTCACCGGCTGGCTGGCCGGGCCGATGATCCCCAACCCCCTGCTCAGCGCCGCCCTCGGCTGCCTGCTGGTGCCGGCCATGTTCATCGCCGCCGGGATGGCCATACGGGCCCTCGACGTCAACGCCCTGCCCGCCACGATCACCCAGAGGTTCCGTCATGTCCGCTGACACGGCGACACCCAGCGCCTCGCGCCCCGCGCCGCGCCCCCGCGCGAAGCACGCACCCAGGACCCCCTGGGTGCTGATGTACCACTCGGTCGCCGAGTTCACCGACCCGGCCGAGGACCCGTACGGGATCACCGTCACGCCCACCGCCCTGGAGGAGCAGCTGCTGTGGCTGCGCTCCCGGGGGCTGCGGGGGGTCTCGGTCGCCGAGCTGCGGGCCGCCCGCGCGGCCGGGCACGGCGCCGGGCTGGTCGGGCTGACCTTCGACGACGGGTACACCGACTTCCTCAGCGGGGCGCTGCCGCTGCTGCGCCGGTACGAGTGCACGGCGACCGTCTTCGTGCTGCCCGGCCGGCTCGGCACCGACAACGTCTGGGACCCGCTGGGCCCGCGCAAGCCGCTGCTCACGGCCGAGGACGTGCGCCGGATCGCGGCGGCCGGCCAGGAGATCGGCTCGCACGGGCTGCTCCACCAGGACCTCACCACCGCCCCGGACGACGTGCTGGAGCAGGAGCTGAGCGGCAGCCGCGAGGCGCTCCGCGAGATCACCGGCACCGCCCCCGCGGGGTTCTGCTACCCGTACGGGACCGTGGACCGCCGGGTCGTCGAGGCGGCCCGGGCCGCCGGGTACGCGTACGCCGTGGCCATCGACCCGGGCCGGCTCGGCGGCGCGTACGCCATGCCCCGTACCCACGTCAGCCAGGCCGACGGCGCCGCCCGGCTGCGGGTCAAGCGGCTGCGCCACCGCGCCAGGTACCTGCTGGGAGCCGCCTCGTGAAGGCCCTGCACATCATCACCGGCCTCGGGGTCGGCGGCGCCGAGCAGCAGCTGCGGCTGCTGCTGCGGCACCTGCCGGTGCACTGCGACGTGCTCACCCTGACCAACGACGGGCCGGTGGCCGAGGGGCTGCGTGCCGACGGGGTGCGGGTGGTGCACCTCGGCATGACCGGCAACCGCGACCTGCGGGCCCTGCCGCGGCTGGTGCGGTTCATCCGCCGGGGCCGGTACGACCTCGTGCACACCCACCTGTACCGGGCGTGCGTGTACGGGCGGCTCGCGGCCCGGCTCGCGGGGGTGGGCGCCACCGTCGCGACCGAACACTCCCTGGGGGACGCGGAGATCGAGGGCCGGCCGCTGAGCGGCGGGGTGCGCGCGCTGTACCTGGCGAGCGAGCGGCTGGGCGGGGCGACCGTCGCCGTCTCCGACACGGTGGCCGCCCGGCTGCGCGGGTGGGGCGTGCCGGAGGCGCGGCTGCACGTGGTGCCCAACGGCATCGAGGCGGTGCGGTTCCGCTTCGACCCGGAGGCGCGGCGCACCGCCCGGGCCCGCACCGGACTGCCGGACGACGCCTTCGTGGTGGGCGGGGTCGGGAGGCTGGTGCCGGGCAAGCGGTTCGACGTACTGGTGCGGGCCGTGGCCGCGCTGCCCGGGGTGCACCTGGTGATCGCGGGGGAGGGGCCGGAGCGGGCGGCGCTGCGGGCCCTCGCCGCGGAGCTCGGCGCGGCGGACCGGGTGCACCTGCTCGGCGAGCGGGACCCGCTGGGCGACGGGCCGGACGGCCGTACGCCCGGGGTCCCGGCCCTGCTGTCGGCGATGGACGTGTTCGTCTCGCCCTCGCGCGAGGAGGCCTTCGGGCTGGCGGTGGTCGAGGCGCTGGCCGCCGGGCTGCCCGTACTCCACGTGACCTGCCCGGCCGTCGACGACCTGCCCGCCTCCCAGGCCCCCGGTGCCCGCCGCATCGGGCCCGGCCCGGACGAGCTGGCGGCGGCGCTGCGCGAGCACGCGGCGGCCGGCCCCCGGCGGCTGCCCGCGCCGCCCGTCGTGCACCGCTACGACATCGCGCACAGCGCCGAGGCCCTGCTGCGGGTGTACGCGCAGGTGCTCGCCCCCGCCCCCCTGCTGCCGGGTGCCCCCCGGACCCCGCACGTCCCGCACTCCCCGTCCCCCTCGCAGACCTCCAAGACCTCACCGTCCTCGAAGAAGTGAGTACGCACATGGCCGAGTCCGGCACCGCCAAGAACGACCGGAAGAGCACGCCCGCCGACGAGCCCGCCGGGCCGCCCCGGCGCGCCCGCAGAGCACGCCGGCGGCTGCTCCCGCCGCCCGCGTGGTGGCCGCTGCCCGCCTGCGCCGTCCTGGGCCTGGCGGCCGGCGGCGCGTACGGGGTCCTGAAGGCCCCCGAGTACGCGGCCACCAGCTACGTGGTCGCCGTCCCCGACGAGACCACCGAGCCGGCCACCGCCCTCGGCTTCGCCCAGGCGTACGCGCGCATCGCGACCAGCGCCTCGACCCTCGCCTACGCGCAGCCGCGGGCCGGGATCCCGGCGCGGCAGCTGCGCACCCGGGTGCGCGCCGAGACCTCGCCCGAGTCGCCGATGATCGCGATCACGGGCACCTCGGGCAAGGCGTCCGAGGCCGCCGACATCGCCAACGCGGTGGCCGACGCGCTCTCCCTGAGCAGCAATCAGGCGGCCAAGAACACCGGTGTCCAGCTCCTGCTGTTCAACCAGGCCGTCGCCCCGTCCGAGCCCGCCTCGCCCTCGGCCACGGTCAGCGCCGCGGTGGGACTGTGCGCGGGCGGCCTGATCGGCGGCCTGGTGCTGCTGACCAGGCCCGGTGGCCGGCGCCGGGACGGGTCCGTGCCGGCCGCGGAGGCGGCACCCGCGCCGGTCACCGGCGTGACCTCGCTGCCCGGCCCGGCCCACGGAGAGGCCGCCGAGGCCGCCGCGGCCGCCGCCGCGAAGGAGAAGGAGCCGGTGCGATGACGGCCGGCTCCCCGGGGGCCCCGGCCGCACCGGGGTCCCGGGAGCTGTCGGTGACCCTGTGCCGGGACCCCCGCCAGTTCGCGGCCCTGGAGGCGGAGTGGAACCGGCTGATGCGCGCCTGTCCCACCGCGACGCCCTTCCAGAGCCACGCCTGGCTGCACTCCTGGTGGCTGTCGTACGGCAGGGAGGGCCGGCTGCGGATCGTGCTGGTCCGGCGGGCCGGCGAGCTGGTCGGCGCGGCCCCCCTGACGCTGGTGCACCGGCCGCTGCCGCTGCTGGTGCCGCTGGGCGGGGGCATCACCGACTACTGCGACGTGCTGGTGGACGACGCCCACGCGGCGGAGGTCGTGCCGGCGCTGGCCCGGGGGCTGCACCGGGCCGCGCGCGGGGTGGTCGTGGACCTGCGGGAGGTGCGGCCGGGGGCCGCGGCGGAGCGGGTGGTGCGGGAGTGGGAGGGCGTGCACGCGGTGCTGCCCGACTCGTCCTGCGCGGAGTTCCCGGTGCTCTCCTTCGAGGACCTGGTCAAGCGGATGCCGTCGGCGGGCGCCCAGCGCACCCGGGCCAAGGTCCGCAAGATCGACGCGCTGCGGATCGAGGAGCACCAGGTCTCCGAGCACGAGGTGCCGGATACGGTGCGCACCCTGCTGCGGCTGCACGAGGAGCAGTGGCGGGGGCGCGGGGTGACCCCGGAGCACGTGAAGCCGCGGTTCTCGGAGCACCTGATCAGGGCCGCGCGGCGGATGGTGCGGACGGGTGACGCCCGGCTGACGGAGTTCCGGCTGGAGGGCCGGGTGGTCGCCGCCAGTCTGACGCTGCTGTCGGCCGGTCTGACCGGCGGCTACCTGTACGGGGCCGATCCCGAGCTGCGGGCCCGGAAGGTGGACGTGGTCACCATGCTGCTGCGGCACGAGGCCCAGCACGCCCACGCCCGGGGGCGGGGGGTGCTGAGCCTGCTGCGCGGCAGCGAGCCGTACAAGAACCACTGGCGGCCGGAGACGGTGGTCAACCAGCGGTTCCTGCTGGCCCGTTCCTCGCACCTGCCGCTGCTGCGGCTGCACGAGTCGCAGGTCTCCGGGCGCGAGCGGGCGGTCGGCGCCCTGCGGGAGGCGCTGCCCGCCGCCCGCGACTGGCGGGCCCGGATCAACGAGTGGCGGGTGGACGGGGTCCGGCGGTGAGGTGGGGGCTAGAACGGCCACCAGCTGCTGTCGTCGGGCTCGTTGGTGTCCCAGTCGTCCTTGCCGCTCCAGCCGTCCTCCTTGTCCCAGTCGTCTCCCTTGTTCCAGTCCTCGCGCTGGTCCCAGCCGTCTCCCTCGTCCCAGTCCCACGTCCAGCAGATCTTCTTGCTGCCGAACATCTCGTCGAACCAGTCGCCGAAGTCGAGCGGCATGCACCATTCGCGCTCGACGGGCGGCTTGGGCTGCGGCGGTTCGGGCGAGGGCTTGGGCGTCGGCTTCACCGGGCTCGGCTTCGGGGTCGGGTTCACCGGGCTGGGCTTGGGCGACGGGTTGAGGGGCGAGGGCTTGGGCGAGGGATCGACCGGGCTGGGCTTGGGCGTGACCACCGGGGGTGTGATGACCGGGGGTGTGATGACCGGCGGGGTGACCACCGGCGGGGTGACCACCGGCGGGGTGACCACCGGCGGGGTGACGACCGGCGGCGTGATCACGGGCGGGGTGACGACCGGCGGGGTGACGACCGGCGGTGTCACGACCGGCGGCGTGACCACGGGCGGCTTGTACGAGAGCTCCTCGCGGAACACCTGCGAGGAGCGCGGGTTCTGCCCGCACTGCCAGACGCCGTGCGGGCAGTAGTCCGTGATCGTGTGGTACAGCGGCTTGTGCTGCTTGATCCACTGGAGCATGCGCCGCATGTACTCGGGGTTGTCGCCGTTGCGGAACAGCCCCCACTCCGGGTACGAGATGAGCTTGCCGTGCTCCTTCGCGAAGTCCACGTGCTGCTGGAGCCCGTACGGCTGGCTGATCTGCTCGTCGAAGGTGCGCCCCGGCGCCTGGTCGTACGAGTCCATGCCGATGATGTCGACCACGTCGTCGCCCGGGTAGCAGCGGGTCCACCCGATGGCGTCCGTCCCCCGGTTGGGGGCGAAGTCGAAGCGGAACTTCTGGCCGGGCACCGAGCGCATCGTGGTGACGATCCGCTTCCAGTACGCCTTCCAGTTCTCCGGGTCGGGCGCGCACCGGTGCGTGTACGTCACGCCGTTCATCTCCCAGCCGAGCACGATCACCGTGTCCGGCACGCCCAGGTCCACCAGGCGCTCGGCGAGCTTCCTGAAGTGGTGGTCGTACGCGCCCTGCGCGCCCGACCTGATGAGCTGGGCGACCTGGTGGTCGGGGACGCCGGCCTCGTTCCGCTCCTGCATCGGGACGTTGAGGACGAAGAGCCGGTCGGCCTTGGCCCTGCGCCACTTCGCCCAGCTGTCCAGGAAGTTCGGGGCGCCCTCGATGTTCGACCACGCGTCGCCGGGCAAGTACGTGTGCCCGACGCGCAGTTCGGTGCCGCCCAGCCAGGAGGACAACTGGGGGATGCGGTCCACGCCCGGTGCCCCGTAGTGGAGATAGGCACCCATGGCGGTGTCGCCCGCCACACCCTGTTTCCCCGGCCCGTCGTCGGGCGCGGCGGCGAGGGCGGCACCGGTGGCGAGCAGGCCGGCCGTGACCGTCCCGAGGCAGGTGCTCGCCAGTCTGCGGCGGTGAGAGGACATGGCGGCTCCAGAGGCTTCCTGAATCGATGCGCTTAGCAAAGACGTTAGGCAGCCAATCCGACTAATGGCCTGTCCGGTGGTCCGTTGATGGGCCATTAGCGACTGCCAACCCCCTCCGCTTGCTCCGACTAGGTGAAAGACAGCGTTCCCATGGCCGTGTTCGCCACCGATGTGCCCGCAGTTCTGCTGCGCCTCGACCGCAACCCCTTCCACCACGGCACCCTCGGCGCCGTCAGATCCCTGGGCCGCCAGGGCGTCGAGGTGCACGCCGTGGTCGAGGCGGACGGCGGACCGGTGGCCCGCTCGCGCCACCTGCGGGCGGCCCATCCGGCCCCCGCGGGCGACCCCGGACCGGACGCCCTCCTGGCCTGCCTGACCGGCGTGTCGGAACGCATCGGACGGCCCGCGGTGCTCTTCGCCATGGACGACCTCGGCGCCATCACGGTCTCCCGCATCGCCCCCCTCCTCGCCGGCCGCTACCTGCTGCCCTCCCAGCCCGGCGAACTCCCCGCCCGCGTCGCCGACAAGGCCGAACTCGCCGCCCTCTGCGCCCGTTGGGACGTCGGCCACCCCGAGACCGTCGTCCCCGCCAGCGGAGCCGAGGCCGCCGAGGCCGCCTGGCGCCTCGGCCTGCCCGCCGTCGCCAAGTGGAGCCGTCCCTGGCTGCTGCCCCCCGACAGCGGGCTGCGCAGCACGACCCTGGTCACCACCGCGGCCGAGGCGCGGCGGCTGTACGAGCGGACCCCCGAGGCGGGCAGCCCCCTGCTGCTCCAGCGCTTCCTGCCCGGCGGCCCCGACACCGACTGGTTCTTCCACGGCGCCTTCGCCCGCGGCGGCCGGCCGCTCCTCACCGGCTCGGGCCGCAAGGAGCTGTCCTGGCCGGTGCGCACCGGCCTCACCGCCGTCGGCCGCTGGCTGCCCGACCCGGCCGCCGAGGAGGCCGGGCTGCGCCTCGCCGCCCGCCTGGGCTACCAGGGCATCCTCGACCTCGACTTCCGCCGGGACGAGCGCGGCCGGCTCCGGCTGCTGGACTTCAACCCCCGGCCCGGCGCCCAGTTCCGGCTCTTCACCGACACCGCGGGACTCGACGTCGTACGCGCCATGTACCTCGACCTCACCGGGCAGCCGGTGCCCGAGCGGGCGGGCGGTCCCGGCCGGGTGTTCGTCGCCGAGAACTACGCCCTGCTCGCCGCCCTGGCCACCCGGGGCGCCGCCCCCCGCCGGGCCGGCGGGCGGATCGAGCCCGCCTGGTTCGCCGCGGACGACCCGCTGCCCTTCCTCGCCATGGCCCGCGCCTTCCTGGGCCGGGGCCTGCACAAGGGGGGCCGCCGCCTGTGGGGGGCGCTGCGGGGCGTGCCCGCCGGGGGCCGGCGGACGGCCCGCGCCGTCGTACGGGTGCCCCGGGCCTTCGTACGTGCGGCGCCCCGGGCCTTCGTACGGGCCCCGCGCGCCGTCGTACGGGCGCCCCGGCAGCGGGGCGGCGACCCGCTGCCCGCACCCGCGCACCCCCTGCGGGCGCCCGGCAGCGCCCCGGCCCCCGCACCCTCCGACACCGTCCGGGACCGCCCCGAGCGCGCCCCGGCGACCCGCTGACCCGGTACGGCCCGATGAACCGGCACGACCGATGCCCCACCGACGAAAAGGGCGTGATCCCATGAACCGCACGGACGACCTCGTGGTGATCGGAGCGGGCCCCTACGGGCTGTCGATCGGCGCCCACGCGGCGGCCGCCGGACTGGCCGTCCGGGTGCTCGGCCGCCCCATGGAGTCCTGGCGCGACCACATGCCCGGCGGCATGTTCCTCAAGTCCGAGCCCTGGGCCTCCAACCTCTCCGACCCCGCCGGGCGCCACACCCTCGCCGACTACTGCGCCGGCCGCGGCCTGGTCGCCGAGCACGGCCGGCCGCTGCCGATCAGCGCCTTCAGCGAGTACGGGCTCTGGTTCGCCCGGCACGCCGTCCCCGAGGTGGAGGAGCGCACGGTCACCGCCGTCGCCCCGCACGGCGCCGGCTTCCGCGTCACCACCGACGAGGGGCCGCCGCTGCTCGCCAGGACCGTGGCCCTGGCCGTCGGGGTGATGCCCTTCCGGCACTACCCCCGGGCCCTGCGCGCCCTGCCGGGCGAGCACTGCTCGCACAGCAGCGGCCACCGGGACCTGGGCCGCTTCCGCGGCCAGGACGTGGTGGTCGTCGGCGGCGGCCAGGCGGCGATGGAGACCGCCACGCTGCTGGCCGAGCTGGGCGCCCGGCCCCGGCTGGTGGCCCGGGCCGGGCGGCTCAACTGGAACACCCCGGCCAAGCCCCTGTCCCGCAGCCCGCTGCGGCGGATGCGGGACCCGCACAGCGGCCTGGGCACCGGCTGGCGCAACTGGGTGTACGCCGAGCTGCCCGGCGCCGTACGGCGGCTCCCGGCCGCCCGGCGCGAGCGGATCGCCGCCACCGCCCTGGGCCCGGCGGGAGCCTGGTGGCTGCGGGAGCGCTTCGAGGAGCGGGTGCCGGTCCTGCTGGGGCACCGGCTGCTTCGGGCGGTGCCCGCGGGGTCGCGGACCCGGCTGGCGCTGACCACCGCCGGGGGCGAGGACGTCGTACTGGAGGCCGGGCACGTCATCGCGGCGACCGGCTTCGTACCGGACCTGGCGCGCCTGGACCTGCTGGACGACGGGCTGCGGGCCGGGCTGCGGCGGGTCGGCACGGGCGGGACGCCCGAGCTGACCGCCGGCTTCGAGTCCTCGCACCCCGGACTGTTCTTCGCGGGGCTGCTCACCGCTCCCTCATTCGGCCCTTCCATGCGATTCGTGCACGGCGCGGGCTTCGCTGCGGGGAGACTGGTGGGAGGAGTCAGGCGGCGCCTCGGAGGCCGGGGCCCGCTGCCCGGTTCCTCCCGCGCCCGCTCCACCGGTACGGGGCGGGGAGCCGGGTACCCGACGTCGTCCGTGCGGTGAGAGGGGTCGGCGATGAGCCCGGACCGAGCAGAGGGGCGGGGCTGGGTGCGCATTCCGGCCAGCCGGGTGGAAGCCCGGCCGTACGCCGGACCCGCCGCGCCCCCGGCGTACCCGGACCAGTCCACCATCTACCTGTCGCTGGTCAGACGGTGGCGGGAGGCCGGGAGGACCCTTCCCGGGCATCCTGACCCAGAATGGGAACGGCTGATCTCCCAGCCGTGCTGGCCCGGTCCGTAGCGTCCGACGTCCGTAGCGTCCGGAGGGAGTCCCATGGCGGAGGCTGAGTCGGGTGCGGAGGAACGGGGCCCGGTGGCGGTGCCCGCCGTCGGACCCGGGGAGCGGCTGGCCCTGAACAAGATGGGCAGCTTCGACTGGGACCTGGACACCGGGCGGCTCGACCTCGACGCCGGGGCCCTGTCGGTCTTCGACCTGGAGCCGGAGGAGTTCGACCACACCGCCTCCGGCCTGGGCCTGCGGATCGCCCCGGAGGACGGGACGCGGCTCCAGGCCGTGGTGCAGGCCGCCCTCGACGCCGGCGACACCGAGTACGGCTCGTACTTCACCGTGCAGCGGCGCGACGGCACCGAGCAGTGGACCCACACCCAGGGCCGGATCATGCGCGACGGGGACGGCAAGGGCCGCCGGATCCTCGGGATCGTCCGCAACGCCACCGCCGAGCTCGCGCACTCCACGCTGCTGCGCAAGCTGGAGGCGGCCCGCGCGAAGCAGACCACGATCGTGCAGCGCACCACCGAGGCCCTCTCGCGGGCGGTCACGGTCGACGACGTCACCGCCGTGCTGACCGGTGCCGGCGCGCTGGAGCGGCTGGGCGCGGACGGGCTGGCCCTGGGCCTCGCCGAGAACGGCACGATGAAGATCATCGCGCTCAGCGGGGAGTCCCTGGACATCCTCGACGAGCGCCGGTACACCCGGCTGGACGGCTCGCTGCCCCTCTCGCAGGCGGTGCTCACCCGCCGGGCCCGCTTCGTGACCTCGCTGCACGCCCTCGCGGACGAGTTCCCGCTGCTCGGCGACTACCTGCGGCGGATCGAGTTCGACGCGGCCGCCTACCTCCCCCTGATCGCCCAGGACACCGCCATCGGCGGGCTGGTGCTCTTCTACCGCAGGCGCAGCGAGTTCAGCCCCGAGGAGCGCAACCTCTGCCTCGGCCTCGCCGGCATCGTCGCGCAGTCGCTCCAGCGGGCCCTGCTCTTCGACCAGGAGCGCGAGTTCGCCACCGGCCTCCAGGCGGCGATGCTGCCCCGCCGGATCCCGGAGATCAGCGGCGGGGAGATCGCCGTCCGCTACCACTCCGCGTGGAGCGGCCGGGAGGTCGGCGGCGACTGGTACGACGTGATCGCCCTGCCCCGCGACCGGGTGGGCCTGGTCGTGGGCGACGTACAGGGCCACGACACCCACGCGGCCGCGATCATGGGCCAGCTGCGGATCGCGCTGCGCGCGTACGCGGGCGAGGGGCACCCGCCGTCGACGGTGCTCGCCAGGGCCTCGCGGTTCCTCGCGGAACTCGACACCGAGCGCTTCGCGACCTGTACGTACGCCCAGGTCGACCTGGAGACGGGCGGGGTACGGGCGGTCCGCGCCGGCCACCTCGGCCCCCTGATCCGGCACACCGACGGACGCACCGGCTGGCCGAACCTGCGCGGTGGGCTGCCCCTCGGGCTCGCCTCCGTCTTCGAGCAGGAGGAGTTCCCCGAGACCCGGCTCGACCTGGTGCCCGGCGAGACGCTGGTGCTCTGCACGGACGGCCTCGTGGAGGAGCCCGGCACCGCCATCACGGCCGGCATGGAGGCCCTGGCCCACGCGGTCAGGAGCGGCCCCCAGGAGGCCGGCGCACTGGCCGACCACCTCTCCGACCGGCTCTGGGAGCGCTGGGGCTCGGGCGACGACGTGGCGCTGCTGGTGCTGCGCCGGGCGCCCGACCCGGGTACCCACCGCGCCCCGCGGATCCACCAGTACGTGCACCAGGCGGACCCGGAGGGGCTCTCCGAGGCCCGGTACGCGCTGCGCCAGGCGCTGCGGGACTGGGGCATGCCGGAGCTGGCCGACGACGTGGAACTCGCGGCCGGGGAACTGCTGGTCAACGCCCTGCTGCACACCGACGGCGGCGCGGTGCTGACCATGGAGGTGCTGCCGGAGCCGGTCCGGCGGATCCGGCTCTGGGTGA
The DNA here is from genome assembly GCF_044759225.1 of Streptomyces sp. NPDC101132. Taxonomy (NCBI): domain Bacteria; kingdom Bacillati; phylum Actinomycetota; class Actinomycetes; order Kitasatosporales; family Streptomycetaceae; genus Streptomyces; species Streptomyces sp. NPDC101132. The sequence continues at coordinate 455,077 of NZ_JBIVYX010000002.1, forward strand.
AGGACCGTTCCAGCGTGTGGCCGCGGCGGCGCTCGCCGGGCGAGGCGGCCACCACGGGACGCGGGCTGCTGCTGGTGGACGCGCTGGCCACGCACTGGGGCGTGGAGTCCCGGGGTGACGGCAAGGCCGTGTGGTGCGAGTTCTCGGGCCCCGTCGAGGGCGGCTGAGGGGGCCCGGAGCCGCCGGTGCCCCGGCGCGGTGGATCGCCCGGCGTGTCCGGACGGTAACGCCGAGTTGTGGGCCCGGCCGCGCCGGGTGACCATCGGCGTATGGAACGGATTCAGCCATGCGGTGGATGACCAAGGGAGCCCTGACGGGGCTGCTGCTCCTCGTCCTCGCGGTCGTCGCACTGCCGCTCGCCGCCGCGCGGACGGCGGACCGGGCCCCGGAGGGACCCGGCTGCCGCACGGTGGCGTACATGTCGGTCGTGGGCGTCGGCGCCGAGTGCCCGTAGGCGCGGCGGCGCCGGCGCCGCACGCGCGGCCGTCCTCAGAACCGGTGGTCGACGAGGGCGACCCCCTCCTCGTGGCCGGCCAGCCCGCGGGGCAGCGGCAGCCAGCCGGAGTTCTCCAGGGTCATCAGCCGGGCCTGCACCCGCGCCGGACCCTCGCGGAAGCCCAGGTCGCCGCCCAGCGGCTCGACGGGACCGCTGCTGGACCACGGGTGCTCGGCCCCGTCGCAGACCGCGTCGGTCGAGCCGAAGCCGATCTGCCGGCCGTTCTGCTCCAGGCTGCTGGTCAGGAAGACCGCCCGCTCGGGTGACGCACCGGAGCACCGGTAGGTGCCGGAAAGGGTGACCGTACCGTCGGGTGCGATGTGCACTTCGTCCTGTACGGAAATCTCACCGGAGAATGCGTCGGCGACGGCGGGTGAGGTGAAGGTCGCCAGTGCGGCCAGGGCGGCCAGGGCGAGTCCGGTAATGCGCATGATGCCTTCCGGGGGTGGGGGGAGCGGCGGCGGTACGCCGCCGAATCGAATTGTGCTGATCGCGCGGGTCGATCTCACTCGCCGTGCCCCGTGTCGTTGGGTGCATTTGTCCGCGCGACCGCGTGAGTATGGCGGGAATTCGAATCCCCGGAAGGGACCCCCCATGCGTCGAGCCGCGCCCCTCTCCCTGGCCCTCCTCCCCCTTCTGCTGCTCGGGTCCGCCGCGTGCCAGAGCTCCCCGGGGGGTGCGGGCGGTGCCCCCGCCGTCGCGCCCCCGCTGACCGGGCGCGACGACGCGCGGGGCGGCGCGGACGCGGAGGGCGCCGACGCCGCGGACGCGGTGGTGCGGGGACAGGAACGGGCCGGCAGCCGGGCGGGGGCGGCCAGGATCGGGGACACCGTGACCTTCCGGGGGCGTGAGCTGGGCCGTCACCTCCAGGTCGTCCTGCACGCCTACGTCGACCCGGCGGTCAGCGCCGCCAAGGAGTACGCGCCCGCCGCGGGCAAGCGCTGGGTGGGTGCCGGGATGCGGTTCGTCAACGTCGGGGGTGCCTCGTACGGGGCGCTCGGGAGCATGTGGGCGATCGACGCGGAAGGGGGGCGCCACCCCTCCGTGCCCACGGGTGAACTGACCACCGGGAAGCCCCTGCCCTTCGATTCCCTCGCCGTCGGCGAGCAGGCCGAAGGCTGGGTCGTGTTCGAAATTCCGGAGAACGTGCGCATCGTCCGTCTCCAGTACCGCGACGCGAACATGCAGCCGAATTCCGGAGAGGGTTTCTGGCAGATCTAGTCCGAGGGGGTGAAGGGGCGGGAAAGGGTGCAGGAAAATGCCACTAGGGTGCCGCGCATGACTTCGACTCACACCGAATCCGCGGTACGCGGGAACCAGCTGGGCACCCTTTCCGTCCTCGCCTGGATCGGCGACCCGGAGGAGGGCCACGACATCCCCTACCTGCTCGCCTACTCCCTCGGCGACGGCGAGGACGGGCCCGAGGCGGGCGAGGCGGCCGTGCGGGCGCTGCTGGAGAAGACGGGCCTGCCGGTCGGCGACGTCGTCACCGACGGCACGCGGATGCCCAGCCTCCCGGTCACGGTCCTGGTCGAGGCCGAGCAGGCCGTGCTCACCATGCCGGGCATGAACGTGCAGTGCCCCGCCCCGCCGGAGTGGGTGGCCGCCGCCGACGAACTCGGCCAGGTGTACTTCCTGTTCGCGACCCGCCCCTGGCCGGAGGCCGCGCCGGGCCGCCCCGTCAGCCCCGAGCAGCTCCAGGCCTTCGCGGGCGACGAAGGGGTGCTGACCAGCAGCGCCCACTGTCTGCTGCCGGTGACCAAGCTCCGCAAGTGAGCGGGTAGTTCCCCGGTTCCTCCCCGGACGGGGGCGCGGGGAGGGCGGCCGCCGCCGGGCTCCCAGCCTGCCCGGTGGCGGCCCGTCCCCGGTGCCGGCGGCGGGGCCGCCGTACGCGCCCGCCGTACGCCCCGGCCCCGTACGCCCCGGCCCCGTCGCCCTGGCCACCGCACGACGGCCGGCGGCCCTACGGCCGGCGCTCGCCCGGGCAGGAGAACGCGAACCGCAGCGACCTGACCCGGTTGTCGAAGTTGGAGCCGGCGAGATCGGGCAGCCCGACCGCCCGCAGGCCCACCGGCCGGGTCAGCAGCTCGTGGAACAGCGCCTTCATCTCCACCTTCGCCAGGTGCGCGCCCAGGCAGAAGTGCGGGCCGCCGCCGCCGAACCCGAGGTGCGGGTTGGGGTTCCGGGTGATGTCGAAGGCGTCGGGGTCCGGGAAGACCGCCTCGTCGCGGTTGGCGGACGCGTAGTACAGCACCACCTTGTCGCCCGGCCGGAAGGTGTGCCCGCCCAGCGTGTGCTCCGCGGTCACCGTCCGGCGGAACTGGATGATCGGCGTCGAGTGCCGGATGATCTCGTCCACCGCCCCGTCGGCGTACCGCTCGAAGTCCGAGAGCAGCAGCTCGCGCTGGTCGGGGAAGTCGGTGAGCAGGGTCAGCCCGTGGGTGATGGCGTTCCGCGTGGTCTCCACCCCGGCGACCATCAGCAGCGAGAAGAAGGCGCCCAGCTGGCGGGCGCCCAGCGCCTGCCCGTCGACGTTCGCGCACACCAGGGCCGAGATCAGGTCGTCCGTGGGGTGGCGGCGGCGCTCGCGGCCGATGCCCGCGACCATCCGCTGCATCCGCGCCAGCGCCCGCAGGCCCCGGCCGGGCATCCGCAGCCGTGCCGCCAGGCCGCGCTCCACGCCGATGTTCTCCGAGGCGTGGTTGACCCGGTCCGCGATCTCCGGCCGGTACTCCTCCGGGATGCCCATCATGTTGCAGATGACCTCCAGCGGCAGCCGGGAGGACACGGCGGCGACGAACTCGTCCGGGCGCCGGTCGAGCATGTCGTCCACGATCCGCGCGGCCACCTTGTGGATGTCGCGCTCGGCCTCGGCCAGCAGCCGCGGGGTGAACGCCCGCGAGACGATCTTCCTGAGCCGGGCGTGGTCCGCGCCGTCCAGGTTGACCATCGAGTCGCCGAACAGGGCCCGTACCCAGCGCGCGGGTTCGGGGGTGGTGACCCCCGGCGCGCTGGCGAAGACCTTCGGCAGCCGGCTGGCCTCGGTCACGTCGGCGTGCCGGACCAGCGCCCAGTGGCCGCGCTCCCGGCCCCGCCCGGGGGCACCCCCGGCGGTGGCCGGGCGGGACGTCGGCCGCTCGCTGAAGTAGACCGGCCCGTCGAGGGCGCGCAGCCGCGCGAACTCCCTGAGGCGGTCGGCCGGGGCCAGTTGCCAGAACGCCGGATCGGCGAGGTTCCCTGTCACGGCCGTCATCCTCACGTGCCGCCGGGCGGGTTGAGGGCCCGTACGGCGGATGGGCGGGCAGATTCCACCCATCGTGTGAGGCGGGACGCGTTTACATGGACACGGGCGCTCGTCACACGGACATCCGGGCGGGGGGACCGGTGCGCTCGGTCAGCACGACGCCCACGGCCACCGTCAGCGCCGACACCAGACCGGCCACCAGGACCGCCGCATCGCCCGCGAACGAACAGGCCAGCACGGCCAGTGCGGACACCGGCAGGACCAGCTGCTGGACGGCGCCCTGCTTGAAGTGGCGGGAGTGCAGGAGCCAGACGGTGATCAGGAACAGGGCGGTGGGCACGGTCACCGACAGGTTCGCGGCCAACTGCGAGATGTGCCCTTCGCCGGTCGCGTGCTCGACGGCCACCTCGATGCCGGCGCCGATCGCCGCGGCCGACCCGAAGATCACGTAGTGTCCGTAACCCCAGGGGATGGCCTCGCGGTTGCCGGTGAGGATCTCGTGGCCGGGCACGGCGAAGTAGATCCACCAGGCCGCGAAGACGATCAGCAGGCCGCCCGCCGCGATCGGCAGCAGCTCGTCCAGCGCGTCGTGCTCGTCGAGTGCGGACTGCACCGCCACGGTCGCCGCCGCGATGGTCTCGCCGAGCACGATGATGGTGAACAGCCCGTACCGCTCGGCGATGTGGTGCGCGTGCCAGGGCGTCTCGAAGCCCCGCTCGGCGACCATCGGCACGGCCAGCTCGGCCACGACCAGCACCAGGAACAGCCAGCGCCTGCTGCTCTCCGGTGCCGCCAGCAGGGCCACCCAGCCCACCTGGCAGATCACCAGCCCGACGGCGTACGTGAGGGCCGTGCGCCGGGCCGGCCCCTGCTCGCCGGCGGCGGCGCGCAGCCACTGGGTGGTGAGCGCCAGACGCATCAGCACGTAGCCGAGGACCGCGACGGTCCAGTCGTTGTCGTTGAAGGCGCGCGGCACGCCGGCCGAGTAGACGAGCACGCCGGAGATCTGCACCAGGGTCGCGATCCGGTAGGGCACGTCGTCGACGTCGTAGGCGGAGGCGAACCACGAGAAGTTCATCCAGGCCCACCACACCCCGAAGAACACGAACAGGTAGCCGGTGATGCCGGCCGCCGCATGGTCCTCGATCAGCGCGTGCACCAGCTGTTTGCCGGCCTGCGCGACGGCGACGACGAAGCACAGGTCGAAGAAGAGCTCCAGCGGGGTGGCCGCGCGGTGTTCCTCGTCGCGGCTGCGGGCGGTCATCGGTTGGTACGCCATGCCGCCCAGCACACCAGAAGGGGCCCGTCCGGGCGGGCCGGACGCGCGGCGGGTCGGCCCGGCATGCCTCGGGTGGTCGCCGGGAGCGCGGGAGGGGGTCGTGGCCGGTGCCGGGGGGGGCGGGTGCCGGGCGGTTGCGGGATGCGGGGCGCCCGTCAGGCGGCCCGGCCGGCCCCGGGGGCGTACGGGTGCCGGGCGCGCGTCTCCTCGTACCGGCGCAGCACCAGCCGGGCCAGCCGGGGGTGGTCCGCGAGCGGTGCGGTGACGGCCCACGCGCCGGCGCCGGCCAGCGTCCGGGTGAACCGGCCGGGGGCCAGCAGGTGCGCGGCGACGGCGACCCTCCGGTGGCCCTCGGCGCGCAGCGCTGCCAGGGCCGTGGCGACGTCCGGCTCGGCCGCGGTCAGGTAGGCGCAGGTCACCCGGGTGGTGCCCCGGTCGCGCTCCAGGAGGGCGGCCAGCTGGGCGGCGGCGGTGCGGGTGCCCGCGTTGCCGCCGGGGCGCGAGGAGCCGGCCCCGGCCAGGAGCACGGCGTCCGCGCGGCCGCCCCGCTGCCGCTCCGCCGCGCGCAGGCGGTCGTACAGGGCGAGCGCGACGTCCGGCTCGCCGCTCAGGCCCTCGGCGAGGACACAGCCGGTGCCGGCGAGCACGGCCGGGATGTCGACGGTGCGGTGGTAGCCGTCGCCCAGCAGCAGCGGCACGACGACGGCGCCGGGCTGCCCGGCGACGGCGTCGGCGAGGGTCGGGGCCCGGTCGTCGAGGTGCCCGATGCGCGGCCGCGTTCCGGTGCGGGCCGCGACGGCGTCCGCCAGCCGGCGCACCGTGGCCCCGGCGGCCGGATCGGCACTCCCGTGCACGGCGATGACGAGCATGCCGCCCTCCTCTCGTCGGGACACCTCTCGACCGTACGCCTCCGGTCCGGGCGACGGCGGCGGCGGTCGGCCCGGGGAGGCGGGCCGTGCGCCCCTGTGCCCCGGGGCCGAAGGGCCTCGCGGCGGGGCCCTTCGCCGGGCCGGAACCCCGTACCGGCGCGCCTAGCGTGGACGGCGGGGGCCGGAACGGAGGAGTGAACCCATGCAGACCCTCGTGCTCATCGGCCACGGCATGGTGGGCCACCGCCTGCTCGAGGCACTCGCCGAGCGCGGCGCCCTCGCCGACCCCGCCCGGCCGGACGGCCCCGGCTGGCGGGTGGTCGTCCTCGGCGAGGAGACCCGGCCCGCCTACGACCGCGTGCACCTCTCCGCCGCCTTCACCGGCACCGCCCCCGAGGACCTCTCCCTCGTCGCCCCCGGTTTCCTGGAGCGCCACGGCGTCGACCTCCGGCTCGGCGACCCGGCCGAGCGCGTCGACACCGCCGCCCGGACCGTGACCACCCGCTCCGGGGCGCTGGTCGGGTACGACGTCCTGGTGCTGGCCACCGGCTCGTACCCGTTCGTGCCGCCGGTCGAGGGCGCCGGCGCCGCGGGCTGCTTCACGTACCGCACCCTGGACGACGTGGCGGCCCTGACCGCGTACGCCGGGACCGCCAGGACCGGTGTCGTCGTCGGCGGCGGGCTGCTCGGACTGGAGGCGGCGGGCGCCCTGCGCACCCTGGGACTGACCACGCACGTGGTGGAGTTCGCGCCCCGGCTGATGCCCCTCCAGGTGGACGACGGCGGCGCCGCGGCCCTGCGCGCCACCATCGAGTCCATGGGTGTCGCGGTCCACACGGGCGTCGGCGCGGCCGGCGTCGAGCTGGACGCGGACGGCCGGGCCAGGGCCCTCCGGCTGAGCAGCGGCGAGGAGATCAGCGCCGACGTCGTGGTCTTCTCCGCGGGCGTGCGGCCCCGGGACCGGCTGGCCCGCGAGTGCGGGCTGGCCGTGGGTGACCGGGGCGGGGTGGCCGTGGACGCGCACTGCCGGACGAGCGACCCGTACGTGTACGCCGTCGGCGAGTGCGCGCAGACCGCGGACGGCCGGGTGTACGGACTGGTCGCGCCCGGCTACCAGATGGCCGAGACGGTCGCGGACCGGCTGGCGGGCGCGGGGGAGCTGACCTTCACCGGCGCCGACACCTCCACCAAGCTCAAGCTGATGGGCGCGGACGTGGCGTCGTTCGGCGACCCCTTCGCCCCCGAGGGCCGGGACGGCGCGGTCTCCGTCGTCTTCTCCGACGCCCGCGAGGGCGTCTACAAGAAGCTGCTGCTCGGCCCCGACGGGCGGCTGCTCGGCGGCATCCTGGTCGGCGACGCGGAGGCGTACGGCTCCCTCAAGCCGCACGCGGGCCGGCAACTGCCCGCCCCGCCGGAGGCGTTCATCCTGCCCGCCACGGGGGGTGCGGCCCCGCCCGGCGCGGACGCGCTGCCCGACGAAGCGGTGGTCTGCAGCTGTCACAACGTCACCAAGGGGCAGGTACGGGCGGCGGTCTCGGCAGAGGCGCTGACCGACCTGGGCGGCATCAAGAGCTGCACCAAGGCGGGCACCGGCTGCGGCGGCTGCGCCGGCACCCTCCAGGCGGTGCTGGACGCCGAACTGGCCGCCTCCGGCATCGAGAAGCCGCGCGGCCTGTGCGAGCACTTCGGACTGACCAGGCCGGAGATCTACGACAAGGTGCGCGGCGGACGCATCCGCTCCTTCGCCGAGCTGATGGAGCGGCACGGGAAGGGCGGCGAGGGCTGCGCGGTCTGCAAGCCGGTCGTGGCGAACGTCCTGGCCGCGCTCGCGCCCGAGCTGGGGCTGCGGCACGTCCTGGCGGGGGAGCAGGCCGCCCTCCAGGACTCGAACGACCTCTACCTCGCCAACCTCCAGAAGGACGGCACCTATTCGGTGGTGCCGCGGGTCGCGGGCGGCGAGATCACGCCCGAGCAGGTGATCGCGCTCGGCGAGGTGGCCCGTGACCACGGCCTCTACACCAAGATCACCGGCGCGCAGCGGATCGGGCTCTTCGGGGTGCGCAGGGAGCAGCTGCCGGACATCTGGCGGCGGCTCGGCGGCGCCGGCTTCGAGTCGGGGCAGGCGTACGGGAAGTCGCTGCGCGCGGTGAAGTCCTGCGTCGGCGCCCGCTTCTGCCGCTTCGGGCAGGGCGACTCGATCCGGCTGGCGGTCGACCTGGAGCTGCGGTACCGGGGCCTGCGCACCCCGCACAAGTTCAAGGGCGGGGTCTCCGGGTGCCTGCGCGAGTGCGCCGAGGCGCGCGGCAAGGACGTCGGCGTGATCGCCACGGCCAACGGCTGGAACCTCTACGTGGGCGGCAACGGCGGCGCGAGCCCGCGCCACGCGGACCTGCTGGCCGCCGACCTGGCGACGGACGAGCTGTTCGCGCTGGTCGACCGGCTGCTCATGTACTACGTGCGCACCGGCGAGCGGCTGGAGCGCACGGCCGCCTGGGTCGAGCGGCTGGGCGGCTCGGGGGCGGGCGTGGCGCACCTGCGGGAGGTGCTGGTCGAGGACTCGCTGGGGATCTGTGCGGAGCTGGAGGCGCAGATGGAGCGGCACGTGGCGGCGTACCAGGACGAGTGGCGGGCGGTGCTGGAGGACCCGGCGGCGCTGGACCGCTTCGGCACGGTGGACTTCGGGGCGTACGGCGAGGACGGGGAGCGGGAGCCGGCCGTGGTGCTGGAGACCGGGCGCGGGCGGGCCGCCGTCCTGCCGGACGGGACCGGGGCCGCGGTGTTCAAGGACTCCGCCGGCACGGTGTACGCGGTCGGGAACCGGGACCCGTTCTCCGGGGCGGACGTGATCGCCGACGGGATCATGGGCAGCAGGGACGGGGTGCCGGTGGTGGCCTCACCGATGCACAAGCAGGTCTTCGACCTGCGGACGGGCGTCTGTCTGGACGACCCGGAGGTCGCGCTGCCGGTGCTGGAGCTGCGGACCTGAGTACCGCGGGGCACGTGCCGACGGGCCGTGGGGCGACGGGACCTTTTCCGTCTCCCCGCGGCCCGTTCGCCTCTGATGTGAGGGCCCAGGCGGGGCGAATCCTGGAAAAGTCAGGCAACGTATCGACATCCGGGAAGATCCGATGAGTTCCGCTATCCAGGACGCGCGCACGACGCAGGGCGGACGTGCGCAATCGCCCGATCCCGAGCAGTACCGGCCAGGACGCACCATCACCGACTGGGCGCCGGAGGATCCCGCCTTCTGGCGGTCCACCGGCAGGAAGGTCGCCACCCGCAACCTGTGGATCGCGGTCCCCGCGCTGCTCGTGGCCTTCGTGGTCTGGCAGGTGTGGAGCATCACCGCGACCAACCTCAAGGACGTCGGCTTCGGCTTCAGCCAGTCCCAGCTGTTCTGGCTGACCGCCGTGCCCGGCATCACCGGCGGCACCGCCCGGATCCTCTACACCTTCCTCGGCCCGATGATCGGCCAGCGCAGGTTCACCGCGATCTCCACCGTGGTGCTCGTCGTCCCGCTGCTGTGGCTGGGCTTCGCGGTGCAGAACCCGGAGACCCCGTACGGCGTGATGATCGCGATCGCCGCACTCTGCGGCATCGGCGGCGCCAACTTCTCGTCCTCGCTGGCGAACATCGGCTTCTTCTACCCCAAGCAGGAGAAGGGCAACGCCACCGGCATCAACGGCGGCCTGGGCAACCTGGGCGTCTCCGTGGTGCAGCTGCTGACCCCGATCCTGATCACCTCCTCGGTGCTGGCGATCGGCGCGGGCCAGAAGAAGGCGAACGGCTCGGAGATCTACCTCCAGAACGCCGCCTTCGTGTGGGTGCCGGTGCTGGTGGTCCTGGCGGCGGTGGCCTGGTTCGGCCAGAACGACCTGAAGGTCGCCTCGACGCCCTTCAGCCAGCAGAAGATCATCTTCAAGCGCAAGCACAACTGGCTGATGACCTGGCTGTACGTCGGCACCTTCGGCTCCTTCATCGGCTTCGCGGCGGCCCTGCCGCTGCTGATCAAGACCACCTTCCCGGCCTACTCGGTCGCCACGTACGCCTGGATGGGCCCGGCGCTGGGTGCGCTCGCCCGGTGGGCGGGCGGCTGGATCGCCGACAAGCTGGGCGGCGCGCGGGTGACGATCCTGTCCTTCGCGGGCATGGCGCTCTCGATCATCGGCGTGATCAACTTCCTGCCGGCCGGCGGCGGCGAGGGCAACTTCTACGGCTTCTTCCTCTGCTTCCTGTCGGCGTTCTTCTTCTCCGGCATCGGCAACGGCTCGACCTTCCGGCAGATCCCGGTGATCTTCCGCGGGCAGCACCTGAAGGGCCTGACCGAGGGCACCCCCGAGTACGCCAGGGCCCTGAAGCAGGCCGAGATCGAGTCCGGCGCGGTCACCGGCTTCACGGCCGCGATCGCCGCCTACGGCTTCTTCTTCATCCCGGCGATGTTCGCCAACTTCGCGGTGACCAGCGCGATGTGGGGCTTCGTCGGCTTCTACGCCAGCTGCATCGTGGTGGCCTGGTGGTTCTACGCCCGCAAGGGTGCCGAGGCGCCGAGCTGATCCCGTGCTCTCGATGCTGCTCCAGCTGGGGGTGATGGTCGCGGCCATCGCCCTCGGCTCACGCAAGGGCGGGGTGGCCATGGGGCTGTGGGGCGCGGTCGGCGTCTTCGTCCTGGCCACCTTCTTCGGCGTGACGCCCGCCGACACCGGCGGGATCGTCGACGTCATGCTGATCATCCTGGCGGTGATCATGGCGGCCTCGGCCATGGAGGCCGCGGGCGGTGTGGACCACCTGGTGGGGGTGGCCGAGCGGGCCATCCGCAGCAGGCCCCGCCGGGTCACCTTCATCGCCCCGCTGGTCTCCTGGGCCTTCACACTGGGCGCCGGCACGGCCCACGTCTTCTACCCGCTGCTGCCGGTGATCCACGACGTGGCCCGGGAGGGCGGGGTGCGGCCCGAGCGGCCCATCGCCGTCTCCTCCATCGCCGCGACCTTCGGCATCACCGCGTCCCCGGTCTCGGCGGCGATGGCCGCCATGATCGTGATGTTCGACGGGGACGGGTGGAACCTCCCCCGGATCATGGCGGTGGCCGTGCCCGCGACGCTCCTGGGCGTGCTGGCGGCGGCCACCGTGCAGTCCCGGATCGGCCGGGAGCTGGACGCGGACCCCGAGTACCTCCGGCGGCTCGCGGCGGGCGAGATCGAGCCGGTGACCGCGGCCGCCGCGGAGCGGCCGCCCCTGCCGCCCCGGGCGCGCTGGTCGGCGTACCTCTTCCTGGGCGGCACCGTGGCCGTGGTGGTCAGCGGGCTCTTCCCGGCGCTGCGGCCCGCCGCGGGCGACGGCGGGCCGCTGGGGATGCCCGCGACCATCGAGGTCCTGATGATGGCCGTGGCGGCGCTGATCCTCCTGGTGTGCCGGGTGGACGCGCGGCGCATCCCGGGCACGGACGTGGCGCGGTCGGGCCTGGTGGCCGTGATCGGCGTCTTCGGGCTGTCCTGGCTGGGGCTGTCCTTCATCGGTGCCAACGAGGCCCGGATCACCGGGGCCCTGGGCGGGGTGGCCCGGAGCCACCCCTGGTTCTTCGCGGTGGTGCTGCTGGTGCTGTCCGCGCTGCTGTTCAGCCAGGCCACCACCACCAAGGCGCTGATGCCGCTGGGCGTGGCCCTCGGCATCCCGGCGCCGCTGCTGATCGCCATGTGGCCGGCCGTGAACGGGTACTTCCTGCTGCCCACGTACGGCACCTTCATCGCGGCCATCAACTTCGACCGCACCGGCACGACCCGGGTGGGCCGGTTCGTGGTGAACCACTCGTTCATGGTGCCGGGACTGGTGACCACCGGTGTGGCGGTGGCCTCGGGCATGCTGCTGACCACATTCTTGTGAATGCATTCACAAGCTCACGAGGGCCCAAGGTCACAGGGGAAACCGCAGGTCAAGCCGGTTTCCGAGGGGTGGGTCCGGTGGCGGGCGGGACCTCCGGTCCGCAGGAGGGGACCAATGCGGCGCCAAATGATCGATCAAAAGGCGTGCAATGGAAGCAAGCAATGAGGCGAGTTCGGAAGGTTGCGGGTCATGACTGCTGCTCGTACGGAGACGACCGTGAACGGCGGAGCCTGGGAGGGCTTCAAGGGCGGCCTGTGGCGTGACGCCATCGACGTCCGCGACTTCATCCAGCAGAACTACACCCCCTACGAGGGCGACGACGCGTTCCTCGCCGGTCCCACCGAGCGCACCACCGCCGTGTGGAAGGCGATCACGGACCGCTTCCCCGAGGAGCGGGAGAAGGGTGTCTACGACGTCGCCCACGACATCCCCTCCACCATCACCGCCCACGCCCCCGGCTGGATCGACCGCGACAAGGACCTGATCGTCGGCCTCCAGACGGACGCCCCGCTGAAGCGGGCGATCATGCCGTACGGCGGCTGGCGCATGGTCGCCGGCGCCCTGGAGACCTACGGCTACCCGGTCTCGGCCGAGCTGGAGAAGGTCTTCACCGACTACCGCAAGACCCACAACGCCGGTGTCTTCGACGCCTACACCCCCGAGATCCGCGCCGCCCGCAAGGCCGGCATCGTCACCGGACTCCCGGACGCCTACGGCCGCGGCCGCATCATCGGCGACTACCGCCGCGTCGCGCTCTACGGCGTCGACCGCCTCATCGCCGCCAAGAAGGACGAGAAGGACGAGCTCAACGCGCTCCCGCAGGACCCCGCCGCGGTCGAGGAGACCATCCGCCTCCGCGAGGAGCTGTCCGAGCAGATCAGGGCGCTCGGCGAGCTCAAGGCGATGGCCGCCTCGTACGGGTACGACATCTCCGGCCCGGCCGCCACCGGCCGCGAGGCCATCCAGTGGCTGTACTTCGCCTACCTGGCCGCCGTGAAGGAGCAGAACGGCGCCGCCATGTCGCTGGGCCGCACCTCCACCTTCGTCGACGTCTACCTCCAGCGCGACATCGAGGCGGGCCGCCTCACCGAGGAGCAGGCCCAGGAGCTGGTGGACGACTTCATCATCAAGCTCCGCATCGTCCGCTTCCTGCGCACCCCCGAGTACGACGAGCTGTTCTCCGGCGACCCGACCTGGGTCACCGAGTCCATCGCCGGCATGGGCGAGGACGGCCGCCCGCTGGTCACCCGGACGTCCTTCCGCTACCTCCAGACCCTCTACAACCTCGGCCCGGCCCCCGAGCCGAACATGACCGTCTTCTGGTCGCCCCGGCTCCCGCAGGGCTTCAAGGAGTTCTGCGCCAGGGTCTCGATCGACACCTCCTCCGTGCAGTACGAGTCGGACGAGCTGATGCGTCCCCGCTTCGGCGACGACACCGCCATCGCCTGCTGCGTCTCCGCGATGCCGGTCGGCAAGCAGATGCAGTTCTTCGGCGCCCGCGTGAACCTCGCCAAGACCCTGCTCTACGCGATCAACGGCGGCCGGGACGAGAAGTCCGGCGCCCAGGTCGGCCCGGAGACCGGGTCCATCACCGCCGACGTCCTCGACTACGACGAGGTGATGGCGAAGTTCGACGAGCAGATGGAGTGGCTCGCGAACGTCTACGTCCACGCGCTGAACGTCATCCACTACATGCACGACAAGTACGCGTACGAGCGCATCGAGATGGCGCTCCACGACCGCGACGTGCGCCGCACCATGGCCTGCGGCATCGCCGGCCTCGCGGTCGCGGCCGACTCCCTCTCCGCCATCAAGCACGCCAAGGTCACCGTCCACCGCGACGAGACGGGCCTCGCCACCGACTACACCGTCGAGGGCGACTACCCGGCCTACGGCAACAACGACGACCGCGTCGACGACATCGCCGTCTGGCTGGTCGAGGAGTTCATGAAGAAGGTGCGCAGGCACCCCACCTACCGCAACGCCGAGCACACCCAGTCGGTCCTGACCATCACCTCCAACGTGGTCTACGGCAAGAAGACCGGCAACACCCCCGACGGCCGCCGGGCCGGCGAGCCCTTCTCCCCGGGTGCCAACCCGATGAACGGCCGCGACACCCACGGCTACGTCACCTCGGCGCTGTCGGTCGCCAAGCTCCCCTACGAGGACGCCGAGGACGGCATCTCCCTGACCAACACCGTCACCCCCGACGGCCTGGGCCGCACCCCCGAGGAGCGGATCAAGAACCTGGCCGGCGTGCTCGACGGCTACATGGCCAGCGACGGCTTCCACATGAACGTCAACGTCCTCAACCGCGACGTCCTCCAGGACGCGATGGAGCACCCGGAGAACTACCCGCAGCTGACCATCCGCGTCAGCGGCTACGCGGTCAACTTCGTCCGGCTCACCCGCGAGCAGCAGCTCGACGTGCTCAACCGCACCTTCCACGGCTCCCTCTAGAGCCCCCCGACCGCGCGGCCCGGGGCCCGGCCCTCACCCCGGCCCCGGGACCGCGCGCCACCACCGGGCACCGCCCGCCGGTGCCACCGACGGCCCGCCGGTCCCGGACCGGACAGCCGAGACCAGACAGTCCAGGAGCGCCTGCCATGACCATCCTGCTGGGCCAGAACCTCTCCCGTCCCGCAGCCGGCCCCGCCGCCGTCACCCCCGCGGCGGCCGTCACCGGCCGCCCCAGCGAGGGCTCCGTGCACTCCTGGGACCTGTCGACCGGCGTCGACGGCCCGGGCACCCGCTTCGTCACCTTCCTCTCCGGCTGCCCCCTGACCTGTCTCTACTGCCACAACCCCGACACCTGGCGGATGCGGAACGGCAAGCGCACCTCCGCCGACGACGTCATCGCCGAAGCCGCCAAATACACGCGCTTCATCGCCGCCTCCGGCGGGGGAGCCACCGTCTCCGGCGGCGAACCGCTCCTCCAGCCCGTCTTCGCCGGCGAGCTGCTGCACCGCATGAAGCACGAACTCGGCCTGCACACCGCCCTGGACACCTCGGGCTTCCTCGGCGTCCGGGCCACCGACGCGCTCCTGCGCGACGTGGACCTCGTCCTCCTCGACATCAAGTCCTGGGACCCCGGCACCTACCGCAAGGTGACGGGCCGCCCGCTGGCACCCACCCTGGACTTCGCCCACCGCCTCGCGGACCTCGGCAAGGAGGTGCACGTGCGCTTCGTGCTCGTGCCCGGCCTCACCGACGACCCGGCCAACATCGAGGGGGTGGCGTCCTTCGCCGGCTCCCTCGGCAACGTCTCCCGGGTGGACGTGCTGCCCTTCCACAAGCTGGGGGAGGGGAAGTGGCAGGCGCTCGGCAGGGAGTTCACCCTGCACGACACCCCGTCGCCGACTCCCGAGCAGGTCGCGCACGCCCGGGCGGTATTCGCCGCCCAGGGCCTGACCGCCGTCTGAGCCCCGGGACCCGTAGGGCCGTCCGGGGGACGCACGACAGGCCGGGCAGGGACATCCGGCCTAGCGTGGACGAGTGTCCATACCGACCGGAACCACCCCGCGCTCGCACCGGGCCGAGACCTACAAGCCCGGATCGACCATCGTCGAATGGCGTCCCGAGGACGATGCCTTCTGGCAGGCCACCGGCAAGCGCGTGGCCACCCGCAACCTGTGGATCTCGATCCCCGCGCTCATGCTGGGCTTCGTCGTCTGGCAGGTCTGGTCCGTCACCGTCGTCCGGCTCGGTGACGTCGGCTTCGGCTTCTCCAAGTCTCAGCTCTTCTGGCTGACCGCCGTCCCCGGCATCACCGGCGGCACCTTCCGGATCCTCTACACCTTCATCGGACCCATCTTCGGCGAGCGGAAGTTCACCGCCTTCAGCACGCTGATCCTGGTGGTCCCGATGCTCTGGCTCGGCTTCGCCCTCCAGGACACCGGCACCCCCTACTGGGAGATGGTCCTCATCGCGGCCGTCTGCGGCATCGGCGGCGCGAACTTCGCCTCGTCCATGGCGAACATCGGCTTCTTCTTCCCCAAGCGCGAGAAGGGCAACGCCAACGGCCTCAACGGCGGCCTGGGCAACCTCGGCGTGAGCGTCGTCCAGCTGGTGGCCCCGCTCGTCGTCACCGCCGCCATCCTGGGCGCCCCCGCCGGCGGCCCCCAGCGCGACACCAAGAAGGACACCGACGTCTGGCTCCAGAACGGCGCCTTCGTCTGGGTTCCGCTGCTCGTCGTCATGGCGCTGCTCGCGTGGTTCCTGATGAACGACCTGAAGGTCGCCGCGGCCCCCTTCAGCCAGCAGAAGATCATCTTCAGGCGCAAGCACAACTGGCTGATGACCTGGCTCTACGTCGGGACCTTCGGCTCCTTCATCGGCTTCGCCGCCGGCCTGCCCCTGCTCATCAAGAACAACTTCGAGTCCCAGGGCTACCAGGCCCTCACCTACGCCTGGGTCGGCCCGCTGGTCGGCGCGCTCACCCGCTGGGCCGGCGGCTGGCTCTCGGACCGGATGGGCGGCGCCAGGGTGACCATGCTGTCCTTCGTCGGCATGGCCGCCGCCCTCGTCGTGGTGATCTTCGCCCTGCCTCACGACGGCGACCAGGGCAGCTTCTGGACCTTCTACATCGGCTTCCTGGCCGCGTTCTTCTTCTCCGGCCTCGGCAACGGCTCGACCTTCCGGCAGATCCCGGTCATCTTCCGGGACCAGCACGCCAGGGCCGCGCAGGGCCAGGGCGAGCAGGCGCAGGCCGCCGCGCTGAAGCAGTCCGAGATGGAGGCGGGCGCCGTCACCGGCTTCTCCTCCGCCATCGCCGCCTACGGCTTCTTCTTCATCCCGGCCATGTTCGCGAACCTGCGGGTGACCACGGCGCTGTGGATGTTCATCGGCTTCTACGCGACCTGCCTGGTGGTCTGCTGGTGGTTCTACGCCCGCAAGGGCGCCGAGGCACCGAGCTGAGCCGCCCGCGCCCCCGCCGTACCCTGGAGCCATGAGCAGCACCGCCCCCACCCCCGGACCGCGTCCGTCGCAGCCCGAGCCCGCGCCCAGGCCGAAGCCCGCGCTGATCTTCGACGACCCCCTGGACCGGCAGTCCTCGGACGACACGGACCGCGGGTGGGGAGAGCGGCCGCCCGCCGACAGCGCCGCGGACCTCGCGCGCTTCCTCGACGAAAAGCCGCCCCACCACCTCTGAGCCGCCCGGGCTAGTCCGCCACGGGCGCGCGGTGGCTGCCGGTGCCGCCTTCGCGCTGGGTCACCAGGTGGTCGCGGATCTCCTTCAGCACCTCCAGCTCGGTGATCTCGACGATCTCCTGCACGCCCTCCCGGGCCTTGCGCCGGTCCTCCTGGCGGGCCAGGTACTTCGACATCGGCAGCACCATCAGGAAGTACACGACCGCCGCGGTGATCAGGAACGTCAGCGTGGCGTTCAGCACCGAGCCCCAGAGCAGGTTCACACCGGTCGGGTTGCCCGCCCCGTCGACCCCGCAGGGTTCCTTCAGGCAGGTCGCGTACACGTCCAGGTTCTTCGTGCCGACCGCGCCGACCAGGGGGCCGATGATCCCCTTCACCACCGAGTTCACGATGTTCGTGAACGCCGCACCGATGACCACGGCCACCGCGAGGTCGACCACGTTGCCGCGCATCAGGAAGGCCTTGAACCCCGCCAGTACGCTGACCTTCTTCTCGCTCACCACTGAGCCTCTCTTCACGGGTGTCACAGGACACGGAGCCAACGGTTCCGAAAACTACGGCAGTCGGGCCGCGCAGTGTCCAATCGACGCACACCCCAAGGCGACTTGACCGGGCGCATGTGCGAATCAGCACAGCGTCACCGCCAGTCGGGCCACGGCGCCGGCCCCCACCAGCGCCCGCGCGGTCTCCCGCGGCACCGCCAGGACCACCAGCGCCCCCGCGTCCCGGGCGCCCTCCTCCGGCACCGGTACGGCAGTCACCCGCGCCGCCGACGCCACCACCCGGGGCCGCTCGCGCTCCCGCCCGGGCTCGCCCGCGGCCACCACGTCCACCCGGTCCCCGGCCCGCAGCAGCCGCACCGTCGCCGCGTCCGCGATCCGCACCGGCGCGGACACCAGCGGCACCGCGGCCGGTGCCACCACGGGCCGCACCGGCGCCGGATCCCCCCGCGAGGCCTCCGCCCGCGGACCCGCGGCCGCCAGCGCGGCCGCCACCACCGCCAGCCCGGCCGCGGTCGCCCGGCGCCTGCGCCGCAGCGCCCTGCGCAGCCGGGCCGCACCGCCTCCCCGTACCCGCAGGGGCTCGAACATCGGCACCGCCCGCGGCGGGGGACACGTGACGGAGGGGAACGCATCGGATCCGGACATGAGGAACACCGCCCATCGTGAGGCTCCAGTACCGGGCACTCCGCCCGGACAGACCCCACGATCCGCCACCCGGCCCCCACCCCGCTCCGCCCTGTGGACCGCCCCCGTCATGGGGAAAACCCCGCCACCCACACGGGTGACGGGGTCACGTTCGCACCGGCGGGCCGACGCCCGCCGGCCCTGCGGACCGGCGCGCCTACGGCAGCTCGATGCCCAGGTCCCAGCCGTCGTGCGCATGGGTGCACAGGCAGTCGCGCTCGTCCGTCTTCGGCAGCGCCTCCACGGCGTCGAAGAGCACCGAACGCAGCCGCCCGATGTTCTCGCCGAACACCCTCAGCACCTCGGTGTGGGACACGCCCTCACCGGTCTCCGCACCCGCGTCCAGGTCCGTGACCAGGGCCATCGAGGTGTAGCAGAGCCCCAGCTCGCGGGCCAGGACCGCCTCCGGGTGCCCGGTCATGCCGACCACCGACCAGCCCATGGCCGCGTGGAACTGCGACTCGGCGCGCGTCGAGAAACGGGGCCCCTCGATGACCACCATCGTGCCGCCGTCCACCGCCTCCCAGGAGCGCCCGCGGGCGGCCGCCACGGCCACCCGGCGCCCCGCGGGGCAGTACGGGTCGGCGAAGGTCGTGTGGACGACGTTCGGCCGCGTGCCGTCGGGCAGCGGCTCGCCGTCGAAGAAGGTCTGCTCGCGGCCCCTCGTACGGTCGACCAGCTGGTCCGGCACCAGCAGCGTCCCCGGCCCGTACTCGGTCCGCAGGCCGCCCACCGCGCAGGGGCCCAGCACCTGCCGGACGCCCACCGAGCGGAGCGCCCACAGGTTGGCCCGGTAGTTGATCCTGTGCGGCGGCAGGTGGTGGCTCCGGCCGTGCCGCGGGAGGAAGGCGACGGAGCGGTCCGCGATCCGCCCGATGTAGAGCGAGTCGCTGGGCTTTCCGTAGGGAGTCTCGACCGACAGCTCCGAGACGTCCTCCAGGAAGGAGTAGAAGCCCGAGCCGCCGATGACACCGATCTCTGCATGCACCATGCCGTTCACCCTAGCGGGGGACGCCGAAGACCCCGCCGTCCGACAGGACGACGGGGTCTTCGCGCAAGCAGGTACGAGCGGTGCGAGCGGTCCGCGGTCAGGCGGCCGAGCTGCTGCTCGACGAGGAAGCCGAGGAGGCCGGGGAAGAGGCCGAGGACGAAGCCGCCGGGGCGGACGACGTGCCGGACGACGAGCTCGACGAGGCCGGCTTCGATGCGGGCGTGCTGCTCGAAGAGGCGCCGCGGCTGTCGTTGCGGTAGAAGCCCGAGCCCTTGAAGACGATGCCGACCGCGGAGAACACCTTCTTGAGGCGTCCCTTGCAGCTCGGGCACTCGGTCAGGGCGTCGTCGGTGAACTTCTGCACCGCCTCGAGGCCTTCGCCGCACTCGGTGCACTGGTACTGGTAGGTCGGCACGAATTTCCTCCTGGCACTCTGACTCGATGAGTGCTAACGAAACTCCATGGTGACGTATTCCGCCCGATCAGTCCACCGTCACCGGCACGCGGTGACCGACACCACGCTCGGCGGACCGCCCGCCCGCGGCCTTGGCCACGGTCGTGACCGGCGTCGTCGGCGAGGCGCTGACGATCCGGCTCGGGGCCTTCGGGGCCAGCTTGGAACGCAGCGCCACCAGGGTCGCGAAGGCCAGCGCGGTGGCCGCCAGCGGGACCAGGAAGCCCGCGCCGGAGCCGTACGCGTCGGCCAGCCGCCCGGCGACGGTGACCGCCGCGGCCTGGCCCAGCGCCACGGCGCCGGTCAGCCAGGTGAAGGCCTCGGTGCGGGTGGCGGCCGGGACCAGCTTCTCGACCAGCGTGTAGCCGGTGATCAGCGCCGGGGCGATGGACAGGCCCACCAGCAGGCCGAGGCCCGCGAGCAGGTAGGGCGAGTGCGCGGCCCACAGCACCGAGGCGGCGACGGTCAGCGCGGCGTAGCCCAGGATCAGCCGGCGGCGCGGGCCGATCTTCCAGGCGATGGCGCCGCACGCGATGCCCGCGATCATGTTGCCGGCGGCGAAGACGCCGTACAGGACGCCGTTGACGCCCGGGTTGCCGATCTCCTCGGAGAAGGCGGTCAGCGAGACCTGCATGCCGCCGAAGACGGCGCCGATGCCCAGGAACGCGATGATCAGGACGCGCACACCCGGGATGGAGAGGGCCGAGGCGTGCTTCTCGCCCGCCGCGGCGGCGCGGCCGTGCGGCTTGGGCTGGGTCGCGCGCTGCGCGGCGAAGAGCAGACCGCCGAGCAGGGTCAGGGCGGCCTCGGTGACCAGGCCGGCGGCCGGGTGCACGCCGGTGCACAGCGCGGTGGCCAGCACGGGACCCACGACGAAGGTGAACTCGTCCGTCACGGACTCGAAGGCCGCGGCGGTCGGCAGCAGCGGCGAGCCCTCCAGGCGCGAGGCCCAGCGGGCCCGCACCATCGGGCCGACCTGCGGTACGGAGGCACCGGCCGGGACGGCGGCCAGTGCCAGCGCCCACAGCGGCGCGCCGAGCAGCGCGAGGGCCGTCAGGCCGCTCACGGCGGCGGCGTGCGCCAGGACGACGGGGACCAGCACGGCGCTCTGGCCGAACCGGTCGGCCAGCTTGCCCATCTGCGGGGCGAAGACGGCCATGGAGACACCGGTGACGGCGGCCACGATGCCGGCGCTGCCGTAGGAACCGGTGGTGTGCTGGACCAGGAGCACGATGCTGATGGTCAGCATGGCGAAGGGCTGCCGGGCGGCGAACCCCGGGAGCAGGAAGCTGATGGCGCCGGGCGTGCGCAGGAGCTGCCCGTAGCCCGGACGGGACTTCTCGGTCGTGACCGCGGATGCCACGGCCTTGCCTTTCTGCCGCCTGGTAGAGCCCCCGTCTGCGGACGGCGCGTGCTTTGTGGGCCGCGCCCGTACTACGGAGCCCCGAGAGCTGTCCTCATGCGCAGAACCGAGTGATACCTGGGCCATCCACTGCGGGAGGGGGCCACGGCCGCCGAGCGGTCGCGCCAGCTCTGCGTCAGGCAGAGTTGGTTCGATCTGGTGTCCTGCCATGATACAGGGGAGCGACACTCCGTGCCTTGTGATTTCGCAGATAAATTTGAGATTTCACCTGCGATTAACGGGACGTACGCGCTCCAGGGCCTCCGGAACCATCCTGCCCCCGCGAAGATCCGGTGCCCCCGGTCCCCAGCCAGCCGGCCAGCTTGCCACCGCGTGCCACCGCGCGCAGCCGCGCCTCGGCGGCGTCCCGCACCGGGTCCGTGGCGACCACGAGCAGGTCGTCCCCGCGCCGCAGCACCGTCGCGGGCAGCGGTACGAAGCTCTTCCCGTCCCGCACGACCAGGGTCACCGAGGCCCCCGCGGGCAGCCGCAGCTCACTGACCTCCACGCCGTGCATCCGGGAGCCCTCGGGGATGGAGAAGGAGAGCAGGTGGCCGCGGAGCCGCTCCAGCGGCGCGGACTCGATCCCGAGGTCGGTGGGGGCCCGGTCGGTGCCCAGGTCCAGCGTGCGGGCCAGCCACGGCAGGGTCGGGCCCTGGACCAGGGTGTAGACGACCACCAGCACGAAGACGATGTTGAAGACCCGCTCGCTGCCCTCGATCCCGGACACCATGGGGATCGTGGCCAGGATGATCGGCACCGCGCCGCGCAGGCCGGCCCAGCTCATCAGGGCCTTCTCCCGCCAGGGCAGCCTGAAGGGCACCAGGCTGGCGAACACCTCCAGCGGCCGGGCCACCAGCGTCAGCACCAGGCCGACCAGCACGGCGGGCAGGATGTCGTCGGCCAGCTCGTGCGGGGTGACCAGCAGTCCGAGCAGGACGAACATGCCGATCTGGGCGATCCAGCCGAGTCCGTCGGCGAACCCGCGGGTGGCGGGCCAGTGCGGCAGCTTGGCGTTCCCCAGCACCATCGCCGCCAGGTAGACGGCGAGGAAGCCGGAGCCGTGCGCCAGGGCGCCGGCCGCGTACGCGACCACGGCGATGGCCATCACGGCGATCGGGTAGAGGCCCGAGGCGGGCAGGGCCACGTGCCGCAGCCCGTACGCGCCCAGCCAGCCGACCGCCAGGCCGATGCCGGCGCCGATGGCCAGCTCCAGGGCGATCTTGCCGACCAGTACGTACCAGTCGTCCACGGGGCCGACCGTGGAGAAGGCCACGACCAGGATCACGACGGGGGCGTCGTTGAAGCCGGACTCGGCCTCCAGCACACCCGTCACGCGCGAGGGCAGCGGCACCTTGCGCAGCACCGAGAAGACCGCCGCCGCGTCGGTGGACGAGACGACCGCGCCGATCAGCAGCGCCTGCCGCCACTCCAGGCCGACCAGGTAGTGGGCGCCCGCGGCCGTCACGCCGACGCTGATCGCGACGCCGACCAGGGAGAGCGAGATCGCGGCGGGCAGGGCCGGCCTGATCTCCTTCCACTTCGTGCCGAGACCGCCCTCGGCGAGGATCACGACCAGGGCCGCGTAACCGATGACCTGCGTGAGCTCCGCGTTGTCGAAGGTGACCCCGCCGATCCCGTCCTGCCCGATGGCCACCCCGATGCCCAGGTAGATGAGCAGGCTGGGCAGGCCGCTGCGCGAGGAGACGCGCACCGCCGCGACGGCGACGAGCAGCACGAGCGAGGAAACCAGGAGGAGCTCATTGAGCTGGTGGACGGTCAGCGGGCGGTCCTTTCGAGGATCACCTGGCCGGATCGTTTCTCCGGCAGGCGGACGGCACGGTTACTTCGTTACCTTACCTAATCTTTGACGATTCCTTGACTGGATTGCCACATTGTGAAACGCCAGTTCGAGGAAGTGCCTGACACCGCGTCCGAATGGGGTGGGCGCTGCGCCTATGGTTGCTCCCAGCACTCCAGGACCACCCTGCCCCCTCGAAGGACAGCGATGCCCGCGAACGAATCCGCCCCTTCCGCCAAGAAGAAGGGACGACGCGCCCGTCTGATCGTGCTCCTCCTGGTACTGGCGCTGCTCGCGGGCCTTGGCTACGGCGCCTACTGGACCGTCGACAGCGTCCGCGCCTCCTACCCCGAGACCACCGGCGAGATCCGGCTCAAGGGCCTGGCCGGCCGGGTCGAGGTCAAGCGCGACGCCCACGGCATCCCGCAGCTGTACGCCGACAGCGACGACGACCTGTTCCGCGCGCAGGGCTACGTCCACGCGCAGGACCGGTTCTGGGAGATGGACGTCCGGCGTCACATGACCTCCGGTCGGCTGTCGGAGATGTTCGGCAGCGGCCAGGTCGAGACCGACGCCTTCCTGCGCACCCTCGGCTGGCGCCGCGTCGCCGAGACCGAGTACAACACCAAGCTCTCCCCCCAGACGAAGAAGTACCTCCAGGCGTACGCCGACGGGGTCAACGCCTGGCTGAAGGGCCGCTCCGGCAAGGACCTGTCCGTCGAGCACGCCGCCCTCAAGCTGACCGAGGACTACGCCCCCGAGCAGTGGACCCCGGTGGACTCCGTGGCCTGGCTCAAGGCCATGGCCTGGGACCTGCGGGGCAACATGCAGGACGAGATCGACCGCTCGCTGATGTCCAGCCGCCTCACCAAGGCGCAGATCGACGAGCTCTACCCGCCGTACCCCTTCGACCGTAACCGGCCGATCGTCACGGGCGGCGGCGTCGACTCCGCCACCGGCAAGTACGACCCCCAGGGCGCCTCCGGCAGCGGTTCCTCCTCCGGCAACGGCTCCGGCAGCAGCCTGCGGGGCGCCGGCCAGGGCCTGCGCACCCAGCTGACCGCCCTCTCGGAGACCCTGGACGAGATCCCGGCCATCCTGGGCCCGAACGGCTCCGGCATCGGCTCGAACTCCTGGGTCGTCTCCGGCCGCCACACCACCACCGGCAAGCCCCTGCTGGCGAACGACCCGCACCTGGCCCCGCAGCTGCCCTCCGTCTGGTACCAGATGGGCCTGCACTGCCGTACGGTCTCGGCCTCCTGCCAGTACGACGTCGCCGGCTTCACCTTCTCCGGCATGCCCGGCGTGGTCATCGGCCACAACCAGGACATCGCCTGGGGCATGACCAACCTCGGCGCCGACGTGACCGACCTCTACCTGGAGCAGGTCCGCCCCGAGGGCTACGTCTACGACGGCAAGACCCTCCCCTTCACCACCCGCGAAGAGGTCATCAAGGTGGCCGGCGGGGCCAGCAAGAAGATCACCGTCCGGACCACCAACAACGGTCCGCTGGTCTCCGACCGCAGCGACGAGCTGGCCACGGTCGGCGAGCGCGCGCCCGTCGCCGGCTCGGCCCCCGACCGCGGCACCGGTTACGCCGTGGCCCTGCGCTGGACCGCGCTGGACCCGGGCAGGTCGATGGACGCCGTCTTCAAGCTGAACCGGGCCGGGGACTTCAAGGAGTTCCGGGCGGCCGCCCGCGACTTCGAGGTCCCCTCGCAGAACCTGATCTACGCCGACAACAAGGGCGCGACCGGCAACATCGGCTACCAGGCCCCGGGCCGCATCCCGGTCCGCACCACGGGCGACGGCCGGATGCCGGCGCCGGGCTGGGACTCGAAGTACGCCTGGAAGAAGTTCGTCCCGCAGGACGAGCTGCCCTGGGACTACAACCCCAAGCGCGGCTTCATCGTGACCGCCAACCAGGCGGTCGTCCAGAGCGGCGAGGACAAGTACCCGTACACCCTCACCACCGACTGGGGCTACGGCGCCCGCAGCCAGCGGATCAACGACCTCATCGAGGCGAAGATCAAGGACGGCGGCAAGGTCTCGACCGACGACATGCGCACCATGCAGACGGACAACAGCAGCGAGATCGCCACGCTGCTGACGCCGATCCTGTCGAAGATCCAGATCGACGACCCGGACGTGCGCGAGGCGCAGCGCCTGCTGGAGGGCTGGAACTACACCCAGGAGCCCGACTCGGCCGCCGCCGCCTACTTCAACGCGGTCTGGCGCAACATCCTCCAGCTGGCCTTCGGCGACAAGCTGCCGAAGGAGCTGCGGATCGAGGGCCGCTGCCTGAACGTCCGCGCCGACGCCAGCGGCCCGGCGGACGACCTGAGCGAGCTGGTCCGCGAGTGCGGCCAGCGCGACGAGGACTCGGCGCAGCCGGACGGCGGCGACCGCTGGTTCGAGGTGGTCCGGAAGCTCATCAAGGACGAGAAGTCCGCCTGGTGGCACTCCCCGGCGACCCGCCTCGACCCGGCGACCACCACCCGTGACCAGCTCTTCGCCCGGGCCATGAAGGACGCGCGCTGGGAGCTGACCGCCAAGCTCGGCAAGGACACCGGCACCTGGAGCTGGGGCCGCCTGCACCGGCTGACCCTCAAGAACCAGACGATCGGCACCGAGGGCCCCGGCTTCATGCAGTGGCTGCTCAACCGCGGCCCCTGGAACCTGGGCGGCGGCGAGGCCACGGTCAACGCCACCGGCTGGAACGCGGCGAGCGGGTACTCGGTCACCTGGGTCCCGTCGATGCGGATGGTCGTGAACCTCAACGACCTGGACAAGTCCCGCTGGATCAACCTGACCGGCGCCTCGGGCCACGCCTACAACAGCCACTACACGGACCAGACGGACCTGTGGGCCAAGGGCGAGCTGCTGGACTGGGCGTTCAGCAAGGACGCCGTCGACAAGGCGACCGAGGACACGCTGGTCCTCAAGCCGTAGGGGGCCGCAGGCCCGCCGCGGCCGCAGCCGAAGGAGAGGGGGATCCCGCGGGGGGTCCCCCTCCCGGCGTTTCCGGGGGCGTCCTCAGGCCGCCCGGAAGCGCCGTACGCCCGAGGGCGTGGCCACCGCGTCCACCGGGCGGTCGTGCGGCTCCTCGGGCACCCGGTCCACCACCTCGGCGTCGTACAGCAGCACCACCAGGTCCGGGTGGGACCGCGCCGCCTCCAGCCGCGCGAGCACCCGGTCGTACGAGCCCCCGCCCCGCCCCAGGCGCATCCCGCGGGCGTCGACGGCGAGCCCGGGCAGCAGCACCGCGTCCGCGCCGGTCACGGCGGCCGGCCCCAGGCGCGGCCCGGCCGGCTCCAGCAGCCGCATCTTCCCGGCGTGGGCCACCTCGGCGAGGCTCTCCGGGCCCTCGTACACGGCCCAGTCGAGGTCGTTGTCGGGCAGCAGCACGGGCAGCAGCACGCGCGTCCCGCGGGCCCGGAGCCCGTCGATCAGGGCGCGGGTGCCGGGCTCCGTGCCGACCGAGACGTACGCGGCGACGGTTCCGGCCCCCGCCAGTTCGGGCAGGTCGATGGCCCGGACGGCCAGGCGCGCGGCGGCGTCCTCGACGGCCTCGGGCGTCAAAGCGCGCCGCGAGGCGATGAGTTCGCGCCGAAGGTCCGATTTGGCGGATCTGTTCTCAGTCACAGCTGGCCCGTAAACCCTTCTAAAGCAGCCCGTATGAACCGGAAGCAAACCTTCTGCACAGGGTCAGCGGATATCGTGCCGCCCATGAATCAGTCGCACCCAGTGATCACCAAGGCTGTCATCCCGGCGGCCGGACTCGGCACCCGGTTCCTCCCGGCGACCAAGGCCACACCCAAGGAAATGCTGCCGGTCGTCGACAAGCCGGCGATCCAGTACGTGGTGGAGGAGGCGGTCGCGGCGGGTCTGAGTGACGTGCTGATGATCACGGGCCGTAACAAGCGGCCGCTGGAGGACCACTTCGACCGCAACTACGAGCTGGAGTCCGCGCTCGTGGCCAAGGGCGACGACGACCGCCTGAAGAAGGTCCAGGAGTCCAGCGACCTGGCCACCATGCACTACGTCCGCCAGGGCGACCCCCGCGGCCTGGGCCACGCCGTCCTGTGCGCCGCCCCGCACGTGGGCGACCAGCCCTTCGCCGTCCTGCTCGGCGACGACCTGATCGACCCCCGCGACCCCCTGCTCGCGAAGATGGTCGAGGTCCAGCACCGCACCGGCGGCTCCGTCATCGCCCTCATGGAGGTCGACCCCGCCCAGATCCACCTCTACGGCTGCGCGGCGGTCGAGGCCACCGAGGACGAGGACGTCGTCGTGGTGACCGACCTGGTGGAGAAGCCGGAGCCGAGCGAGGCCCCGTCGAACTACGCGATCATCGGACGGTACGTCCTCAACCCCGCGATCTTCGACATACTGCGTGAGACCGAGCCGGGCCGCGGTGGGGAGATCCAGCTCACCGACGCCCTGCAGAAGCTCGCCGCCGACGAAACCGTGGGCGGCCCGGTGCACGGCGTGGTCTTCAAGGGCCGCCGTTACGACACCGGGGACCGGGGAGACTACCTCCGGGCCATCGTCAGGCTCGCGTGCGAGCGCGAGGACCTCGGCCCCGAGTTCCGGACCTGGCTTCGCAGTTACGTCACCGAGGAGATGTAGCACCTTGAGCAGCACCGCACCCCAGGACACCGGCCGCCTCTGGTCGGTGGACGAGCACCTGGCGGACGTCCTCGCGGCCGTCCGTCCGCTGGAGCCGATCGAGCTGCAGTTGCTCGACGCCCAGGGCTGCGTCCTCGTCGAGGACGTCACCGTGCCCGTGGCCCTGCCGCCCTTCGACAACAGCTCGATGGACGGGTACGCCGTCCGCGTGGCCGACGTCTCGGGCGCCGGCGAGGAGTACCCCGCGGTGCTGACCGTCATCGGCGACGTCGCGGCCGGCAGTGGCGAGCTGCCCACCGTCGGCCCCGGCCAGGCCGCCCGCATCATGACCGGCGCCCCGCTCCCGCCGGGCGCCGAGGCCGTCGTACCCGTCGAGTGGACCGACGGCGGCACCGGCGGCGGCGCGGCCACCGGCATGACCGCCGCCAGCGCCGCCCCCGAGGGCGCCGAGGGCGAGGTCCGGGTCTACCGCGCCGCCGAGGCCCGCGCCCACGTGCGCTCCCGCGGCAGCGACGTCCAGGCCGGGGACCTCGCGCTCAGCGCGGGCACCGTCCTCGGCCCCCCGCAGATCGCCCTGCTCGCCGCCATCGGCCGCGGCACCGTCCGGGTCCGGCCCCGCCCCCGCGTGGTCGTCCTGTCCACCGGGAGCGAGCTGGTCCAGCCCGGCGAGCCGCTGACCGAGGGCCGGATCTACGACTCCAACAGCTTCGCCCTGGCCGCCGCCGCCCGGGACGCCGGCGCCATCGCCTACCGCGTGGGAGCGGTCGCCGACGACGCCGAGACCCTCCGCGCCACCATCGAGGACCAGCTGATCCGCGCGGACCTGCTGGTCACCACCGGCGGCGTCAGCGTCGGCGCGTACGACGTGGTCAAGGAGGCGCTCTCCTCCGTCGGGGACGAGGACGAGCCCGGCAGCGGCATCGACTTCCGCAAGCTCGCCATGCAGCCGGGCAAGCCCCAGGGCTTCGGCTCCATCGGCCCCGACCACACCCCGCTGATGGCGCTGCCGGGCAACCCGGTCTCCTCGTACGTCTCCTTCGAGCTCTTCGTGCGCCCCGCCATCCGCACCCTGATGGGCCTGGACGAGGTCGGCCGGCCCAGCGTCCGGGCCTCCCTCAAGTCCGACCGGGCCCTGCGCTCACCGGCCGCCCGCCGCCAGTTCCTCCGGGGGAAGTACGACGCCGAGAGCGGCACCGTCAGCCCGGTCGGCGGCTCCGGCTCCCACCTGATCGCCGCGCTGGCCCACGCCGACGCGCTCATCGTGGTACCGGAGGACGTCACCTCGGTCGAGCCGGGCACCGAGCTGGAAGTGGTCCTGCTCGGCTGAGGAGGGGCCGGTGCGGGTACCGTGTCGCCCACACAGGCCCTTGCGGGGCCCGGAACGGGAGCGGCACAGCACATGAGCAGCAACAGCAGGCTGACCCACATCGACGAGGCGGGCGCGGCCCGGATGGTGGACGTCTCCGAGAAGGACGTGACCACCCGGACCGCCCGCGCCAGTGGACGGGTGCTGGTCGCGCCCCGCGTCATCGAACTGCTCCGCGGCGAGGGCGTGCCCAAGGGCGACGCCCTCGCCACCGCGCGCATCGCCGGGATCATGGGCGCCAAGAAGACCCCGGACCTGATCCCGCTCTGCCACCCGCTCGCCGTGTCCGGCGTCAAGGTCGACCTCACGGTCGCGGACGACGCCGTGGAGATCCTGGCCACCGTCAGGACCACCGACCGCACGGGCGTGGAGATGGAGGCGCTGACCGCGGTCGCCGTGGCCGGCCTCACCGTGATCGACATGGTCAAGGCCGTCGACAAGGGCGCGGTCATCACCGACGTCCGGGTGGAGGAGAAGACCGGCGGCAAGTCCGGCGACTGGAGCCGGTCGTGACCCCCCGCGGCGGCGAGGCGCACAGCCACAGCCACGGTCCGGGTCCCACGGCCGGCGAGGCCTGGTCGGCCCGGCCGCCCGCCACCGGCGCGCCCGGCCCGCGGGCCCTGGTCGTCACCTGCTCCAACCGCGCCTCGGCCGGCGTGTACGAGGACAAGGGCGGCCCGCTGCTCGCGGACGGCCTCACCCGGCTCGGCTTCGAGGTCGCCGGCCCGCGCGTGGTGCCGGACGGCGACCCGGTGGAGCAGGCGCTGCGCGAGGGCGTGGCCGAGGGCTTCGACGTCATCGTGACCACCGGCGGCACGGGCATCTCGCCCACCGACCGGACCCCCGACATGACCGCCCGCGTGCTCGACTACGAGGTCCCGGGCATCCCGCAGGCCGTCCGCGCCGAATCGCTGGCGAAGGTGCCGACCGCGGCCCTCTCCCGCGGCCTGGCCGGCGTGGCGGGCCGCACCCTGATCGTGAACCTGCCGGGCTCGACCGGCGGCGTACGGGACGGACTCGCCGTGCTGGAGCGGATCCTGGTGCACGCCGTGGACCAGATCCGGGGCGGCGACCACCCCCGGCCCGAGGGGAGCCCGAGCTGAACCGACCCTCCTGGCCCGTGGTGCTGGCGGACGGCGACGTGGTCCTCCGGCCCATCCGGCTGCGCGACCAGCGGCCCTGGCGCGAGGTGAACCGGCGCAACCGCGACTGGCTGCGCCCCTGGGAGGCGACGATCCCGCCGCCCGCGCCGTGGGGGCCGGTGATCCACCGCCCGACGTACCGGCAGATGGTCCGGCACCTGCGGTCGGAGGCGAACGCGGGCCGGATGCTGCCGTTCGTCATCGAGTACCAGGGCCGGCTGGCCGGCCAGCTCACGGTGGCCGGCATCACCTGGGGCTCGATGTGCGCCGGGCACGTGGGTTACTGGGTCGACCGCGACGTGGCGGGGCGGGGCGTGATGCCGACGGCCGTGGCGCTGGCGGTGGACCACTGCTTCCGCACCGTCGGTCTGCACCGCATCGAGGTGTGCATCCGCCCGGAGAACGGGCCGAGCCGGCGGGTCGTGGAGAAACTCGGATTCCGCGAGGAGGGCCTGCGGCCGCGGTACCTCCACATCGACGGCGCGTGGCGCGACCACCTGGTTTTCGCGCTGACCGCCGAGGAGGTGCCGGAGGGGCTGCTGAGCCGCTGGCACCGGGCCCGGCCGGGCACTCCGCAGAAATAAGAAATCTGTTCGAATAATTCCGGCCGGGGATGTGTCCAGGGTCAGGGCTTGAATCCGATTCATCCATAAACTGATCCGAAGAATCACAAAAAAAGTCCGTGATATCAGCCAGATCGTGCGACACACCGGCCCAATTGGCCGATGCCGCCGCCCCAACCCCTCTACGGTGTGGGGTGTGAGCAGCAGCGGCCTCATCTACGCAGTCATCGTCGGGGCCTGGGCCGCCTACTTGGTGCCGATGTGGCTCCGCAGGCAGGACGAGCTGAACGAGGCCCGTCCGACGGAACGCTTCTCCACCGCCATCCGGCTGCTGTCCGGCCGGGCGGGGATGGAGCGCCGTTACGCCAAGGGTCTGCGTGAGCGCGGTGTCGAGGAGGCGGAGCCCCACTCGGACCCGGACGCCGAGACGGAAGCGATCCCTTCCGCCGACGCCCGGGCCGTCGTCGTACCCCCGACCCGGCCGGAACCGGCGGTCGTCACGGCCGAGCGCGCGCGGCGCCAGCAGCGCACCAAGGTGCTGGCCCGGCGCCGCCGTACCACCGCCGTCCTCTTCCTCGCCTTCACGCTGGGGGCCGTCGTCGCGGCCGTCGGCGGCCTGGGCTTCCTGTGGGCCCCGGGTGTCCCGGCCGTCCTGCTGAGCGCGTACATCGTCCACCTGCGGGTGCAGGAGCGGCGGCGGTTCGCGTTCACGATGGACCGGCGCCGGGCCGAGGCCGCCGCGCAGCGGCTGCGGGAGACCGGCCAGCGGCGGCGCGAGCCGGAGGCGGCGGAGCCGCGTACGGAACCCGAGCCCGCGCCCGTCGTCTCCCCGCAGGAGGCCGGGCGCCGCGCGCTGGTCGAGCAGACCGACCACGCCGAGTGGGTGGACCAGCAGCGCGAGCGCGAGCGGGGGCCGGCTCGCGGCGACAGCTGGGAGCCGGTGCCGGTGCCGCTGCCGACGTACGTGACCGCACCCGTGGCCCCCCGGGCCACCGGGCCGGCGGTGACGGACGGCTGGAGCGCGGCGCGGTCGTCCACGGCCGAGCCGACGGACCCGCGCCTGAAGGCGCGCCCGCAGGAGCCGAAGCCGGACGCGAAGCCGGCCCAGGACGCCGCCGGCCAGCCGGGGGCCCGCCCCCAGGGCGGCCAGCGGCCGGCGCCGCAGCGCCGCCCGCGCGAGCGCGGCCGCACCCCGCTCTTCGACCAGTACGAGGACGGGGACCGCCCCCGCGCCGCGAACGAGTGACCCGGCGCGGCCCCGCCCGCACCCCGCGCGGTGACCTGCACGAAGGCACCCGGGGAACGGATTTTGGAGCCGCCCGGATCACCTGCTAATGTTTCACACGTCGCAAGGGCCTGTGGCGCAGTCTGGTAGCGCACCTCGTTCGCATCGAGGGGGTCTGGGGTTCAAATCCCCACAGGTCCACAGACGACAGTTCTCGGATAGCCACCGAGAATCGTCACGAGATCCCGACCGGTCGAAAGACCGGCCGGGATCTCTGCGTTTCACCCTCTCCCACCCCCTGCCACCCGAACCGGCGGTGGGGCGTCGGGCCGAGAGGGAGTTCAGGTCGCCGGGGCGCCGACCGGGTGGTCCAGGGCACGGGCCGTGACGGCGACCGACTCGAAGTCCGCGGCGGGGGAGAGCGCGGCGACCGTCTCGCGGGTGAGGGGGGCGCCCCTCAGGACGCTCCGTACAGCTTCCAGGTCGACGGGCCGCTCGTAGTAGTCCTCGGCGAAGCGGGCGTACGCCTCCGGGCTGCCGTCGGCGAGGAGGTCGAACAGCCAGTCGGCGCCGTCGGACTCGCCGCCCCCGAACTCGACCGGCCCGCACGCCCAACGAGCCGAGCCCGTCTCGCGCCAGGCGCACACCGTCGCGTCGAAGAACCCGTCGAACCGGAACTCCGGGGCGGAGGGGTAGTGGGCGAGCGGTGTCGGCAGGCCGTCGAGCAGCCCGGGCCAGTGCGAGCGGGGCTCTTCCCGCCAGGGAGTGGCGTCGCACTCGTGGTCGAACCCGTAGAGGAAGACACCGGCCGGGTCGAAGACGACGGCGTACTGGTCGCCGGAACCGTTCTCCATGGTCGCCAGGTCGACGCCCTCGCGCCAGCCCCGCACGAACGAGTGGGTGGGCAGCCCGTCGTCGAGGATGCTGTCGAGCAGCGAGAACGCCCGGCACCGGGCGGCCAGGACTGCCGGGTCGGGGAGCCTGGCCAGCAGGTCGTGAACGGTCATGGGCGTATTCAACAGCCGGGTGCTGACAACCCGTCGGTGCGTGGGCCCGCAGAATGCCGCGGGTGGGTGTCGGTGGGTGGGGTTAGGTTCTTCGGGTGGGGATCTACTTGTGTGGGGTTGACGG
Source organism: Streptomyces sp. NPDC101132 (assembly GCF_044759225.1). Lineage (NCBI taxonomy): Bacteria > Bacillati > Actinomycetota > Actinomycetes > Kitasatosporales > Streptomycetaceae > Streptomyces > Streptomyces sp. NPDC101132. The sequence goes on from NZ_JBIVYX010000002.1 coordinate 487,887, forward strand.
CGGGGACTGGGGTGACCCGGAGGTCTACGGGGGGCTGGCGGGGGCGCTGCGGGCGGAGTTGGGGCGGCGGGGGGTGCCGGCGCTCCGGGAGTGGGGTGAGCCCGGGGTGCGGTTCGAGGAGAAGATGAGCCGGCCCGTCGAGGGGTTCGCGGCGCTGTGCCGGGCCCAGCCGGGTGGGGACGACGTCGTCGATGCGCTGCTCGGGTGGGAGCTGCTCGTACCGGCGGAGTTCACGGGCGTGTTCGAGCTGGCCGTACCGGCGCCCTACAGCGAGGTGACCACGGTCGGCAGTGCGCGCCGGGCCCTGGAGGCGGCCCGGGGGCTGGCGGTGCGGCTGGCGCTTCCGCCGCAGGTGCCGCGGGACGGCGGCAACCTGGCGCTGACCAACTGGTTCGACAGCGCGGAGGCCGCGGCGGCGGCCGTCAGTCATCCGGGGCCGTGGGCCGAGGACCTGGACACCGCCTTCTACGCCGCCGTCCACCTCCGGGCGGCGGAGCACTCGGTGCGCTGGGCGTGCCCGATGACCTACTCCTGACCCGCCGTGAGCCGACGGTACGCGTCCGCCCCGGCGGTCGCTGTCCCCTCACGGGGCCGCCGGGGCGGGTTCGGGTAGCCACGCGCCCGGCAGCAATCGGGTGTGTGGGTCGATGCGGCCACGTTAGGGGTGGGCACTGACAGCGGGGTGGGCGCGGAGGTGCTCGGTGAGGACCTCCGCGAAGGCCGCGACGTGGGGCGGGAGGGGTCCCCGGCGGGTGGCGCAGGACCAGGTGCGGGTCAGCGGGGTGGGGGCCGGGCGGACCAGGGCCAGGCCGTGCGTCGCGACGTACGGGGCCGCGGCCCAGTTCGGCAGCACGGTGACCCCCTGGCCGCCGGCCACCATCTCGATCACCAGGTCCGTGACCACCGGCATGGTGGTGATCCGGGCCGGCCGCGCGCCGTGGGGGAGCGGCAGCGGGACCGACGGGATGCGGGTCTGGTCGTACGCGTCGAAGAGGATCAGGTGGGATTCGGAGAAGTCCTCCGCGGTGAGGTGCGGGCGGGCGGCCCACGGGTGGTCCCGCGGCACCACGGCCACCATCTCGTCGTCGAAGAGGCGGGTGAGGGCGACCCGGTCGGCCTCCCGGTCCGGCTTGGTCACGAGAGCCACGTCGACGAGGTCGGCCAGCAGGGCCGGGACCGGGGCGTCGTCCGGGACGGTCTCCAGCCGGACCTCGGCCTCCGGGTGCCGCGCGCGGAACGCGCGGATCACCGGTGACAGCCATGGCAGGGTGGTGCTGCACTGGACGGTGAAGCGGACCCGCCGGTCGCGGCCCTCGCGCATCTCCCGCAGGTCGCGGGTGGCCGAGCGGATCTCGCCCAGTACCCGGTGGGCCGTCACCAGCAGCCGCCTCCCTGCGGCGTTGGGGACCAGCCGCCGGCCGCGGCGTTCGAAGAGCGGCATGCCCAGCCGGTCCTCCAGGCGGGTCAGCCGCTGCGAGAGGGCGGGCTGGCTGACGTACAGGAGCCGGGCGGCCGCCGTGAGGGAGCCGGACTCGGCGGTCGCGGCGAGGAGTTCGAGGTCCCGCAGGTCCACGTCCTGGTTCATAAGGCCACGTTATCGGTGGCTTCTTTTTCCGTCGTGGTGTGATGGCGCGGTCGTTCGTAGCGTCGGGGTGCGCGTTCCGGCGGGTTCCCCCTGGGTTCTCGTGAGTTCTCGCGACCTGCGACGAGAGGCGACAGACATGGACACGGAAGTGATCACCGGCGCATCGGACGCGCCCGGCGCGGTCGGGCGGGAGGCCGCCGTCCGCGAGGTGCTGGGCCGGTACTTCGACGGGCTGTACGCGGGCGACACGGCGCTGCTCGCGGGGGTGTTCCATCCCGGGGCCGTGTACGCCACCGCCAGCGGGGGCGAGTTGCTGCGGCTGGACATGGACGCGTACTTCCCGGTGGTGGAGCGGCGCGAGCCGCCCGCGGCGCGGGGCGAGCGGCGCCGCGACCGGATCGTGTCGGTCGACTTCGCGGGGCCGGTGACGGCCCTGGCGCGGGTGGAGTGCGCGCTCGGGCCCCGTTTCTGTACGGACTTCCTGACCCTGGTCCACGTGGCGGGGCGCTGGCAGATCGTCGCCAAGGTCTTCCATTACGAGACCTCCGCCTCCGGGAACGCCGGAGCCTGACGTGCCGTACGTCGACCTGGGGGTCATGCGCCGGGGGAACGGTGGTGGTCCCGCCCGGGCCTCGCAAGCCGGGCGGGACCACCTGTCAGGGGGTGTGTCGGGGAACGGGAAAGGGGGCCGGGGTGCCGGTCAGCAGGTGCGACCCACGTACCAGGCGCCGTCGATCTTGCTCGCGGAGCCCAGCCAGGTGTCGCCGGGGCCCACACAGCGCTCGTAGTTGGGGCCCCACACCTCGACCTCGATGATGACGCGCGTGTCGGTCGCGCAGTGGTTGTACCAGGCGTCGCTGTGCGTCTCGTAGAAGCCGCAGGGGTTGGCCGCGGCGGGCGAGGCGACCGCGGTGGACAGGCCGAAGAGCAGGGCGGTGGCGGCGAGCGCGCTGGTCAGGGATCGGTACGTGGGCATGCGAAAGCTCCCGTCGAGGAGTGGAAGAAGGCCGCCGGTCGATCACCGGTGCCGCTACCGAGTGTGGCCACTGTCACTGTCCGTGGTCACGCCGGTTCGCTCGGGCGAGCGAAACTGTTCACCGGTTCGAGTGGTATGAGGTTTCGACCGCACGGCGTGACGAACTGCACGGTCTCCCCCCGCCGTTGGCGTGGCATGAATGGATCATGACGACAACACGGGGAGACGTGACCACCGCGCAGGCCTGGGCCGCGCTGGGTGGCGACGGTGCGGCGGCCGGACGCGTGCGGTACCGGGGCGGCAGCGCCCTCGGCACCGGACGGCTGCCGGTGCGCGAACTCGCCAGGGCCACCGTCGGGGCCTGCTCGCTCGCCGCCGCCGAACTCGCGGCGGTCCGCGCGGGCCGGGAGCCGGGACCGGAGGACGGCCCGCTCACCGTGGACGAGGGCGCGGTCTCCACGGCCTTCGTCAGCGAGCGCCACCTCCTCGTCGGGGGCCGCGCACCCGTCAGCTTCGCGCCCCTCTCCGGCTTCTGGCGGACGGCCGACGGCTGGCTGCGGACGCACGCCAACTACCCGCACCACCGCGGCCCGCTGCTCACCGCCCTGGGCATCCCCGACGACGACCGGGCCCCCGAGGTGCTGCGCAAGGAGCTCGAAGGGCTCCGCGCGGCCGAGGTCCAGGAGCGGGTGTACGCGGCCGGCGGGCTGGCGGTCGCGGTGGCGCAGCCGTACGGGGACCCGCATCCCCTGGTCACCTGGGGCCCCCGGTCCGGCGGGGGACGGGAGCTCGGGCCCGCCGCCACGGCCGGTGACGGCGCGGTGCTGCCCGCCTCCGGCGTACGCGTGCTCGACCTCACCCGTGTGATCGCGGGACCGGTCGCCACCCGCACGCTCGGACTGCTGGGCGCCGACGTGCTGCGGGTGGACCCGCCGCAGCTGCCGGAGGCGGACGACGCGCACGCCGACACCGGCTTCGGGAAGCGCTCGGCACGGCTCGACCTGACCGCCGCCGGGGACCGGGCGGTGTTCGAGGAGCTGCTGGCCACGGCCGACGTGGTGGTCTCGGGGTACCGGCCGGGGGCGCTGGACCGGCTCGGTCTGTCCGCTGAGGCCCTGCTGGAGCGCCGGCCGGGACTGGTCGTGGCCGAGCTGTGCGCGTGGGGCTGGACCGGGGACTGGTCGGGCCGCCGCGGCTTCGACTCACTGGTCCAGGCCGGGTACGGGATCTCCGCCGCGGAGGCGGACGCGGAGGGGCGCCCCGGGGTGCTGCCCGCGCAGGCGCTCGACCACGGCACCGGGTACCTGACGGCCGGTGCCGTGCTGCGGGCGCTCGCCGGGGGCGGCGGCCGCACGGTGCGGCTCTCCCTCGCGGGGACGGCCTCGTGGCTGGTGCGGGAGGTCGTGCCGGTGGCGCCGGCCGGGGAGCCCTACGCCGCCGGGGACTGGCTGCGCCCGGCGCCCTCCGGGTACGGGGAGCTGCGCCACGCGCTGCCGCCCCTCGCGGCCGGCCCCGCCGACTGGTCCCGTACGCCGTCCCGCTGGGGCACGGACGCGCCGGTCTGGCTGCCGTGACGGCGGCAGCCCGGGAAGGCGGCCCGGGCACACCCGCCCGGGCACACCCGCCCGGGCACACCGGCCCGGGCCCCGCGGCGCGGCTCAGTACGATGTTCGAATGCCTCACGGGACCACGGACGGGACCGCCCGCCGCACCGACCACGGGATCATCGAGATCCGGCCCACGCCGTACGACCACCCGGACGCGGTGGAGCTGAACGACCGCGTGCAGATCGAGTACCGGCAGCGGTACGACGGCGAGGGCGACGCGACGCCGCTCGACCCCGGCATGTTCACCCCGCCCAACGGCCTGTACCTGCTGGCGTACAACGCCGCGGGCGAGCCGCTGGCCAGCGGCGGCTGGCGAGCCCAGGACGAGAACGAAGAGGGCTACACGGACGGCGACGCCGAGCTCAAGCGCATGTACGTCGTCCCCGAGGCCCGCGGCCTCGGGCTGGCCCGGCGCATCCTCGCGGAGCTGGAGGACTCGGCGCGCGCGGCGGGCCGGCTGCGGATGGCCCTGGAGACCGGCGACCAGCAGCCGGAGGCGATCAAGCTCTACCTGTCCGAGGGGTACGAGCACGTGACCCGGAAGTTCGGCCTGTACCGGGAGTACCCCTCCAGCCGCTGCATGGCCAAGCGGCTCCGCCCCTGAGCGCCGCCCCGGGAATTGGGACGCGGAGCCGCCGCGGGGCCGGCTCCGGTTAGGCTCTCCACGTTTTGTCCGATCTGGGGAGCCCGCTTTGATCACCGTGACCTCCGTGAACGTCAACGGCATCCGTGCCGCGTCCAAGAAGGGCCTGGTGCCCTGGCTCGCCGGCACCGACGCCGATGTGGTCTGCATGCAGGAGGTGCGGGCCGAGGCGCACCAGATCCCGGACGAGCTGCGCGAGCCCGAGGGCTGGCACACCCTGCACGCCCCCGCTGCGGCCAAGGGCCGGGCCGGCGTCTCGCTGTACACCCGCCGGGCCCCCGAGCGCGTCCAGGTCGGGTTCGGCAGCGAGGAGTTCGACGGCAGCGGCCGGTACGTCGAGGCCGACCTGCCCGGCGTCACGGTCGCGAGCCTCTACCTGCCCTCGGGCGAGGCGGGCACCGCCAAGCAGGACGAGAAGTACCGGTTCATGGCGGAGTTCCTGCCCTACCTCGCCGAGCTGAAGGTCCGCTCGGCCGCCGAGGGGCGCGAGGTGCTGGTCTGCGGCGACTGGAACATCTGCCACAACGAGGCGGACCTCAAGAACTGGAAGACCAACCGCAAGAGCGCCGGCTTCCTCCCCGAGGAGCGCGAGTGGCTCGGCAAGGTCTACGGCGACGAGGGCGGGTACGTCGACGTGATGCGCGCCCTGCACCCCGAGCAGGCCGGCCCGTACTCCTGGTGGTCCTACCGCGGCCGCGCCTTCGACAACGACGCGGGCTGGCGGATCGACCTGCACGTGGCCACGCCCGGACTGGCCGGGAAGGCGGTCAAGGGCTTCGTCGAGCGCGCCGAGACCCACCCCGAGCGCTGGTCCGACCACGCGCCGGTCACCGTGGTCTACGACCTCTGACGGGCGGACCGGCGGCGGTCACTGCCCCCGCAGCCGCCGGTCCATCGCCATCGAGAGTTCCGCCTCCACCACGCTCTTCGCGAGCGGGCGGAGGCGGTCCACGGCCTTGGCCAGCACCTCCGGGTCCACCGGGCGGGCGGGGGCCACGGGGCCGGCCGGGTCCACGGGACCGGCGGTGTGCTCCGGCTCCGCCGGTACGTGCGCCTCGATCAGCTCGGTGAAGAGGCCGGCCAGCGCCTCCGCGTGCTCCCGCACCCGCCGGCCCGTCTCCAGGACGGCCGCCAGCGGCACGCCCTCGCGCACCAGCGCCGAGGAGACGTCCAGCAGCCGCCGGCTGACGTGCACGATCTCGTCGCCGTCCACCGCGAGGTAGCCGAGGTCCAGCGAGGCGGCCAGGTTCTCCGGCGTGACCTCGCCCTCGAAGTAGTCGGCCAGCTCCTCGGGGGTGAGCCGGACCGGCGTCTCCTCCGACCAGCCCAGGCCGCCGCCCTCGCCCAGTCCGAGCAGTTCGCCGAGCTGGTTCACGTCCCGGCCGTTCTCGAAGGCGGCGGTCAGCTCCGCGATGCCGCCCAGGGTGTGTCCGCGCTCCAGCAGGGCCGCGATGGTCCGCAGCCGGGCCAGGTGGTGGCCGTCGTACCAGGCGATCCGGCCCTCGCGGCGCGGCGGCGGCAGCAGCTTCCGCTCGCGGTAGAAGCGCAGGGTGCGCACCGTGATCCCGGCCGCATCCGCCAGCTCCTCCGTGCGGTATTCGCGTACCGTGCCCTGGGGTTCCGCCTCGTGTTCCGACACACCCGCAGCCTAAGCGCTCGCGGGTCCGGCGAGGGGACCGGCCGGGCGACGGCCCGTACCGGCGGTAACTTTCCCCGCGGACCCCCTACCCATGAGTACGGAGCTGCTCTACGCTCCACCGTGCCAGTGATTGCTGGCAGAGTCGCGAACTGCGGGAGGGCGGCGGCATGGCCGAGCGCGAGCACGTACGAGTGGCGGTGGTCGGATCCGGATTCGGCGGTCTGGGGGCGGCCGTCCGGCTGCGCCGCGAGGGGATCACCGACTTCGTGGTGCTGGAGCGGGCCGGCTCCGTGGGCGGCACCTGGCGGGACAACAGCTACCCGGGCTGCGCCTGCGACGTCCCCTCCCACCTCTACTCCTTCTCCTTCGCCCCCAACCCCGACTGGCCCCGCACCTTCTCCGGCCAGCCGCACATCCGCGCCTACCTGGAGCACGTCGCCGACACCTTCGGCCTGCGCCCGCACATCCGCCTGGACCACGAGGTCCGCATGATGCGCTGGGACGCCGAGGAGCTGCACTGGGAGATCGAGACCTCGGGCGGGAACCTGACCGCCGACGTGGTGGTCTCCGCGACCGGACCGCTCTCCGACCCGAAGATGCCGGAGATCCCCGGGCTCGCGGACTTCCCCGGCAAGGTCTTCCACTCGGCCCGCTGGGACCACGACTACGACCTGCGCGGCAAGCGCGTCGCGATGGTCGGCACCGGCGCCTCCGCCATCCAGATCGTCCCGGCCATCGCGCCCGACGTGGAGCGGCTGACGCTCTTCCAGCGCACGCCGCCATGGGTCCTGCCGCGCACCGACCGGGCCATCACCGGCGTCGAGAAGTGGCTGCACCGGCAGCTCCCCTTCACCCGCGCCGCCCGCCGCGGACTGCTGTGGGGCATCCGGGAGCTCCAGGTCAGCGCCTTCACCAAGCGCCCGAACCAGCTCGGCTTCATCGAGACCCTGGCCAAGTCCAACATGGCCCGGGCGATCAAGGACCCGCAGCTGCGGGCCAAGCTGACCCCCGACTACCGCATCGGCTGCAAGCGGATCCTGCTGTCCAGCGAGTACTACCCGGCGCTCGCCCGGCCCAACGTGGACCTGGTCGCCTCGGGCCTGAAGGAGATCCGCGGCTCGGTGCTGGTGGCCGCGGACGGCACGGAGACCGAGGTCGACGCGATCGTCTTCGGCACCGGCTTCCACGTCACCGACATGCCGATCGCCGACCGCGTCGTCGGGGCCGAGGGCCGCACCCTCGCCGAGGAGTGGAAGGACGGCATGCAGTCGCTGCGCGGCGCCACCGCGGCCGGCTTCCCCAACTGGATGACGATCATCGGCCCCAACACCGGGCTCGGGAACAGCTCGATGATCCTCATGATCGAGTCCCAGCTGAACTACATGGCCGACTACCTGCGCCAGCTGGGCGTGCTCGGCGGGCGCGTGGCGCTCGCCGCCCGCCCCTCCGCCGTGCACACCTGGAACCGCAAGGTCCAGGACCGCATGAAGCGGACCGTGTGGAACACCGGTGGCTGCACCAGCTGGTACCTCGACGCCGCGGGCCGCAACACCACGGTCTGGCCCGGCACGACGGGTGAGTTCCGCCGGGAGACGCGGACCGTCGACCTGGCCGAGTACGAGATCGTGCGCGTCGGCAGGCGGGTCCCGGCCCAGGCCGCGGCGGCGAAGGCCGTGGCCGGGTCCTCCGCGAAGGCCCCGGCCAGGACCGCGAAGGCCCCCTCCGCGACCGCGAAGGCCCCCTCCGCGACCGCCAAGGAAGCGAAGGCCGCCGGCGCCGCCGGGGAGGCCTCCGCATGAGCCGCCTCATGCACGTCACCGCCGGCCCCTACGCGCCGCCCGCCGCCCGCCGCGAGCTGGTGGTCACCTCCCGCGACGGCGCCCGGCTGCACGCCGAGGTGCACGGACCCGACGACGCCCCGGCGGTCGTGCTGGCCCACGGCTGGACCTGCTCCACGGCCTTCTGGGCCGCGCAGGTACGGGCCCTGTCGGCCACCCACCGGGTGGTCGCCTACGACCAGCGCGGCCACGGCCGCAGCCCCGCGTCCCCCGGCCGGTACGGCACGGAGGCACTGGCGGACGACCTGGCCGCCGTACTGAAGGCCACCCTCGCGCCGGGCGAGAAGGCGGTGCTCGCCGGCCACTCCATGGGCGGCATGACCCTGATGGCCGCCGCGGACCGCCCCGAGTTCGCCGAGCACGCCGCCGCGGCCCTGCTGTGCAGCACCGGCAGCTCCCGGCTGACCGCCGAGGCGCTGGTGCTCCCCCTCCGGGCCGGTGCCCTGCGCACCCGCGTCACCCGGGCCGTACTCGGCGCCCGCGCCCCGCTCGGGCCGGTCACGCCGGTCGCCAGGAAGGTCCTCAGGTACGCCACCATGGGCCCGGCCTCCTCACCGGACAAGGTCGAGGCCTGCGCCCGCATCGTGCACGCCTGCCCGACCGGCGTCCGCCACGGATGGTCCCAGGTGCTGGCCACCCTCGACCTGGACGCGGGGGTACGGGCGCTCCGCGTGCCCACGGCCGTGCTCGGCGGCACCGCCGACCGGCTCACCCCCATCACCCACGCCCGCTCCCTCGCCGAACGCCTCCCGGACTGCGCCGGCCTCACCGAACTCGCCGGCATGGGCCACATGACCCCCGTCGAGGCCCCCGAGGCCGTCACCGGCCGGATCGCCGAACTCGCGAAGCTGTACGTACCCGCCAAGGAGGAGACGCCGTGAGCGCACGCAGGAGTCTGGAAGGCCAGGTCGCCGTCGTCACCGGAGCCGCCCGCGGCGTCGGCGAGCTGCTGGCCCGCAAGCTGTCGGCGCGCGGCGCGAAGGTCGCGCTGGTGGGCCTGGAGCCCGCGGCGCTCAAGGAGGTCTCCGAGCGGCTGACGACCGACAGCGACCACTGGCACGCCGACGTCACCGACCACGAGGCCATGGCCCGCGTGGCGCAGGAGGTCAAGCAGCGCTTCGGCAAGGTCGACATCGTGGTCGCCAACGCGGGCGTCGCCGCGGGCGGCCCCTTCGCCGACTCCGACCCCGACGCCTGGCGCCGCGTGATCGAGGTCAACCTGATCGGCGGGGCCGTCACCGCCCGGGCCTTCCTCCCCGTCCTCATGGAGAGCCGCGGCTACTTCCTCCAGATCGCCTCGCTGGCCGCCATCACCCCGGCGCCGATGATGACGGCGTACTGCGCCTCCAAGTCCGGCGTCGAGGCCTTCGCGCACAGCCTGCGCGCCGAGGTCGGGTACAAGGGCGTCCAGGTCGGCGTCGGCTACCTGTCCTGGACCGACACCGACATGGTGCGCGGCGCGGACCAGGACGACGTGATGCGCGAGCTGCGGCAGCGGCTGCCCTGGCCGTCGAACCGCACGTACCCGCTCGGACCGGCCGTGGACCGGATCGTCACCGGCATCGAGCGGCGCTCCGCGCACGTGTACGCCCAGTGGTGGCTGCGCGGCATGCAGTCGGTGCGCGGCTACCTGCCGGGCATCATCGCCACCGTCGGGCAGCGGGAGATGCGGCGCTTCGAGCCGCGCCTGGGCAACGTGCGCAAGGGCCTGGTCGGGGCCGGCGGCGCGGCGGACGAGCAGGAACGCACCACCACGCGCTGAGCACCTCCACGCGCTGGGCGCCGCCCGCCGACGGCGTACGACCCGCACCGCGGGGCGCGGACCGGATCCCGGTCCGCACCCCGCCGGCTTCAGCGGGACCGCGGCGGGAGCGCGGGCCGGCGGCGGTCCGGGACGTCGCTGTAGCCCGGCGGCGCCGAGGCCGGGGTGCGCTCCAGCAGTTCCAGCGCCAGGTACACGGCGTCGTCGAGCTGCGCGTGCCGGCCTTCCGCCCAGTCGAGCGGGGTGCGCTGGACGGACAGGTCCGGCTCGACGCCGTGGTTCTCCACGCCCCAGCCGTACTCGTCGAACCAGGCGGCGTTCATCGGCACCGTGATGACCGTGCCGTCGCCCAGGGTGTGCCGGCCGGTCATGCCGACCACCCCGCCCCAGGTCCGCTGGCCGACCACCGGGCCGAGCCCGAGCAGCCGGAAGGCCGCGGTGATCATGTCGCCGTCGGAGGAGGTGGCCTCGTCGGCGAGGGCGACGACCGGTCCCCGGGGCGAGTTGGAGGCGTACGAGACGGCCTGCGCGTCGCGGGTGAGGTCCCAGCCCAGGATGCGGCGGGTGAGCTTCTCGACCACCAGCTCGCTGATGTGCCCGCCGGCGTTGCCGCGCACGTCCACGATCAGCGCGGGCCGGGAGACCTCCATCCGCAGGTCGCGGTTGAACTGGGCCCAGCCCGAGCCGCCCATGTCCGGGATGTGCAGGTAGCCGCACTTGCCGCCGCTGACCTCGCGGACCACGGCCCGGCGCTTGGCCACCCAGTCCTGGTACCGCAGCGGCCGCTCGTCGACCAGCGGCACGACCGCCACCCGGCGGGAGCGGCCCTCGCCCTCGGCCGGCTGGAAGGTCAGCTCGACGGTGGTGCCGCCGGCCGCGGCCAGCAGCGGGTACGGGCCGGCGACCGGGTCGACCGGGCGGCCGTCGACGTGCGTGAGGACGGCGCCCTCGCGGATGCCCGTACCGGCCAGCGGGGAACGGGCCTTGGAGTCCGAGGAGTCGCCGGGCAGGATCCGCGAGACCACCCAGCCCTCCTCGCGCGGCACGAGGTTGGCGCCCAGCAGGCCCATGGCCCGCTGGTAGTGCGGGGGGCCCTCGTTGCGGCGGGAGGCGGCGACGTACGCGTGCGAGGTGCCCAGCTCGCCGAGCACCTCCCGCAGCAGGTCGGCGAACTCGTCGGGGGAGGCGACGCGTTCGACCAGCGGGCGGTACTGGGCGAGCACGCCGTCCCAGTCGATCCCGCACATCTTCGGGTCCCAGAAGTACGCCCGGGTCAGCCGCCCGGCCTCCTCGTACGCCTGCCGCCACTCGGCGGCCGGGTCCACCTCGTGCAGGATCCGCCGCAGGTCCAGGTAGACGGTGGAGTCCCCGTCGCCGGACTCGGTGGCGGGGACGGCGCGCAGGTCGCCGTCGTCCACGACGACGAGGCGGGTGCCGTCGCCGCTGACCGCGAACCAGTCCAGGTCGCCGACGAGTTCGGTCTTGCGGGCCTTGGTGATGTCGAAGAACTCGAGCGTGGGCTTGCCGGAGGTGTCGGCCGGGTTCGCGAAGGTCTCGCCGAGCGCGCCCGAGATGGGCCACCGCATCCAGACCAGGCCGCCGCCGCTGACCGGGTACAGCGCCGAGTACTTGGAGGCGGTCACCGGGAAGGGCGTGACCCGGTTCTCCAGGCCCTCCACCTCCACGGTCACCGTGCCCCCGGAGCCTTCGGCCGGGGAGGGGCCCCCACCCCCCTCGCCCTCGGTCGGGTCGAGCCCGCCCGCCGCCGGCCGGCCGTCGGGCAGCAGGGCGAAGGGGGAGGGCGTCGCGGAGGAGAGGGGGACGAGGTACGGGCGGCAGCCCAGCGGGAAGGAGAGGTCGCCGGTGTGCACGTCGTACACCGGGTCGAAACCGCGCCAGGAGAGGAAGGCCAGGTAGCGGCCGTCCCGTGTGAAGACCGGGTTCTCGTCCTCGAAGCGGCCGTTGGTGACGTCCACGACGGTGCGGGCGCCGGGCCCGGCGATCCGGGCCATCTTGATCTGCCGCAGGGACCGGCCGATGCCCGGGTGGGACCAGGTCAGCCAGGCGCCGTCGGGGGAGAACGCCAGGTCCTTCACGGGGCCGTTGACGGACCGGATCAGCTCGGTCGCCTCGCCGGTGGACTCCTCCGTGGCGTCCAGGAGGAGCAGTCGTCCGTCGTGCGCGGCCACGGCCAGCCGCTCGCCGTCCGGGTCGGCGACCAGCTCCAGGACCCGGCCCAGCTCCCCGGAGGCCAGCCGCCGCGGTTCGCGCTGGCCGCTGGCCCGGGGCAGGTACGCGATCTCGATCGCGTCCTCGCCCTCGGCGTCCGTCACGTACGCGACCTGGCCGCCCGCGCCCAGCATCTCCGGCAGCCGCACCCGCACGCCCGGGGTGTCGGCGATGGTCCTGGCCGGCCCGTCGCGGTGGGTGAGCCAGTACAGCGAACCCCGCACGACCACGGCGCTGGCCCGCCCGGTGGCGTCCACCGAGAGGGAGTCGACGTGGCTGGCGGCCGGTACCGAGTACGGACGCCGTCCCGTGCGCGCGCCGCCCAGCCGGACCGCCAGCCGGCGCGGCTCGGCGTCCGGTTCGAGGGAGTCGACCAGCCACAGGTCCCCGGCGCACTGGTAGACCACGCGCCGCCCGTCGCTGGAGGCGTGCCGGGCGTAGAACTCGTCGTGGTCGGTGTGGCGCCGCAGGTCGGTGCCGTCGGGCAGGCAGGAGTAGAGGTTGCCGATGCCCTCGTGGTCGGAGAGGAAGGCGATCCGGCCCGCCACGAACATGGCGCAGTCGAGGTGGCCGCCGAGGTCCGGCAGCAGCTGCTCGCCGTGCAGCCACAGCCGGCCCATGGCCCCGCCGCGGTAGCGCTTCCACGCGGCGGGCTCGTGCGGGGGCTTGCCGGTGAGGAGCAGGGTCTTCCGCTCGCCGTCCGTCTCGGCGACCGCGATGTCGGAGACGGGTCCCCAGGGCAGGCGCTTGCCCGGGCTGCCGTCGGTGGCCTGGGTGTAGGCCCAGGAGAAGTACGAGAAGGGCTGGCCGTGGGAGGAGACGGCGAGGATGTCGCTCCGGCCGTCCTGGTCCGGCGGGGTCCAGCCGCAGACCCGGGTGTCGGTGGAGCCCCAGTGGCTCAGCCGCCGGGCGGTGCCGCCGTCCACGGGCACCAGGTGGATCTCGGGGTCGAGGCTGCGCCAGGTGGTGAAGGCGATGTGGGACCCGTCCGGGGAGAACCGGGGGTGGCCGATGCGGGTGCGGTCGACGGTGATCCGCCAGGCCCGGCCGGGGGTCTCGCCCTCGGGGACCAGGGGGGCGACCCACAGGTCGTCCTCGGCGGCGAAGCACAGGAGGTCGTCGTGCAGGTGCGGGAACCGGAGGTACGCGACGTCGTGACTCACCCCCCAATGCTTTCCGCGCCAGGGGGGCCCGGCAACTCGTACAGACGAACGCGTGGTGCGAACGCGCGTGTGGTGCGGGCGGGGCGGGGATCCGGTCGAGCCGGCGCCTGCGCGGCGTCGAGGCGTGACGGAGCCCACCTCGAAAGCGAAACGAAACGGTTTCGTTTCGCGTGTCGCAGGGGTATGGTCTTAACAGTACGGAACGGTTTCGTTTGGATGGGAGTCCGGAACGATGGCGGACACGAGCGCCTCACGGCGCAGCCGGATCACCCCCGAGCGGGAGGCCGAGCTGCACGAGGCGGTACTGGACCTCCTGCGTGAGGTCGGGTACGAGGCGCTCACCATGGACGCCGTCGCCGCACGTACGAAGTCCAGCAAGGCCACCCTCTACCGCCAGTGGGGGAGCAAGCCGGAGCTGGTCGCGAAGGCCCTGCGCTGCACCCAGCCGGTCTCCCTCCGGGAGATCGACACGGGCTCGCTGCGCGGCGACTTCGCGGTGATGGTCGAGAAGTCCGACGACGCGCAGATGGCCAAGGACACCGCCCTGCTGCGGGGTCTGGCCCACGCGGTGCACGAGAGCCCCGAGCTGCACACCGCACTGCGCGAACTGCTCATCGAGCCCGAGATCACCGGCCTGGACGCGATGCTGCGCCGGGCCGTGGACCGGGGCGAGGTGGCCGGGGACTGTCCCGCCCTGAGGTTCGTACCGCACATGCTCATCGGCGCGTTCATCGCGCTGCCGCTGATGGAGGACCGCACGCCGGACCGCGCGTTCCTCGCCGATTTCATCGACTCCGTGGTGTTCCCCGCCCTCGGCGTCTGACCCAGCACCTTCCCCTGAGGACCACCTGACACGCCGCTCTCGTCGTCGGGCCGGCTTCCGCATGCCCTGATCCGCACCACGACCTGAACGGGAGAACCACCTCGTGGCCACCTTCCTCTACCGCCTCGGCAGGGGCGCCTTCCGGCGCCGCCGCCTCGTCGCCCTCGTCTGGGTGGCGCTGCTGGTGCTCGCCGGCTTCGGCGCCGCCTCGGCCGCCACCCCGACGTCCAGCTCCTTCTCGATACCCGGCACGGAGGCCCAGAAGGCCTTCGACCTGCTGGAGAAGCGCTTCCCCGGCTCCCGCGCCGACGGCGCCACCGCCCGGGTCGTCTTCAAGGCGCCCGACGGCAAGAAGATCACCGACCCGGCCGCCAAGGCCGAGGTGGAGAAGGTCGTCGCCGACCTGAAGTCCGGCTCGGACCAGGTCGAGCGCGTCGTGGACCCGTACCAGGGCCACGCCGTCAGCCAGGACGGCAAGACGGCCTACGCCCAGGTGACGTACAAGGTCAGCGGCATGGAGCTGACCGACGACACCCGTGAGGCCCTCAAGCAGTCGGGCAAGGAGGCCCAGGCCGCCGGCCTGAAGGTGGAGATCGGCGGCGACGCGCTGATGTCCGTGCCGGAGAGCGGTCCGGGCGAGGTCGTCGGCGTCGTCGTGGCCGGCATCGTCCTCGTCATCACCTTCGGCTCGCTGGTCGCGGCCGGCCTGCCGCTGCTCACCGCGCTGCTCGGCGTCGGCATCGGCGTCTCGTCCATCACCGCCCTGGCGAACGTGCTTGACCTCGGCAGCACCACGTCCACCCTGGCCATGATGATCGGCCTCGCGGTCGGCATCGACTACGCGCTCTTCATCGTCTCCCGCTACCGCGCGGAGCTGGCCGAGGGCCGCGAACGCGACGAGGCCGCGGGCCGCGCGGTGGGCACCGCCGGCTCGGCGGTGGTCTTCGCCGGCCTCACCGTGGTCATCGCCCTGGTGGGCCTGGCCGTCGTGAACATCCCGATGCTCAGCAAGATGGGCTTTGCGGCCGCCGGCACCGTGGTCATCGCCGTCCTGGTCGCCCTCACCCTGATCCCGGCGATGCTGGGCTTCGCGGGCCGCCGCGTGCTGCCCATGGGCACCAAGAGCCGGCTCTTCGGCGGCGGCCGGGAGAAGTCCGCGGACGCCGCGGAGAAGCCCAACATGGGCACCCGCTGGGCCCGGTTCGTGCTGCGCCGCCCGGTGATGGTGCTGCTGGCCGGCGTCATCGGCCTGGGCGTCATCGCCGTACCGGCGAGCAAGCTGGAGATGGGCCTGCCGGACGACGGCGCCCAGCCGGTCTCCACCACCCAGCGCAAGGCCTACGACATGCTGTCCGACGGCTTCGGCCCGGGCTTCAACGGCCCGCTGCTGGTGGTCGTGGACGGCAACAAGGCCGCCGCCGACCGCACGGTCGAGCAGATCAAGGACCTGAAGGGCGTCGTCGCGGTCACCCCGCCCACGCTCAACAAGGCCGGCGACACCGCGATGATCACCGTGGTGCCCAAGGACCGCCCGTCCTCGCCCGAGACCGAGGACCTGGTCCACAGCATCCGCGACGCCAGCGGCGACGACGTGCTCGTCACCGGCCAGACCGCGATGAACATCGACTTCTCGCAGAAGATGAACGACGCGCTGCTGCCCTACCTGGCGCTCGTGGTCGGCCTCGCCTTCCTGCTGCTGATGGTGGTCTTCCGCTCGGTGCTGGTCCCGCTCAAGGCGGCCCTCGGCTTCCTGCTCTCCGTGGTCGCCGCCCTCGGCGCCGTGGTCGCGGTCTTCCAGTGGGGCTGGCTGGGCTCGGTGTTCGGCGTCGAGCAGACCGGCCCGATCATGAGCATGATGCCGATCTTCATGGTCGGCGTGGTCTTCGGCCTCGCGATGGACTACGAGGTCTTCCTGGTCACCCGGATGCGCGAGGCGTACGTCCACGGTGAGCGCCCGGGCCAGGCCATCGTGACCGGCTTCCAGCACGGTGCCCGGGTGGTCGTGGCCGCGGCGGTCATCATGATCGCGGTGTTCGCCGGCTTCATCGGCTCCAGCGAGCAGATGGTCAAGATGATCGGCTTCGGCCTGGCGGTGGCGGTCTTCTTCGACGCCTTCGTGGTCCGCATGGCCATCGTGCCGGCCGTGCTCGCGCTGCTCGGCCACAAGGCGTGGTGGCTGCCGGGCTGGCTGAACCGCCTGCTGCCCAACGTCGACGTCGAGGGCGAGGGGCTGCGCAAGCACCTCGGCGACGACGACGCCCAGGGGCCCGGTGAGCCGGGCGCCGGCGCGGAGCGGGAGCTGGTCGGCGTCTAGCCGGCTCCGGTTCCGGCGGCGGACGGCCGCCGCCGGAGCACGCCCTCACGGACGGCCCGGTCTCCTCGGGTCACGGACGGCCCGGTCGCACCATCGCGGTGCGGCCGGGCCCTTTCGTCTGCGGTGCGGGCGCCGCGGCGCCGGGTGCCGTCGGGCCCTGGGTCGCGGGGCCGGCCGCACCGGCCCGCAGGGCGGACCTCGGCGCGCCGGCGCCGGTCGGCGAGACGGCGTACGTCCGGCGCAGGAAGCGGCGCAGCGCGGAGGAGTCGAACTGGACGACCGCCACGCCGTCGGGGGAGTGGAACTCGACCACGGCCTGCACCCGGCCGCACGGCCAGACCCGGACGTCACCGGTGCCGGTCGGGGCCTGGAGTCCGGTCTCCAGCAGGGTGCGGGCGAGCACCCACTCGTTCTCGGTGCCCTCGGGAGAGATCCCGGCGGGGAAGACGATGCGCACGGCGAGTGGCTCGTCGGGCAGGAACCGCAGGGCGACCGGGATCACCCGGTAGAGGGGATCGTCCGTCACGACCCGGCCGCGGACGCGCTCTTCGATCGGGGAACTCACGGCTCGGGCTCCTCACACTCGCGGCATTTATCCCCAATGTCGCATATTTCAAGGGAAACGTTCCCTCGCTTTTTGGCATGCGGACGCTCTTGCCAGTCGTTTGCAAGTGGGCCCTATCATCAGACGTTGCCCACGCGGAGGCAGAAGACACGCAGGAAGCGGAGCCCCACCATGCACGTCCCCGACGGATTCATCGACGCACCGGTCTCGGTGGCCGCGGGAGCGGTGGCCGCGGCGGCCGTCGCCGTCTCCCTGCGCGGCGCGCGCAGGGAACTCGGGGACGTGGCCGGTTCCCCCCGTCTCGGCAGCGAGCGGACCGCCCCGCTGGCCGGCCTCGTCGCCGCCTTCATCTTCGCCGTCCAGATGCTCAACTTCCCCGTCGCCGCGGGCACCAGCGGCCACCTGCTGGGCGGCGCCCTCGCCGCGATACTCGTCGGCCCGTACACCGGCGTGCTCTGCGTCTCCGTGGTCCTGCTGATGCAGGGCATCCTCTTCGCCGACGGCGGCCTCACCGCCCTCGGCGTCAACATCACCACCATGGGCGTCGTGACCGTCGTGGTCTCCTACGCCGTCTTCACCCTGCTGGTGAAGGTGCTGCCCAAGGGCCGCCGCTCGGTCACCGCGGCCGCCTTCGTCGGCGCCCTGGTCTCCGTCCCGGCCTCCGCCGCCTTCTTCACGCTGCTCTACGCCATCGGGGGGACCACCGACGTCCCCATCGGCAAGGTGCTGACCGCCATGGTCGGCGTCCACGTGCTGATCGGCATCGGTGAGGCCGCGATCACCGCCCTCACCGTGGGCGCCGTGATCGCCGTACGGCCCGACCTGGTGCACGGCGCCCGCGGCCTGACCACGGGGCTCAAGCTCCGCGTCGGCGGCGAGCTGGTCGACGCGCCCGCGGCGGCCCCCGCCCCCGTGGCCGCCCGCTCGACCCGGAAGGTCTGGGCCGCCGGCCTCGTCACCACCCTCGTCCTGGCCGGCTTCGTCTCCTACTACGCCTCCGCCAGCCCCGACGGCCTGGAGAAGGTCGCCGCCGACCAGGGCATCGACCGCAAGGTCGAGGAGCACGCCGCCGCGGGCTCCCCGCTCGCCGACTACGGCGTCAAGGACGTCTCCGACGCCCGCCTCTCCGGCGGCCTCGCCGGCGTGATCGGCGTCGGCACCACCGTGGCCTTCGGCACCGGTGTCTTCTGGGTCGTCCGCCGCCGCCGCACCGCCCAGGCGCCGGTGGTCTGACATGGCCGCGGGCCACGCCCACAAGCTCTACCGCCACGGGCACTCGGCCGTCCACGCCCTGCCGCCGCACTGCAAGCTCGTCGCCGTCCTCGGCTTCGTCGTGGTGGTCGTCGCCACCCCGCGGGAGGCGGTGTGGGCCTTCGCCCTGTACGCCGTCCTGCTCGCCGGCGTGGCCGCGGCGGCCCGCGTACCGGCCGGCTTCCTGCTGCGCCGGCTGCTGATCGAGGTGCCCTTCGTCCTCTTCGCCGTCCTGATGCCCTTCGTGGCGCAGGGCGAGCGGGTCGAGGTGCTCGGCCTGTCCCTGAGCGTCTCCGGCCTGTGGGGCGCCTGGAACGTACTGGCCAAGGGCACCCTCGGCGTCGCCGCCTCGGTCCTGCTGGCGGCCACCACCGAACTGCGCGAGCTGCTGCTCGGGCTCCAGCGGCTGAAGCTGCCGCCGCTGCTGGTCCAGATCGCCTCGTTCATGATCCGCTACGGCGACGTGATCACCGACGAGCTGCGCCGGATGTCCGTCGCCCGCCGCTCGCGCGGCTTCGAGGCGCGCGGCCCCCGGCACTGGGGGGTGCTGGCCAAGACGGCCGGCGCGCTGTTCATCCGCTCGTACGAGCGCGGTGAGCGCGTCCACCTGGCGATGCTCAGCCGCGGGTACGCCGGGACCATGCCGGTGATCGACGAGGTCACCGCCTCGCGCACGCAGTGGGCCCACGCGGCCGCACTGCCCGTGACGGCCCTGGCCGTCTGTCTGATGGGATGGATGCTGTGACTGCCCCGACCTCCGCGACCGCGTCCACTCCCGCCACCGCGCCCTCCCTCGACGTGTCCGGCCTCGCCTTCGCCTACCCCGACGGCCACCAGGCCCTCTTCGGCGTCGACCTCGCCATCGGCCGGGGCGAGCGCGTCGCGCTGCTCGGTCCCAACGGAGCCGGCAAGACCACCCTCGTCCTGCACCTCAACGGCATCCTCGGCGGCGGCGTCGGCACGGTCAGGGTCGCCGGACTGCCGGTGGAGAAGAAGAACCTCGCCGAGATCAGGCGCCGGGTCGGCATCGTCTTCCAGGACCCCGACGACCAGCTCTTCATGCCGACCGTCCGCGAGGACGTCGCCTTCGGCCCGGCCGCCGCCGGGCTGCGCGGCGCCGAGCTGGAGGCGCGGGTGACCGCGGCGCTGGAGCGCGTGGGCATGGCGGAGTTCGCCGGCCGGCCCCCGCACCACCTGTCCTTCGGGCAGCGCCGCCGGGTCGCCGTGGCCACCGTGCTCGCCATGGAGCCGGAGATCCTGGTGCTGGACGAGCCCTCGTCCAACCTCGACCCCGCCTCCCGCCGCGAGCTGGCCGACATCCTGCGCTCCCTCGACGTGACGGTGCTGATGGTCACCCACGACCTGCCGTACGCGCTGGAACTCTGCCCGCGCTCGGTCGTGCTGAGCCAGGGCGTGATCGCCGCCGACGGGCGCACCCAGGACCTGCTGTGCGACGAGGACCTGATGCGGGCGCACCGGCTGGAGCTGCCGTTCGGCTTCGACCCCCGGTCGGTGGCCGTTCCGTAGCCCCGCAGGGCCCCTGGCCCCGTCTCCGGCCGTGAGACGTGAGACGTGAGACGTGTGACGTACTGCGGGCCCCGGAAGCAACGCGGGTCGTTTCACGTTGCACCATGTTGGTCGGCGCCATCCGGGTGCCGAGTGGCACCAGGGAGCAGGACGTGGACGTCGACGTCCAGGGCAGCGTGGCGGCGGGCTTCGAACCCGTCAGGGACGCCTTCGTACGCAACTTCACCGAGCGCGGCGACCGCGGCGCGGCCGTCACCGTCTACCGCGACGGCCGCCCGGTCGTCGACCTCTGGGCCGGCACCCGCGACGCCGACGGCGGCACCGAGCCCTGGACCGCGGGCACCGCGCAGATCGTGCGCTCGGCCACCAAGGGCGTCGCGGCCTCCGTACCGCTGCTCCTCCACCAGCGCGGGCTGCTGGACCTCGACGCGCCGGTGGGCGCGTACTGGCCCGAGTTCAAGGCCGGCGGCAAGGAGCGCGCCCTGGTCCGGCACCTGCTGTCGCACCGGGCCGGCGTCCCGGCCCTCGACACCGGGCTCACCCCGGAGCAGGCCGCCGACGCCGAGCCGGCCGCGCGGGCCGTCGCCGCCCAGGCCGCCGCCTGGGAGCCGGGGGAGGCCCACGGGTACCACGCCCAGACCTTCAGCTGGCTGCTCGGCGAGCTGGTGCTGCGGGTCACGGGCCGCACGCTCGGCCGGTGGCTCGCCGAGGAGGTCACCGGCCCGCTGGGGCTCGACTTCTGGATAGGCCTGCCGGACGAGGAGGCCCACCGGGTCGGCCGGGTCGCGGCCGTCGCGCCGCCGCCGGTCGCCGCGGGCGGGCTGAAGACCCGGCCGAAGCGGAACGTCTCCGCCGCGTACGACGACCCCAACTCCCTCACCCGGCGCGCCTTCGCCGCGATCGACCCGCTGCCGGACGAGAACGCCCCGGCCTACCGCGCCGCCGAACTGCCCGCCTCCAACGGCATCGCCACCGCGCGTGCCCTGGCCCGCTTCTACGCGGCCACCTTCGGGGAGGTCGAGGGCGGCTCCCGGCTCTTCACGCCGGAGACCACGGCGCTGGCCGGCACCGAGGAGGCCGCCGGCCCGGACCGCGTACTCGTCGTCAACACCCGCTTCGGCCCGGGGTTCATGCTGCACGGCCCGGCCTCGCCGCTGCTCTCCCCGGCCTCGTACGGTCACCCGGGCCGCGGCGGCTCCCTCGGCTTCGCCGACCCCGGGGCGGGCATCGGCTTCGGCTACGTCACCAACGCCCTGGCCAAGTCCGTCACCGCGGACCCGCGCGCGCAGGCGCTGGTGCGGGCCGTGAAGTCGGTGCTCTGACGGCGGCGCCGGTCGGGGCGGCGCCGGGTCGCGCCGGGCCGGGAGCGGGACCGGCTCGGTCCGGTCCGGCAGGGCACGACCCCACGGCCCCTCCCGCCCGCGGTGCCGGCCCCTCCGCTCAGCCGGCGCGGAGCACCTGGGCCACCAGCGGCCCGGCCGCTTCCGCGCCGTGCCCGCCGCCCTCGACGAACGCGGCCGCGGCCAGGTCGCCGCTCCACCCGGCGAACCAGCTGTCCGGGTTGACCGCCCCGTCGACCTCCGCCGACCCCGTCTTCGCGCCCTTCGGGCCGTCGACCGAGGCCATCGCGGAGGCCGCCGTACCACTGGCCGCGGTCTGCTGGAGCATCCGCTTCAGCTGAGCGGCGACGGCCGGCTTCATCCGCCGCTCGGCGGTCGCGATCCTCCGGTCGCCCAGCTCCGCCGGGACGACCAGCGGCTGGCGGAAGACGCCCGTCTTGGCGGTGGCGACCATCGAGGCGACGGTCAGCGGGTTCATCCGGACCTTCCCCTGGCCGATGTACTCGGCCGCCGCCTCCGCGCCCGTCACCTCGGGCACGTCGCCGTCGAAGCTGGCCACGCCGGTCTGCCACTCCAGCCCGATGCCGAAGACCTCGCGCAGCTCCCGCGGCAGCGCCGCGTCGTCGTCCACCTGCTTGATCTGCTTGATGAAGGCGGTGTTGCAGGAGCGGGCGAAGGAGGTGGCGAAGGTCTTCCCGGTGAGCGAGAAACCGCCCTGGTTGCGGAAGGCCTTGCCGTACCAGGAGACCGTCTCCGGGCACTCCGCCACCCGGTCCGCCGCGACCAGGCCCCGGTCCAGCAGCATGGCCGCCGTACCGATCTTGAGCGTCGAGCCGGGCGCGGTGGTGCCGAGCATCGCCGCGTCGAAGCCGTCCGCGCGGTGGTTGGCCACGGCCAGCACGTCGCCCGTGCTGGGCCGGAGCGCGACCACCGAGGACGACGCGTGCGCCGTGACCGCCCGCTCGGCCGCGGCCTGCACCGTGGCGTCGAGGCGGGTCCTGATCGTCCCCGGCCGGCCGGGGTCGAGGGTCAGCACGGTCCGCTTCGGCTGCTCCGCGACGGCCGGCTCGATCCAGAGCTCGGCCCCGCCCTTGCCGCCGGCCCCCGCGGAGTACCGGGCGCGCAGCTCGTCCAGGATCCGCCGCAGCGAGGGGTACTCCTCGGCGGTGAGCGGCCGGCCCGCGCGGTCCACGACCCGTACGGGCGGCAGCGCGGGCTCGCCCGTCCGCAGCTTCTCGCCCAGGTGCAGCTGGGGGTGGATGATGGAGGGCACCCAGTCGACCAGCGGCTTCCCGCTGGTCAGCCCCCGGACCACGGTCAGCGAGGAGGCGTACTCCAGGGGCTTGCTCATGCCCTGGTACGCGACCCGCGCCCGCACGGTGAACGGCACCGTGGTGCCGCCGGCCTTCCCGGCCGTGATCACCGCCCCGGTGACGTGCGCCTCCGCCGCGTAGTCCCGCACGGCGTACTGGGCGGCCTCGGGGTTGTTCGTCAGACCGGCCGCGGCGTGCTCGTCCCCGGCAGCCCAGGCGGCCAGGAACGCCTCGGCGGTCCGCAGCGCCTCTCGCTCCCCGACCGGCCCCCGCCGCTCCGCGGTCTTCCCCCCGGTCTCCGCGGCGGCCCCGCTGCCGACCAGGGAGTACACCCCGTACCCGGCCCCGCCGACCATGACGAGGAACACCCCGCCCACGACCGCACCCTTCACGACCCCCCGCATCCCAAGCCCCTCCCCAGACGCTCCGTGAACCCGCCCGACGCTACCCGCGGCCCCACGGAAGGTCCTGAGTACCGCTACTCAGAAGTCACCAAGTCCCGGAGTTTCCGGCCGAGTTCACGGACGACCGCCCGGGCCGGAAGGTGACCATCCCGCTCCGGGCGGTCGCCGCGTCCACGCCGAGGCCCGGAGCGCCACCGTCGAGCTGCGGGCCCTGCGCGACGACCCGCCGCAGGCCTTGACGGAGGAGATCTGACGTCGTGCCATGAGAGGACACACGGCGACGGGCGGGGGATGACACGGTGGCGGCAGAGGGACACGGCGGGCCCAGTGGCGAGCTCGAGAGCCACGATGAGGTCCCGCGGGGCAGCGCTCCGAAAACCCCACCTGAGCAAGGCAATTGGGCTGGCCATGTAGTTGTGATCGTCCTGGCTCTCATCGTCGTAGCTCTGGTCGTCCTGGCTCTCGTCGCCTTGGTGACGATAGTGAGCGCGGCATCCGGCGATTGCTCTCCTCACTGCGGCAGCATCACGCCCTGGCACTGATCGCCGAGCTGTCCGCGGACCTGGCCGCCGCCGCGCTGGTCGCCACCACCGGTTCGCTGCTGCGGCGCCATCGCCGGGGCGATGCGGCCGGCAGCTGACTTCGACACTCCGGGCAGTCTGCGGGCTGGGATCATCGACAGCACGAACGACGGGCCCGGCACCTCATGGGTGCCGGGCCCGTCGTGGTCGTCACTGGTGGTCGCCGGCCGTCCTGGGCCACCCCTCGACGGCCCCCAGACGGCCCCAGCCGCCCCAGGCGGATCACACGTGCTGGCAGCGCGCCCCAACCGCCCCCATGTTGTTAGACCCAGGTGTCGAACCACATGCGGTTGCGCCAGGCGTCCATCGGGAGGGTCTGGCCCGTGTAGATGGGCCAGAAGTAGATGAAGTCCCGGTGGCCCGACCGGCCAACGCTCTGACCAGGCTGAACGCTGCTGGCCGGGCCGCTCAGGAGGCTACTGGGCCGCCTCTGGGCCGTGATCATGGTTCTGCGGGGCCTTGAAGAGCCCGTCGACGGCCTTCCGGGTCCGGCCCTCGCTGCTGGGCATCAGGTGCGTGTACGTCCGCAGGGTGAAGCCCGGGTCGGCGTGGCCAAGGTACTGGCTCAGGGCGCGGATGTTCTCGCCTGCGTCCAGCAGAACGGACGCGTAGAAGTGCCGCAGCGCGTGCATGCCGTGCTGCGGCGCGGAGGCGTACCGCTCTCCTTCCTCAGCCGGAGGGATGATGCCCGCGACCGCGAGGGCGGGCTTCCACACGTGGTCGTTGAAGTGGCTGACCCTGACGAACGAGCCGCTCCGGCTCGGGAAGATGAGCGACTTCGTCACGGGCGGCCCGTCCGGGGTCCGCCACGGCAGGGTGACGGCCACCGGCGGGTGCAGCTTCGAGTGCTCGCGCAGTGCCGCCGCGACGGATCCGGGCAGGGGCACCGAGCGCGCCTTGGCACCCTTCGGCGGGGCAAAGACGTACTTGCCACGGATGCGCTTGAGCTGGTGTTCCACGCGGAGCCAACCGCCCTCGTAGTCGACCTCGTCCTCGGACAGCCCGAACACCTCGCCCTGACGCAGGCCGCATCCGCCGGCGATATCGACGGCAGCACGCAGACGCCGCGGCAGAGCGGCGCGCACAGCCAGTACCTGCGCGGTCGCCCACGGAGCGACGCGCGGAGGAGCAGGCTTGGGCACCTGAACCGACCGCGCCCGGCACGGATTCTTGGGCAGCAGCCCGTCATCGACAGCGGCGGCGAACGCGGCACTGACCGTGCCGAAGATGATCCGACGGTGTGAGGAGGCAGGAACGCGCTCCTCCAACTGCCCCAGCCACGTACGGATGTGCCCCGGCTGGAACGACGGCATGGGGCGGGTGCCGATGTACGGATAGGCGTGCAGCCTCAACCGGCGCTCCGCCGCCTCACGGCTGTTGATCTCCGTCGTGTGGGTCTTCACCCACTTCTCGGCGAACTGGCGGAAGGTGATGCGGTTGGCGCGCGGGTCCACGTACTGCCCGCGGGACATGTCGGCTGCGGTCTCGTTCAGCCACGCCTCGGCGAGGCGCTTCTGCTTGTCCGGGAAGGACTTGCTCTTCTCGGTGCCGTCCGGCCCGACGTACCGGGCGCGGTAGCGCGCCCCGGTACCGAACCTGTCGGTCTTGACCCGGACAAGCTTCCCTTCCTCGTTGCGGGCGGTCTTGAACCAGCGGTCTTGGATGTGGCCGGCCACGTGGTGCCCTTCTGAGAACGCGAGCGGGGGCGGCCCGTGCGGGCCGCCCCCGTGGTGGGTGGGAGTGGTTCAGGCGGCGCGCTGGGCGTCCGCGTGCATCTGGTCGTTGATCCAGCCGCGTACGGCTGTGGGGTCGTAGCGCAGGTGCTTGCCGACGCGGAAGCCGGGCGGTCCGGTGCGCTTCTTGCGCCACTGGTAGACGGTCTCCAGGGGCACGGTGAGCAGTTCGGCGATGTCGTCGGGGGTGAGGTAGCGGTCGGGGAGTCCGCCGCGCAGGGTGGCGCGGGGGTCGCTCTGGGCGGGCATTGCTCCTCCGGCGGAATCGGCTGGGTGGGGCTTGTTGAGCCCGGCCGACGCGCGGCAGGGCACCTGGAGCGGTCGCGTGTGTCCGAGGTTGGGATTTCTGCGTCACGGCGTCATCAGCGTCATTCGGGGCGTTGACCTGCGTGTTTGGGTGACGCAGGGGTCTGGGCGCTGTGTCACCGGTGACGGAGCCGTCCGTCACCGGGTGACGCAGGTGACGAACGGTGACGCACAGATTCGGGGTCTGCGTCACCCGTGTCGGTGCAGGTCAGGCCCGGTTTCGAGGGTGGTCGTGACGCAGGTGACGCAGCGTCTTCCTACTTAGGAAAAAGAGGGCGCTTGTGTCTGTTGTTGTGCGCGCCTTCGGGCGAAATGCGGAGCCGCACAGCGGCACGCCCTTTGGGCGGCGGCGCGGCCGCCGAAGAACAAGAGGAGCACCACCGCCCTGGGGGGTGCTCCTCTTGCTTGTGCGCCCGGCCTGGTGGGGCGCGGGGTCTAGAAGAGGTCCGTCTGCTGGTCCTGCGGGGGCGTGGGCCGGGTCATCGAGATGTAGCGGGCGGCCTTGGTGCGGCCCCAGTCGACGCGGACGCCGCGAGCGGCCAGGACGGGCTGAAGGCGCTTGAGGCGGTCGGAGAGAACCTTGCCTGTGGTGGGCCAGCCTTTGGGAAGGGGGCGGAAGTCCTCGCCGGTGTAGAGGTGGGTGAGAGCGTGCAGCCACTCCGCCGACGCCATCCGGACTTCCTCGCCGGGTTCGGCGCCGGTGGCGTGCTTGAGGACGGTCTGGGCGAGGAGGTCGCCTTCGATGACGTCGTCGTTGAGGTCGTCCAGGCTGGCCCGGTAGGCGTCCAGCGCGCCGAAGCTGCGGGCGGCGTCCAGCTGCGCGCACAGGTGGGCGAAGTCGGCCATGCGCAGGTCGGTGGGAATGTCGGCCTGCGCGGCGCGGACGTTGACGGCGAGGTCGAGCACGGATCCCAGGATGACGGGCAGGTCCCGTGCGAACTCCGTCCACAGCTCTTCTTCGGTGCGCCGCAGGCGGGGGCGTTCGAGGCGTAGGGGGAGGAGGCGTTCGGCGAGGTCGGGACGGATGACGCCCACGTCGATGCCGGTCAGCAGGAGCGGGCGGCGGTAGCGGGCGCGGACGACGTCGCCGTCCGTGAACAGCGCGCGCTTGATGTTCTCGGCGCCGGTGACGATGCAGCACATCAGGTCGGAGAGGTCCGGGCCGAGGTGGGAGAGGTTGTCCAGCCCGGTGATCCACCCGGCCGCGACCGCGGTGATCAGGTTTTCCTCGTCCTTGGGCGGGCGGCGCAGGTCCCCGCTCATTCCCTCGATGATCCTCACGAGCATCTTCCCGGCGGTGGACTTGCCCGCGCCCTGAGGGCCGGTGAGGAAGGGGGCGGGGACGGGGACGTCGGGGCCGAGGCAGCCGACGAGCCAGGCCAGGGCCAGTCCCTCGCTCTGGGCGCTGGAGAAGTTGACCAGGCGCATCAGCAGGTCGATTCCCTTGCCGTCGGTGTCCTTGGCCGGGAGGGGGAGTTCGCCGGTGAGCTGGGTACGGCGCCAGCAGACCTCGCGGGGGTCGGGGGTGAGGATGTCCCAGCCGTTGGGGTGGATGCGGACGGACTGGCCGTCGTCGCGGCCCAGGTCCAGCCACGTCGCGCCGTCGAATCCGGGGGCGACGCGGATGTGGACGGGCTGGACGTCCTCGGTGAGCGCGAGTGCTTCGATCAAGTCCAGTGCCTCCTTCAAGGCGGTTCCGTTGAAGACGCCGACCCCGTCGCGGAACAGGCCGACCATGAGTTCCTGCCGGTGACTGCCGGTCGTGCCCTGGGAGCGGATCGGACGGGCCACGGGGTGACCGTTGCGCTGGGCGTAGACGGTGCCGTCGACCGTGCGGAAGTACCGGAAGTGCGCCTGCGCGTACTCGGTGATGACCTGACGCGCCGGGTTCTTCTCCTCCTCAGGCATCTCACATCCCCAAAGCAGCGATGGCGTTGGACCAGGCGACCTCGCAGTGCCGCAGGGACTCACCCCGGGCCTGCGCGGCGGTGAACAGGCGGCCGATATGGGCGTCGGTCAGGCAGCCGCACCGGCCATGGGCGGACAACACAGCGAGGAACGTCCCATAGACCGTGCTGTGCACCTCGCTCTGCGCGCCAGTGATGCGCTGCTCTGCCATGGCGAGACCCCGCTCCAAATAGACGGGAGAGCGGTGCGGGCACTCCCCGCCCCCGGACGTCGCGGGCACGCCTACGGCGCTGGGCGCCGACCGGACTGCGGCGGGCTTCCTCGCGGAGAGCGCGCGCACGACGTCCGGCAACGGCGTGATGGTGCCGATGCCGGGGCCGCGCCAGCGGGCGTAGGAGGCGGTGGACTTGATGTCGATGCCGTCGCGGACGCCGTTCACGGAGCGCATGGTGCCGCGGTAGATCCAGTGCTCGCCCCGGGTGGTGGCCATGGTTTTGGTTGCGGGGAGGTTCTGGCGGGCCCATGCGACCGCGTCCGGGTTGTCGAGGTCGACGACGGTGAGTCCGGCGCCGCCGGGGTGGTAGGCAACCGCGTGGGCCCGTCGCCATGCTCCCGCCCATGCCGGTGAGGTGAGGACGCCCGGGGCGGTCGTGGCCGCGGCCCAGCCGTGGCAGGGGGCGGGGCACTCGCAGGGGCCGGCCGCCTTCATGTGCGGGCGGTCCCCGCACGCCGAGCGGGTGCAGTCCGGGCAGTTCCCGAAGGGCAGTTTGCCTGCCCGCAGGGGCATGACGGGCAGGCCGGCACCTGCGAGCCGGAGCGCGGTGGTCAGGTGCCCGGTGGCCGTCATGCGGCCACCGCCCCTGCGTAGAGGTGTGCGAGGGCCTGGGCTCCGATGTGCTGGGTGTAGGCCGGGGGGATGCATTCGCGGATGCCGTCGCGGTTCATCCACGGCACGCCCATGACCCGGCGGGCGTGGGGGACGCCGGAGAAGTTGCCGACGAACTGCCCGTACCAGCCTTCGGGGACGGGGCGGCCCATCTTGGCCTGCGGCGCCAGGTGCGGCGGGTGAGGGGGCGGGGTGAGTGTGAAGCCGCCGCCGGTCTCGAAGTACCGGTGCCGGTACGTCGCCAGGCCGAACATCGCCCCGCACAGCATCACCGGCTCGCGGAGCTTGTGGGCTGCGCCCCGGACGTTCTCCATCACCCACGGCCGCCCCGTCGAGTTGAGGGCGTCGCGGGTGGGGGCGATGAGGTCGGGGTGGGTGTTGCCCTGGATGCGCTGGCAGTCGGTGTCGTGCTGGCAGGGCGGGGAGGTGTGGATGAAGGCGAAGCGCGCGCCGTAGGTGCGGATGAAGCCGATGGCGTCGCCCTGGTGGAAGGCGAGGGGGTAGCGGGGCTGGGCGTCCTTGTCGACGCCGGTCACGGCGAACCCGGCGCGGTGGTAGCCCATGCCGGCGCCGCCCTGGCAGCAGAACGCGTCCAGTAACAGCGGCCGGTGCTCTCGCGGGATGTCGGTCGTGTGGGTCATGCTGTAGTCCTCCAGTTGTGCTGGATGAGGGCGGCCCGGTCATTGGCGTGAGGGGGCCGCTCTCGGCTTGTATGGGGTGAAGCGGAATCCCTGACGGGTGTTGGTCAGGGAGGTTGGGCCGCCCCCTGTCGGGGTGGCGGTGGAGGGGGTTTCGGGGCGCTGACCTGCGGCGCCTCCCTGCCTCCCTGACGGATCATTCATGCAGGTCAGTGCCAGGGAGGCAGGTCAGGGAGGGGCTCAGGGAGTTCTCCCTGCCTCCCTGGCCTGTCGGGGTGCGGCTCCCTCTACTGGGCGGCGGAAGCGGAACCGTTGCCCCCGAAGTTGGTGAGGGCGCGGGTGATGCGGTCGCGGCTGATGACCATGCGGCCGTCGGACTTGTAGGGTTCGGCGCCGGTGCCGTCCAGGACGCGCTTGAGGTCGATGAACGACCACCGCCCGTACGCCTTCTCGTTGAGCGCGGCGAGCCGCTTGAGGACGTCCTGCGTCAGGACCCGCGATTCGGTGCCCAGGACGGTCGCGATGTCCGCGAGCGGGTCGCACTCGGCCGCATCGGCCACGGTGTGGGCGGTGGTGACGGTGCCGCTGCGCAGGGCCTTGGCCCGGTCGGCGACGGCATGGGCGGTGTCGGTGTCGATGTAGTGGGTGCGGACGGTGATGGAGGCCTGACCGGCGGGGATGGCGATGCCGTCCGAGGCGACGACCACGGTCCCCTTGTCCAGGCCCTGCCGCAGCAGGTGCGGGGCCGCACCGCCGTCCACGGCCTTGTCCCCTAGTGCCATGCGGGCCTGCGACTCGGTGCCCAGGGCGAGGCTGATGCGGGTGTGGGCGCCCTCGCGGACCAGCTTGGGGAGGTTCTGGTCGGTCGGGTCCTGGGTGCCCTCCCACAGCAGCACGTCCACAGCCCGACCCTGGTTGTGGATTTTCCGCGCGGCCATGAAGTATCGGGATGTGGCCTTGGACCCGCCGTAGGGGCGCTTGTCGGCGCCGACGGCCGGGCACATGAATGCCACCTGTGCTTCGTCGACGATCAGGACCAGGGGCGGGAAGACCGTGCCGGCCGGGGCCTGGATGCGGCGTTCCATCTCCGCGACACCGGCTTCCAGCATGTCGGTGGCGTCGATGACGTGCTCGTCGGTCGGGCCCTGGATGAGGGTGGTGGCGAGTCCGTCGAACATGCCCCAGTCCCCGACGCCCTTGAGGTCGGCGATCCGGAACTCGACCGTCTTGTCCAGCGCCAGCCACAGGGCGAGGGCTCGGAGGGCGGCGGTCTTGCCCTGGTTGGACAGGCCGGTGATCAGCAGCATCCGCTGGTACAGGCTGATCAGCGCGGCGTCTCCGCGCAGGTCCTGGCCCCATGGGGCGCGGCCCGACTTGTAGTCGGCGGTGAGGGTGTCGTCGACGACGAGCGGGGACGGGCCGATCGGCTCGTCCAGCGCGCCGGAGTCGGCGATCCACAGCCGCACGGTGCGGGCGGCGGTCGGGAGGGTGATGAACACCTCGTGTTCGTGCCGGGCGAGGTTCTCCGCGAGCTTCCTGCGTCGTCCCTGCACTTCAGCGGTTGATACGCCGGAGGGGAGGGTGACGTCGACTTCTACGCCGCATCCGGCGATCCGGATCGGGCCGAGCATCGCGGCGCCGGCGTCGCCCATGTCCTTGATGGCCTTGCGTAGCGGTGCGATGCCCAGGTCCCGCAGGGCGGTGACGACGATGGAGGGGGTGATCGGGGCGCCGGCGTCGTCGCGCTGCTGGGCGGGCAGGGCCCATTGGGGTGCGGTCTGCTGGTGGCGGCCCAGCCCCCACAGGGCGCCGAGTACGGCCCATGGGCCGACCGTCACCAGCGGTCCCCACACCACGGTGCCGACCATGGTGACCCACCGGATCAGCTCGATCGCGGCCATCAGGGGGCCGAACACGTAGGCCGCGTCCTTGTTGGCTATGGCCAGCGCGATGCCCAGGCCCAGCAGTCCGCCGGCGGCCGTGAGTAGGGCGTAGAAAGCGTTGCGGGCCACGTCCTGGGGGGCCTTGATCAGGTCCATGCGGCGGCGGTGGCGGTCGGCGCGGAAGCGGTGCAGGCGGTCCTCCCACTCCTTGGCCTCCTCCCAGTTCCCGGCCGCTTCCGCGGCCCGGATCATCCGCTGATAGCGGGACCCGGTCCGCCCGTCCCACGCGCGGCGGAACGCGATCCGGCCGCCGCCCAGCACGTACAGGCCGTGCCGGACGAACATCCGGGCCGCGGTACGCGTCCGGTCGTTGACGACCGCATCACGCATCGCGGCCAAGGTGCGCTTTAGCACCCGCACCGACCGCACGCCGAACGACGGCTCAGGGGTGGGCGGAACGAGGGTGAGGGGCTCAGCAGCGGTTTCGGGGCTCTGCTTGAAGAGGGGTACGACGTTCTCGGGCATGCTGAATGTCCTGTCGTGTCTCGTGATGAGCGGGGCAGGGCCCGGGGCGGCCGGCTTCCTTGGCCGGGCGTACGGCCGCCCCGGGGCACAGCTAGCGGGAACTGCGGGCCTTGTCGGCCTGCGCGGCTTCGCGCTCCTCGCGCTGGCGGGCGCCGTCGATGATGCGCTCGACCTTGCGCTCCAAGTCGCGCTGGTAGACGTTCTCTCCGGCGATCCCGCGCTTGGCCATCCGGGCGATGTACCAGGCGATCTGCGCCTTCTCGCGGGCGGTGAACTGCGGGTCCTTCTGGGCCTTACCGGTCATGAGGACTCCCTGATGGGGTGGGTCAGCGTCCGGTCTTCTTCAGCTCGTGGGCATGGCACAGCATTGGGGCGATCAGCCAACTGATCCCGGCAACCGTCCAGCGGCCGGCCGTCAACGAGCACGGCGGAACCTCGTCGAGGATCCGCCCCGTACGGCCAACGGCCCGCGGGTCGTCCTCGCAGGCGACGATCAGCACCTTCTCTCCGGCGGCGAACACGGTCACCGCCTCCTGCGCGAGCGGGCCTTGGCCACCGTCTTGGCCGCGGCCTTCCCCTCAGCGCCGCCGACGGACTTCACAACCGTGTGGACCGCCCAGCCGAGCACGAGGGCCAGGAACGCGAGCATCGCGAGGTTCGCCGCGATCGCGGTCAGCGCGCCGACGAGCAGCGGGCCGAAGTAGACCCCCGCCGCGACCGCGCCGACGCCGACCCCGGAGCCGAGTGCGATGCGCTGGACCGTGCGGTCGGGCGGGGCCTGGTGGATGTGCTGATGCACCACCTGCGGCCCGCTGTAAGCCGCGGGAAGCTGATCGGCATACCTGTACGTGCCGTCCGGCAGGCGGACCACGCCGACGGGATTGGTAGGTTCGGGGAGGCGGTTCACGAGGGGCTCCCTTCGGGGTACGTGCAGGTCACGCACATGCCGAGCGAGGTGGGGATGACGTATCCGGCATCGCGTCGGCAGGCGGGGCAGGTGCGGCGCGCGAGCATCGCCAACGCGAGAGCGCCCCACTTGCGGGCGGTCATCGGCCGCACCGGCAACGCCCGGTCGACGCGGTAGAGGTAGGCCACCAGCGGCGGCCGCCGGAAGCGCGGCCGCTCGACCTGCCCCACGACCGGCTGACCGCCGGGCCGCAGGCCCAGGGCTCGGAGTTGGCGGCGGGTGGCCAGGCCCTCGGGGGCCAGGCGCCAGGTATAGACGGGTATCGCGCTCACGAGACGGCCACCGCCTCAGCCGCGGCGTTCTCCTCGCGCTCGGCGCGAAGGGTGTCGCGCACCATCCGACCGTTCGCCGGAGACGTCCGCAGCGTCTGCCGCAGCCGATCCGCGGTCAGCTCCTTCACCGACCACGACTCCGTCAACGCCCGAGCCTCAGCCAGCAACTCATCCGACGTACGAACCGTGCGCGTGGAGCGGGCCGACTCCGGGACCCGACCCGTCGCCCGACGAGCACGCAGCCGATCGGCAGCAGCCACCCGATCCGACCGCCCCATCACCGCGACCGGCACGCCCCCGCCCA
The DNA here is from genome assembly GCF_044759225.1 of Streptomyces sp. NPDC101132. Lineage (NCBI taxonomy): Bacteria > Bacillati > Actinomycetota > Actinomycetes > Kitasatosporales > Streptomycetaceae > Streptomyces > Streptomyces sp. NPDC101132. Next base: position 520,869 of record NZ_JBIVYX010000002.1, read on the forward strand.
TGACGAACACCTCGTCGCCGCCCGACCCGGGCAGTGCCGGCACGGGGGCGGAGGTGGGCTCTTCGGGGCTCGACTCGGGCAGGTCAGCCATGGACTGATTTACAGGCACCTGCACCGATTCATCAGCATCCGATTCGGCGTGCGGTCGGTGGTGGAGGACCTTGCCGACCAGATCGGATCCGAAGTAGATCGACCCGACGGGCAGCGACGCGGCCAGCAGCACGAGCGCCCAGTTCAGCGCATCCGACTCCGCCAACCGCGCCCACTGGCCCGACGTGCCGTGCAGACCGTGCACGTAGTTCAGCACCAGCGACGCGGCCGTATACGAGGCGAGCACCCGCAGCGCGAACCTCCGACCGTCACCGGTTAGGACGAGGGCGGCGACGAGGGCAAGGGCCATCAGGCCGTCGACCACGAACGGGTAGAGCATCGCGGCGGTGTCGTCGGCGCCGATCGTGCGAGCCACATCCCGCAGCGCGTTCCACGACACCCGGAACGCCATGCCGACCACTGCCACCAGGGCGGCCACCAGTGCGATGCGGGCCCTGCGGCTCACGCCGCACCACCCGGCACCGCCGCCGCCCGGTTCTCCAGCGCGGTACGGGCCGCCAGCACCCGCCGGCGCGCCCGCCGCAGCCGCGTCAGGTCCACCTCGGACGGCACGCGGTCCAGCACCATGATTTGCGCGTCCAGCACATCGCGCTCCGCCAGGATCAGCGGCAGTTCCAGCTCAATCGCGTCCAGCTCCGCAGCCGTCGGCTCCAGGTCGGCCGGCAGCGCGGTAACACCCATGTGACGTGCAACGATGGACTCCATCGGGTCTTGCTCCTCTCACCAGGAACGGGACCGAACAGCGCCCCCGGTGTTCCAGCACCGGGGGCGCACTTCGTTCGTGAAGCAGGCCAAAAACCGGCTCCCCTCAACCCCGCCCGTACGGCGCCGACGGCACCGGACAGGCGGAGGAGGCAACCGGCCGCGGCTGATGAGCCGCGGAGGGGTTGATCAATTCCTTGCGACCTCTTTCCGGGAACACGAGCTCCCGTTGGTAGGCAGAGGCCCGCCGTCCGGCTGCAAAGGGTTGCCGGCGCCCTCGGCCCGCTCTGTCCCGGGCCCCTATTCGGATCGCTCGGACAGGCCAAAGGGGACCCTCCGAGAGGCGTCTCCTGTCCTAGGACTGGCGGCCGCCTGGAGAAACCATGGCACCCCTGTCCTAGGACTGTCAATGTCCTAGGACTGTGCGAAACTGGCCGAGTCGAGAGGAGTGCCCGGTGGCACCGAAGTGGCGAGAGCTGGCAGACAAGCTGGCTGACCAGATCAGGAACGGCGACTACACGCCCGGCCAGCTCCTTCCGCAGATCCGCGACCTGGTCGAGGCGGGCGAGGGTTCCAAGGCGACCGTCCATGCCGCGTACAAGGCCTTGGAGGCCGAAGGGCTGGTCACCTCGTCGCGCGGCGTCGGGACGATGGTCCGTGCGCAGACCCCGTTGAAGCGCATCGGGATTAGTCGCTACGACAAGGCGAAGTGGCGCGACGGCGACGAGGTCGCGTTCATCGCGGACCGCGTGGCGTCAGGCCGCGCGTACCAGCGTGGCGAGCAGACCCAGTCCGTCAGCCGCATCGAGGCACCCGCGGCGGTGGCCGAAGCTCACGGGCTGCCCGAAGGGGCGCCGGTGTACGCGCGAGCCCGCCTGGTCAAGGAGGGTGAGCAGCCCACGCATACGCTGACCAGCTACTACCGCCCTGAGCACGTAGAAGGCACGCGCATCGTGGACCCCACGCCGGGTCCGGCAGGTCGGGGCGGCGGCTTCAAGGTTCTTTATGACGCGGGCTACGAGATCGACCACATGAAGGAACGGATCTTCGCCCGCGTCCCCACGGCGGACGAGGTGAAGCTTCTCAAGCTGCCGGCCGGCGAGCCGGTGGTGGAACTGCACCGGACGACGTACACCGCAGATGGGACGGTCGTCGAGTTCGCCATCGGGGTGCACGCCGCGTCACGGTTCGCTTGGGAGTATGAGTTCCAGGTCCCGGACTCGGCTAAGGGCGGCGAACAGAAGTGATCTCTGACCAGGCGTGGGCGGACGCGGAACTCATCTGGGACTTTCACCAGATGCACCACGAACCGCGCCCGTGCTCGGTGGCCGTAGGCCTCGGCAGCCACGACTTGGGCGTCGCGGACACCACGGTCGACCTGTACAGGCGCGGCATGGCACCCCTGATCGTCTTCACTGGCGCCACCAGCCCGACGACCCGCGACCGGATGCCGCGGGGCGAGGCCGTGCACTATCGCGAAAGGGCGCTGGAACTGGGAGTTCCGCCAGAGCGCGTACTGGTCGAGCCTCAGGCGCGGAACACCGGTGAGAACATCCGCTTCACCCGTGAACTGCTTGAACGGGCTGGCCACCACATCGACTCGGTGCTGCTGGTCAGCAAGCCGTACGAGGAACGCAGGGCGTACGCCACCGCCCGCAAGATGTGGCCCGACGTCGACGTGGTCAGCGCCTCAACAGCGATGACGCTTCCCGACTACGTCGAATCGATTGGCGACCCGCGCATGGTCGTCGACATGCTCGTCGGTGCTCTGCAACGCTTGTTGCTCTACCCCTCGCAAGGCTTCATGGTCTCCCTGCCGGTACCAACGCCGGTCCTTGTGGCGTACCAACGCCTGTGCGACCAGGGCTTCACGAGCAGGCTGGCCCCGGCGCCAGCCACGTAGCCCGAAGCGAGGCGATGGTTTCCCTGCCTCGATCAAGGGCGCTTCCGCCGCCCAAGGTGGCGTCGCGCGCCCGTCGCCCCGGGCCTGCGCTCCTATCTCCGCCCCGCTCTCGCCCGGCCCGCCGGCCGCGCGCCACAGTGGCTAAGAGCTTGATGGGGTGAACCGGCCTGCTCGGTCGGCTACCCGCTAGAACGATGCCTCCGGCGGGGGCGCTCAGGCTCCGGGATGGCGGGGGCGCCGTATGCGTGTGCTGGCGCCGTTGGGGTGCGCATGAGGGCTCCCATCCCGTCTGCCGTCGACCCAGGCAAGCCGAGCAGACGCGGGCCCTGGCGTCCAGGTCGTTCGTACAGTGGCCCGCTCCACCTGGACGCCAGGGCCCGCGCCCGCTCCACATACGTGTGGGTCGAGGGCAGACGGGATGGGAGCCAGGCAGATTGTGGGTGGGACCGGGGGCTCTGGGGTCGAGCCGAAGCCCCCACACAGGCCCCAAATTCACCCAACCAACCGCATTACCAAGAGATCGGGTCAGCTTGAATTTTTCTTGCTGCGGTTAAATCCGCTCAGCTCGGCACTGACGTTATTCATCTGCACGTAGGCCGAATAGAGTCTCGGAATCACAAACACGAATACGATCAACACGTACACGCTTAGCCCGGCAGCCGCAGCAGCCCAGAATCCGTAAAGATGACCAGCCTTCGTGATACTTACATTCATGCCGATTACCAGGACTGCAGCGTTAAGCGCGCAGAGCAATGATCCGGTGAGGAGGTGCGCAGCAGTTTCATCGAGCATGTCACGCTCAACTTCAAACCTCGACACGACTCCCGGCTTTTCCCAGTCGGTGATCTTCAACCGCAGGGTGGACAGGTGCGTGAAAGCGCTAAGCATCCCACCAGCCATGAGCGCCACTCCGGTAAGTAGAGCGGCTGGCGCGGCCAACTGCCCGTGCCTCCATAGCATGAACCCGACGACGGCGAGCGGCAGCAGCAGGGAGAGGCGAGCGACGACGTCCGCTCGCTTCTCTCTGTATCGGCCGTCAGTGAGGCCTTTCCAGTGGCCACGGAGGACCGGCAGGACATTGAACCGCTCCGACACGTTGCGCCCCCCTGAGTCAGGAGACGGGCCACTCGATGGCCACCCCGGCGGCGGGCTGCAGCCCGAGGGCCGTCTCTCTAACCGCAGCATAGAAGGCGGGTGTGACAACGGGCTGGTCCTCGGAGAGCCGGTAGGTGAAGACCTCCGTCATCTGATTGGGCTTCACCCGCTTGACCTGGCCGTCGGGATCCTGGATCTCTACCCACCCGTCGTCGAGGTCCATGCTCTCAACCTGAGGTCCGACGATGGCAGCGAGCTGCCGGACCCCTTGAGCAGTGGAAACAGCGCTATCAGGGTTCCCCGCTTCTTCTCGGTTCCGCCTGTACCAACCCCTGACCACCTTGAGAGCTTCGTCCATCCGGCCAGTCACAGCAAGGGATGCCGTGATCTCGACGTCCCGAACTTCGCGAGTCCGGCCCGCCGTGACGGAGTGCTTCACAAGTACAAGCTTCTGAGCCTGACCTTCCCGAATCATCTCTGCGAGACGTTCTTCGTCCGCCAGTGGCTCAACCGAGATCCTCCACCACGCACCTTCATCGCTGCCCTGGGTGGCCTCTTCGCGGGATTTCTTTTTCATCCACCCAGTGAGAGGCGAGATCGGGCATGAGCGCCCGATCGTCTCAACCGCCAAGATTCCCATGGTGTCATCATCCGGGAAGGCGAGGACCACGCGATGCAAGTTGCTCGCAGCCTTGTCGGAGATGTCGGAATCGCTGTCCGCGTCATCCCCAATGGCTTTCTCATGACTGCCGAACTTACCCGCCCAGACAGTCGCACGGACCGTGTTGTCTACAACGCGGACTTCGTCCACCCGAAGGGCTGGCAGGCCAATCGATCCAGATTCCTCAAGCTTGGCCTGCCCTTGATCGGTTGGATCACCAATGGCGGTGCCTACCGAAAGCGCCTTCAGGAGCCGCTCGGCTATCTCCGCATACGTCTCGCCGCCGCAGTCCTGGAGGTTCAACGGAGTCCGCCTGTTCCCGCGAAACACCTGGAAGCCGAACAGCCGGTATCCAAAGGTAGTCATGGGCGATCCTGACGTCGTAGTTCTCGTAACTGCACAGAGTAAGGATCGGGTGACAGGGTAGTCCATGGTTCACCCAAAGACCCTGGTCAGATGCTGCTGGCACATGCGTACCCGGGAGCGGTGCGTTCGCACACCTCAAGGGGTTGACGGATGGGCGTCGGGTGCCCGCCTCGCTCCCCAGGCTGGCCGTTGGTGGAGAAGGCGCCTAACACGCGGCCTACTCGTGGACCGACGAGACCCGGCCAACAGCTCGTGGGCGGCTGACCTGCTGAAACACCCCAGGCGCACGGGGCCTCCGGAGCCGTTGCAATACAGCAGCGTCATACCCGCAAGCCTCAGCGTCCGTGATCGATCAAGAGGTCCGACTGCGGATTGGGGGGGCGGCTGGGGCCGTCTGTGGGCCGTCTAGGGGTGGCCCAGGACGGCCAGCGACCACCGGCAACGACCACGACGGGCCCGGCACCTTTAGGTGCCGGGCCCGTCGTTTTTGCTGCTAGACCCAGGTGTCGAACCACATGCGGTTGCGCCAGGCGTCCATCGGGAGGGTCTGGCCGGTGTAGATGGGCCAGAAGTAGATGAAGTTCCAGACGATCAGGAGGACCAGGACGCCGGTGGCGACGGCGCCCACGGTGCGGCGGCGTTCCGTGGCGCCCGGGGGGCCCAGGAGGGCGCCGGCCAGCATGGCGACCGCCAGGCACAGGTACGGGACGAAGACCACCGCGTAGAAGTAGAAGATGGTCCGCTCCTGGTAGTTGAACCAGGGCAGGTAGCCGGCGGCCAGGGCGCAGGCGATCGCGCCGGCCCGCCAGTCGCGGCGGAAGAACCAGCGCCACAGGACGTAGAGGAGCGCGAAGCAGCCGGCCCACCACAGCAGCGGGGTGCCGAGGGCCAGGACCTCGCGGGCGCACTTGGAGGCCTCGGTGGCGGGGCAGCCGTCGGTGCCGGGGGCGGGGGACTCGTAGAAGTAGGAGACGGGGCGGCCGAGGACCAGCCAGCTCCAGGGGTTCGACTCGTACGTGTGGCCCGAGGTCAGGCCCACGTGGAACTTGTAGACCTCGGTCTCGTAGTGCCAGAGGCTGCTCAGCCAGTCCGGGGCCCACCACACGCCGCCCTGTTTCGCGGACCAGTCGCGGAAGTACCCGCCCTTGCCGTTGTCCGGGCTGAGGATCCAGCCCGTCCAGGACAGTACGTACACGGCGAACGCCACCGGGACTGTCGCCAGGAACGCCTTCGCCGCGTCCCAGAGCATGCGCGGGTACAGGGTGCCCGCGCCCGCCACCCGGCGGGCGGCCACGTCCCACAGCACCGTCAGGATGCCGAAGAAGGCCAGGACGACCGCGCCGTTCCACTTCGTGCCGAAGGCCAGGCCCAGGCACACGCCCGCGATCAGCCGCCAGGGCCGCCAGCCCAGCCTCAGCGTCTCGGCGATCCGCGCGTCCGGCCGCGTCCGGCCCTCGTCGTCCACCGGCAGCGCGTCCGCGAGCCGGGCCCGCGCCCGGTCCCGGTCGATGAGCAGCGCCCCGAAGGCCGCCAGCACGAAGAACATCAGCACCAGGTCCAGCAGGGCCGTCCGGCTCATCACCAGGTGCAGGCCGTCCACCGCCAGCAGCGCGCCCGCCAGGCAGCCGAGGAAGGTGGAGCGGAAGAGCCGGCGCCCGATGCGGCAGAGCATCAGCACCGAGAGGGTGCCGAGCAGGGCGGTCATGAACCGCCAGCCGAAGGGCGTGAAGCCGAACATCCACTCGCCGAGGCCGATGACCCACTTGCCGACCGGCGGGTGCACGACGTAGCCCGGGTCGAGCGGCAGCGCGACGCCCGTCGGGTCCTTGATGATCAGCTTGTCGACGTCCTTGGGCCAGCTGGCCTCGTAACCCTGCCGGATGACCGCCCAGGCGTCCTTGGCGTAGTACGTCTCGTCGAATATCACCGCCTTGGGACTGCCCAGGTGCCAGAACCTCAGCGCTCCGGCGACCAGGGCGACCAGCAGCGGACCCGCCCACGCCATGGCCCGGGCGATCCGCTCGCCGAGCGCGAGCGGCACGCCGAGCGCCTGCCACAGCCCGGGCGAGGGCTGTGCGTACGGCGGCACCAGCCGGGTGCGCGCGTCGGCGGCGGCCGAGGGGGCGGGCACGTAGCCGAACCGGCGCAGGCGCCGCGGCCAGGAGGGCGTCTCGTCGCCCGCCGGCGGGCCGGGCGGGGCCCCCGCGGGGCTGGGCTGAGGCGTCGCGGTACTGGTCACCGGGTCATCGTAGGGAACACATCTGTGTGAGACCCCCGATCGGGCCTGCGAGGATGGAGCGGTGACAGATCAGCAGCCTCCCGTCAGCCGTCCCCAGCCGTCGTCCGCCGGTGTCCTGGTGCTCGCCGGCACCCCCATCGGGGACGTCGCCGACGCGCCGCCGCGGCTCTCCGCCGAGCTGGAGACCGCGGACGTGATCGCCGCGGAGGACACCCGCCGGCTGCGCGGCCTGACCAGGGCGCTGGGGATCCACACCACCGGGCGCGTCGTGTCGTACTTCGAGGGCAACGAGTCGGCCCGTACGCCGGAGCTGGTCGAGGCGCTGGAGGGCGGCGCCCGCGTGCTGCTGGTCACCGACGCGGGGATGCCGTCGGTCTCCGACCCCGGCTACCGGCTGGTCGCGGCGGCCGTGGAGAAGGACATCAAGGTCACCGCGGTGCCCGGGCCGTCAGCGGTGCTGACCGCGCTCGCCCTGTCGGGCCTGCCGGTGGACCGCTTCTGCTTCGAGGGCTTCCTGCCCCGCAAGGCGGGCGAGCGGCTGGGCCGGCTGCGGGAGGTGGCCGGGGAGCGCCGGACGCTCGTCTACTTCGAGGCGCCGCACCGGCTGGACGACACCCTGGCCGCCATGGCCGAGGTCTTCGGCGCGGAACGCCGCGCGGCCGTGTGCCGCGAGCTGACCAAGACGTACGAGGAGGTCAGGCGCGGCGGCCTCGGCGAGCTGGCCGCCTGGGCGGCGGAGGGCGTGCGCGGCGAGATCACGGTCGTGGTCGAGGGCGCCCCCGAGACCGGCCCCGAGGAACTCGACGCGGAGGAGCTGGTGCGCCGGGTGCGGGTGCGCGAGGAGGCGGGGGAGCGGCGCAAGGAGGCCATCGCGGCCGTGGCGGCCGAGGCGGGCCTACCCAAGCGCGAGGTCTTCGACGCGGTGGTGGCGGCAAAGAATGCGGCTCAGAAGGTGCCGTAAACGGGTAAAGAGCTAACCTGAAAAGCAAAGCTTAGGCCGCGCACCGGGCAGTTTGGGCATGAACGCCCCAAAGTCCGTCCATAACTCGACAGGGCCTGATGCGCTCCCGCCGGAACAGGCGTCCACTGGCTAGTGCCACCAGCGGACCAGAGGAGCTGGCATGAGTGAGATCGCAGACACCCCCGTCCCCGCAGCGGCGCCGGCCGCGGCACCTTCCGCCGGCGCCGGAATCCACACCGTCCGCGAGGCCTACTCCTTCGCGTGCATGAAGTGCGGTTACGGCTGGGAGCAGTCGTACGAGATCGAGCACCACGTCGACGGCAAGGGCCAGCCGTTCATCATGTACACGGTGAACGGGGAACGGGTGCCTTCGCCGCTCTCCAACCCCACCTGCATGAACTGCGGCGGGCACGTGGTGCGGATCATGCGGGAAGGGCAGGTCTCCTCGGTCCTCGGCATGCTCGACCAGCTCTACCACCACCGCCGCATCGCCCCCGGGATAGCCGGCCCGGTCCCCGCCACCCTCGACGAGCACTCCCACCACCCCGGACGGCGCAAGTCGCCGCACGGTGCCAAGGGCCGCGGTGCCGCGCACGCGGCGGTCCCCGGGAAGCCGGCCGCCCACGACGCCCCCGGACCGGTGGCGCTCACGCCCGAGGACCGCGGCGAGGGCCGCGGCCTCCTGGCCCGGCTCAAGAGGCTCTTCCGCTCCTCATAAGATCGGCTGTATGAGCCCCAAGGACGCGATGCCCCCGCTGCCCGAGCCGCTTCGGGTGGCGGTGGCCGACTCGCACACCCACCTGGACATGCAGAAGGACGGCACCGTCGACGAGGCCCTCGCCAAGGCCGCCTCGGTCGGTGTGACCACCGTCGTCCAGGTGGGCTGCGACGTGAAGGGCTCGATCTGGGCCGCCGAGACGGCCGCGCGGTACGAGAACGTCCACGCCGCGGTGGCCCTGCACCCCAACGAGGCGCCGCGCATCGTCCTGGGCGACCCCGACGGGTGGTCGCGGCAGGGCGCCCGGCAGCCGGGGGGAGAGGCCGCCCTCGACGAGGCGCTGGCCGAGATCGAGCGGCTGGCCGCCCTCCCGCACGTCAAGGCGGTCGGCGAGACCGGACTCGACCACTTCCGCACCGGCCCCGAGGGCATGGCCGCGCAGGAGCGTTCCTTCCGCGCCCACATCGAGATCGCCAAGCGGCAGGGCAAGGCCCTCGTCATCCACGACCGCGAGGCCCACGCGGACGTCCTGCGGGTGCTGCGCGAGGAGGGCGCGCCGGAGCGCACCGTCTTCCACTGCTACTCCGGCGACGCCGAAATGGCCAAGGAGTGCGCGGAGGCCGGCTACTACATGTCCTTCGCCGGCAACATGACCTTCAAGAACGCGCAGCACCTGCGCGACGCCCTCGCCGTCGCCCCGCTGGACCTCGTGCTGGTCGAGACCGACGCGCCGTTCCTCACTCCGGCGCCCTACCGCGGACGGCCCAACGCCCCCTATCTCATTCCGGTCACGGTGCGCGCCATGGCCGAGGTGAGGGGCATCTCCGAGGACGAGCTGGCCGGGGCCCTCGCCGCCAACACCGCACGCGCCTTCGACTACTGAACGCACGTGCGTGACACTCCGTGGTCGCGCCGCTTTGTTGAGTGACCGACCCTCCGCTAGTCTCCCGTGCCCGTCCCCAGCGGTGGGACCTGGACCGGTGGGAGCGCGTCGTGGCGGATGGGCAGGACAGTCACCGATCCCCCGCGGGGGGTACGGGTGTGGACCCTTACGGGACGGGTGACCCCTACGGGACCGGTGGCCCGCACGGGACGGGTGATCCCTACGGCACCGGCGCGGCCTTCGGAGCGAGGGACGCCTACGGGGCCGGGGACGCCTTCGCTCCTGGCGACGCCCTCGGGTCCGGCGGCCCGTACGGTCCGGGCGACGGCCCCGCGCCGGGTGCGCCGTACCCGCCCCCCGCCCCCTACGCGCCACCCGCCGCGGCACCTTCCGGCTGGCGCGCGTACCCCGGCTCCTCGGTGGACCCGGCCGCCGACACGCAGACGGCCGTCTACCCGGGGCTGTACCCGGGCGACCCCTACACGTCCGCCCCCTACCCCCCGGACACCTACCCGGGGACGGACACGTACGCCCCCGCCTACGCCGCGGCCCCGCCCCCGCCCGGCACCGCCTGGAGCCCGCCCGAGCCGCCCGCCGGAACGTACGGGACGTACGAGACGGCCGAGTCGCACGAGGCGTACGAGGCGGGGGCCGGGTACGCGGACGCGGACGGATACGCCGACCCCGCCCCGTACGCGGCCGACCCCGCCCCGTACCCCTCCGCCGAACCGGGACACGGCGACCACGGCGACCACGGCGACGACGGCGACCCCGAAGGCCCCCACCGCGCCCCCGAGGCGTACGAGACCGCGCTCGCCCCCGGCACCGGACGCCGCCGCCGGGCCCCCGCGGTCCCCGCCCCCCGCGAAGGCGAACCGGACTCGGGCCCCGAGCGGCGCGCGGCCCGGCGCCGCAGGGCGAACCGCACCGGCCGCGCCGGCAGGGCGGGCACCCTCGCCCCCACCGGCCCGGAAGCCGTCCCCGCCGCCCCCGCCGACGCCCCGCCGGCATCCGGAACCCCCGGCGACCCCACCACCCCCCGAACCCCCAACTCCAACACCACCAGAACCCCCCGGACCACCCGCGCCGGCAGGTCGTCGCGCCGCCCCGGCGCCGGTCCCGACGGCTGGCGCAAGATCGTCCCCCAGGCCCTGGTCGTGGCCTTCCTCGCCGGCGGCACCTCCGCCTTCGTGGCCAGCGACAAGGCCGTCCGCCTGACCGTCGACGGCGTCCCCCGCACCATGCACACCTTCGCCGACGACGTCGGCGAACTCCTCGCCGACGAGGGCGTCGGCATCGGCACCCACGACCTCGTCGCCCCCGCCCCCGGCAGCGCCCTCGGCGACGGAGACGAGATCGTCGTCCGGTACGGCCGCCCGGTCGTCCTCACCCTCGACGGCTCGCGCCGCCAGGTGTGGACCACCGCCCGCACCGTCGAGGCCGCCCTGCGCCAGCTCGGCGTACGCGCGGAGGGCGCCTACCTCTCCGCGTCCCGCTCCACCCCCATCGGCCGCCGCGGCATGACCCTCAGCGTGCGCACCGAGCGCAGCGTCACCTTCCTCGCCGACGGCAACGAGCGCACCATCCGCACCAACGCCGCCACCGTCCGGGAGGCCCTCGACCAGGCCGGCATCACCCTCCACGGCCAGGACACCACCTCGGTGCCGCCCGCCTCCTTCCCGCGCGACGGCCAGACCGTCACCGTCCTGCGCATCACCGGCACCCGCGAGGTGCGCGAGGAGGTCATCCCGTACGAGACCGAGAAGGTCAGGGACGACACCCTGTTCGCCGGCACCGAGGTCGTCGAGCGCGCCGGCAAGCAGGGCGCCCGCCGGGTCACGTACACCCTCCGCACCGTCAACGGCGTCCGGCAGAAGCCGCGGCGCGTCGCCGAGGAGGTCGTGCGCGAGCCCGTCACCCAGCGGATCAGGGTCGGCACCCGGCCCCTGCCCACCTCCGTGGCCGGCGCCGACGGCCTGGACTGGGCCGCCCTCGCGCACTGCGAGTCCGGCGGCCGCCCCGGCGCGACCGACCCCTCGGGCACCTACGGCGGGCTCTACCAGTTCGACGTCCGCACCTGGCAGGGCCTCGGCGGCAGCGGCCGGCCGCAGGACGCGAGCGCCTCGGAGCAGACGTACCGGGCCAAGAAGCTCTACGTGCAGCGGGGGGCGAGTCCGTGGCCGCACTGCGGCCGTAGGCTTTACCGGTGAGCACCGCAGAGCAGCACGACAGCAACGACGCCCTCCTGGGGCCGGCCGACATCCGGCACCTGGCCGAGGTACTCGGCGTCCGCCCGACGAAGCAGAAGGGCCAGAACTTCGTCATCGACGCCAACACCGTCCGCCGGATCGTGCGCACCGCGGAGGTGCGCCCCGAGGACACGGTCGTCGAGGTGGGGCCGGGACTCGGCTCTCTGACGCTGGCCCTGCTGGAGGCCGCCGACCACGTCACGGCCGTGGAGATCGACGACATCCTGGCCGCCGCGCTGCCCGCCACCATCGAGGCGCGGCTGCCCGCCAAGGCGTCCCGCTTCGCGCTCGTCCACTCCGACGCGATGCACGTCCAGGAGCTGCCCGGCCCGGCGCCGACCGCGCTGGTCGCCAACCTCCCGTACAACGTCGCCGTGCCCGTGCTGCTGCACATGCTCGACCGCTTCCCCACCATCGAGCGCACCCTCGTCATGGTGCAGTCCGAGGTCGCGGACCGGCTCGCCGCCCGCCCGGGCAACAAGGTCTACGGCGTGCCGTCGGTCAAGGCCAACTGGTACTGCGACGTCAAGCGCGCCGGCGCCATCGGCCGGAACGTCTTCTGGCCGGCGCCCAACGTCGACTCCGGCCTGGTCTCGCTCGTGCGCCGCGCCGAGCCGGTGAAGACCACCGCCACCAAGGCCGAGGTCTTCGCGGTCGTCGACGCGGCCTTCGCGCAGCGCCGCAAGACCCTGCGCGCCGCCCTCGCCGGCTGGGCCGGCTCGGCCGCCGCCGCCGAGGAGGCCCTGGTCGCCGCCGGGATCTCCCCGCAGGCGCGCGGCGAGGCCCTGACCGTCGAGGAGTTCGCCGCGATCGCGGAGCACAAGCCGGCCGCCGAGAGGGCCGCCCTGTGAGCGTCACCGTACGGGTCCCCGCCAAGGTCAACGTCCAGCTGGCCGTCGGCGCCGCCCGCCCCGACGGGTACCACGGCCTGGCCAACGTCTTCCTCGCCGTCTCGCTCCACGACGAGGTCACGGTGACCGCGGCCGACCGGCTGACCGTCACCTGCACCGGCCCCGGGGCCGACCAGGTCCCGCTGGACCGCACCAACCTGGCCGCCCGGGCGGCGGAGCTGCTCGCCGCCCGGTACGGCCTGGAGCCCGACGTCCACATCCACATCGCCAAGGACATCCCGGTGGCCGGCGGCATGGCGGGCGGCAGCGCCGACGGCGCGGGCGCGCTGCTGGCCTGCGACGCGCTGTGGGGCACCGGCGCGAGCCGCGAGGAACTCCTCGACATCTGCGCCGAGCTGGGCAGCGACGTGCCGTTCAGCCTGATCGGCGAGGCCGCGCTGGGCGTGGGCCGGGGCGAGCAGCTCACCCCGCTGGAGGTCGGCGGCACCTTCCACTGGGTGTTCGCCATGGCCGACGGCGGCCTGTCCACCCCGGCCGTGTTCCGGGAGTTCGACCGCCTCGCCGAGGGCCGGGACGTCCCCGAGCCCACCGCCTCGCCCGAACTGCTCGCCGCCCTCCGCAAGGGCGACACCGGCGCACTCGCCCAAGCCCTGGCCAACGACCTCCAGCCGGCCGCGCTCTCCCTGCGCCCCGCCCTGGCGGACACCCTCGCCGCCGGCACCGCCGCCGGCGCCCTGGCGGCCCTGGTCTCCGGCTCCGGCCCCACCACGGCCTTCCTGGCCGCGGACGCGCAGTCCGCGACCCGGATCGCCGCCGCCCTGGAAGCCTCGGGCACCTGCCGCACGACCCGTACGACCACCTCCCCGGCCCCGGGCGCGACGGTCCTCCAGGGCCCCTGAGCACGGCGCGACCCGTCCGCCCCGGCGGACGGGTCCCGCGGAGGCGCCCGCCGCCCCGCCCCCGCGTACTCAGCGCCGATCTGAGTACCTGTGCGCTGACGGACGCCACGGGACGGGCGGGAGCGTGGGGGCATGTCGTACTCCGTCGCCCAACTGGCCGCCGCCACACCGGGGAACCGGGACCGCTACGTCGACCTGCTGCGGGTCGCCTCCCTCGGGACCGTCGTGTCCGGGCACTGGCTCATGGCCGCCGTCACGCCCGACGGCATCGGCAACCTCCTCGCCGTCGTGCCCGGACTCCAGGTGCTCACCTGGGTCTTCCAGGTCATGCCGGTCTTCTTCTTCGTGGGCGGCTTCTCCCACGCGCTGTCCTACCGCTCGCTGTGCCGCCGGGAGCCCGGCCGGCCCGTGTACGCCGCCTTCCTGCGGGCCCGGCTGCGCCGGCTGCTGCGGCCCACCCTGGCCTTCGTCGTCGCCTGGGGTGCCGCCGCGCTCGCCGTGCAGCTGGCCGGCGGCGGGGGCGGGCTCACCGGAGTCGCCCTGCGGCTGGTGACGCAGCCGCTGTGGTTCATCGGGATCTACCTCGCCATGGTGGCCTTCACCCCGCCCCTGCTGCGGCTGCACGAGCGGTACGGCTGGGCGGCCTTCTGCGCGCTCGTGGCCGCCGCGGGCGCCGTGGACGTGCTGCGCTTCGCCCTCGGGGTGCCGTACGTCGAGTTCCTGAACTTCGCCTTCGTCTGGCTCGCCGTCCACCAGCTGGGCTTCCTGCGGGCCGACGCCCGGGCGGCCGGCGGGGGCTGGGGCCGGGTGCCCGTGCTGCTGGCCGCGGCCGGACTCGGCGCCGCCGCCCTGCTGGTCGCCGTGGGCCCGTACCCGCTGTCCATGGTCGGGATGCCCGGCGAGAAGGTCTCCAACATGGCCCCGCCGACCTTCGCGCTGCTGTGCCACGGCCTCTGGCTGGTCGGCGCGGTCGAGCTGCTGCGCCGCCCCGCCACCCGCCTGCTCGCCGCCCCGCGGGCCTGGCGCGCAGTCGTCGCCGCCAACGGCGTGGCCATGACCGCCTTCCTCTGGCACCTCACCGCGATGCTCGGCGTCTACGGCGCCCAGCTCGCCCTGGGCCTCGACCTGCCCCGCCCCGCGACCGCCGCCTGGTGGGCCCAGGTCCCCGTACGGCTGGCCGCCGCCGCCCTGCTCACGGCGCTGCTCGTCGCCGTGTTCCGCACCTTCGAACGGCCCGCTCCCGCCGGCCCGGCCCCGTCCTCCGGGTCCGGCCCGCTCGCCGCGGGCGGGATCACCCTCTGCCTGCTGGGCGTCCTCGGCCTCTCCCTCACCGGGTTCGGCGGCCTGCTGGAGGGCCACACCGCCGTCCTGATCGTCGTACCGGTCAGCGCGCCCGTCGCCGTGGCCATGGTGCTCGCCGGCTGGCTGCTGGTGGAGCGGCCCCCGGCGCCGGTACGGACCCCGGCGGCGTCCGCCACCCGGGACGCAGCCTGAAGGCCGTCCCGCAGGGGGTGGTGAAGTGCTGCGGGCCGGTACGTCCTCGTGTCGATGGCCGCCGAGCAGGATCTTGCGATCGTCGCGGTCGATCCGGCCTACACCTCCATGTGGGGCGATGAGAACTGGCGCAAGCCGCTCACCAGCCCCCGCCGCAAGATGTCCCGACACGACGCCGCGAGCGTCGCGATCGGGCGACGCGCCCTTGGGCACCCGATCCGGCGACGGACGGCACCGCCCCACGACGACCAGAGCGATCGCCGTGGGCTCACTGACCAGGAACGGTTAGGCTGAGGGGCTGATCGATCCCCATACCTGGAGCGCGTGGATGGCCGTCAATCTGGTCAATGTCGAGGCAGTCAGCAAGGTGTACGGAACCCGCACCCTGCTCGACGGCATCTCCCTCGGCGTGTCCGAGGGGGACCGGATCGGCGTGGTGGGGCGCAACGGCGACGGCAAGACCACCCTCATCCGGATGCTGGTCCGCCTGGAGGAGCCCGACACCGGGCGGGTCACCCTCAGCGGCGGCCTCCGGATGGGCGTACTGACCCAGCACGATTCGCTGGACCCCAAGGCCACCATCCGCCAGGAGATCATCGGCGACCTGGCCGACCACGAATGGGCCGGCAACGCCAAGGTCCGCGACGTGCTCACCGGCCTCTTCGGCGGCCTGGACCTGCCCGGCTTCGACCAGGGCCTCGACACCGTCATCGGCCCGCTGTCCGGCGGCGAGCGCCGCCGCATCGCCCTGGCCAAGCTCCTCATGGCCGAGCAGGACCTGCTCGTCCTCGACGAGCCCACCAACCACCTCGACGTCGAGGGCATCTCCTGGCTGGCCCAGCACCTCCAGGCGCGCCGCTCGGCGCTCGTCTGCGTCACCCACGACCGCTGGTTCCTCGACCAGGTCTGCACCCGCATGTGGGACGTGCAGCGCGGCGACGTCCACGAGTACGAGGGCGGCTACAGCGACTACGTCTTCGCCCGCGCGGAGCGCGAGCGCATCGCCGCCACCGAAGAGGCCAAGCGGCAGAACCTCATCCGCAAGGAGCTGGCCTGGCTGCGCCGCGGCGCCCCGGCCCGTACGTCCAAGCCGCGCTTCCGCATCGAGGCCGCCAACGCCCTCATCGCGGACGTGCCGCCGCCCCGCGACACCAGCGAGCTGATGAAGTTCGCCAACTCCCGCCTCGGCAAGACCGTGTTCGAGCTGGAGGACGTCACCGTCGAGGCCGGTCCGAAGACCCTGCTCAAGCACCTCACCTGGCAGCTCGGGCCCGGCGACCGCATCGGCCTGGTCGGCGTCAACGGCGCCGGCAAGACCTCGCTGCTGCGCGCCCTGGCGGAGGCCGCCCGGACCGCCGGCGAGACCCAGCCCGCCGCCGGGAAGATCACCGTCGGCAAGACGGTGCGCCTCGCCTACCTCTCCCAGGAGGTCGGCGAACTCGACCCGTCCCTGCGGGTCCTGGAGGCCGTCCAGCGCGTCCGCGACCGCGTCGACCTCGGCAAGGGCCGCGAGATGACGGCCGGCCAGCTCTGCGAGCAGTTCGGCTTCACCAAGGAGAAGCAGTGGACGCCGGTCGGCGACCTCTCCGGCGGTGAGCGCCGCCGCCTCCAGCTGCTGCGCCTGCTGATGGACGAGCCGAACGTCCTCTTCCTCGACGAGCCCACCAACGACCTCGACATCGAGACCCTGACCCAGCTGGAGGACCTCCTCGACGGCTGGCCCGGCTCGATGGTCGTCATCAGCCACGACCGGTACTTCATCGAGCGCACCACCGACACCGTCTGGGCGCTGCTCGGCGACGCGGCGCTGCGGATGCTGCCGCGCGGCCTGGACGAGTACCTGGAGCGCCGCGCCAGGATGGTCGAGGCCGCCGCCCCGGCGCCCGCGGCCGCCCCCGTCAAGGAGAAGACGGCGGGTGACTCCCGCGCGGCGAAGAAGGAGCTCCAGAAGATCGAGCGCCAGCTCAACAAGATCTCCGACCGCGAGAGCAACCTGCACGCGCAGATCGCCGACAACGCCACCGATTTCGAGAAGGTCGCCAAGCTCGACGCCGAACTGCGCGAACTGCTCTCCGAGCGGGACGACTTGGAGATGCGCTGGCTGGAGCTGGCCGAGGACGCGTAGCCCCCCGGCGGCAGTTGCGCGGGCCACGGGCCCGATAACAGCGGTGTCACGGGCCGGTTCGCCCTTGGGAACAAGCGAGCGAACCGGCCCGTGGCCTGTCGTAAGCGGGTGGTAAAAAGAGGAACCCGACCGCCGACGCAGAGGTATGCGCTGATGACCACGCCGCCCCACCAGCCCCCCGGCGGCTACGGCGCCCCGCAGCAGCCGAACCAGCCGCCGCAGCCGCCGAACCAGCCGCAGCAGCCCCCGAACCAGCCGCCGGGCCAGCCCTGGGGGCACCCCCCGGCGGAAGCCGGAGGAGGGTACCCGGGCCGGCAGCCCGCCCCGGGCCAGCCCCAGCCGGGCTACGGCTACCCCGCGGGCCCCAACCCGTACCAGCAGGCGCCCGGCACGCCGAACCCGTACCAGCAGGCACCGGGCACCCCGAACCCGTACCAGCAGCCCGGCCCGTACGCGCAGCCGCAGCCGGGACACGGCTACCCGCCCCCGGTCCCGCCGGGCACCGGCGGCGGCACCCCGCCGAAGAAGAAGCTGACGGCGCTGGTCGCCGCCTCCGTAGCCGGCGTCCTGCTCCTCGGCGCGGGCGCCTGGTTCGTCTTCCGCGACGGCGACGACCCGGAGAAGAAGCCCGTCGCCCAGCAGAGCGGCGACGCCAAGCCCTCCGGCTCCCCCTCGGTCGACACCGGTGACGGCAACGGCGACGGGGGCCAGAACAACCAGGACTACAACGCCGCCCGCAAGCCCGGCGAGGACAAGGTCCTCTGGCTGAAGATGAACGAGCAGGACGTGCCCGGCAACGGCGCCGACGCCCCCGCCATGTGGGTGGTCGGCGACACCGTGGCCAAGGTCGTCTACAAGACCGTCACCGGTTACGGCGTCAAGGACGGGCAGCGCAAGTGGTCGGTGCCGTTCGACGCGGAGATCTGCGGCACGCCCCGCCAGACCACCGCCGACGGCAAGGTGGTCATCGGCTTCAAGAGCGGCGTCTCCAAGAACGCCACGTGCAACCAGCTCCGCCAGATCGACCTCAGGTCCGGCACCGCCGGCTGGACCAAGGAGGTTCCGGAGGAGGGTCCGTTCGACATCATGACCCGCCTCCAGCTGGCCATCAGCGGGGACGTCGTCACCGTCAGCCGGCTGGGCCCCTCCAGCGCCTTCAAGGTCAGCGACGGCACCAGGCTCTGGGCCCAGACCAGCGGCCAGTGCCTGCCCGACGCCTACGCGGCGGGCGGCGGCCGGCTCGTCGGCGTCGGCACCTGCACCGACAAGGACCGGATCGGCCACGTCGAGGACGTCGACCCGGCCACCGGCAAGCCCCGGTGGACCTACAAGCTCCCCAAGGGCTGGCGCGCCAACCGGATCTACTCGCTCGACCCGGTCATCGTCGACATGGACAACGACGCCGAGAAGAAGCGCGCCATCGTCGTCCTCGGCTCCGACGGCAGGATGCGCACCCAGTTCATCAGCAAGTCCCAGTTCGCGCCCCGCTGCGAGTGGTCCGTCCTCACCCGCGACCCGCAGAGCTGCATCGGCGCGGTCGCCGACGGCAGCCGCTTCTACTTCCCGACCGCCGGCAAGGGCAACGAGATCGTCGCCTTCAGCCTCACCTCGGGCAAGGAGGTGTGGCGCGCCACCGCCGGGTCCGACCGCACCGTGCTGCCCCTGTCCGTCGAGAACGGCAGGCTCCTCGCGTACGTCGAGCCCACCTACGACAAGGGCGGCGAGATCGTCTCCTTCGCCACGACCGGCGGCAAGCCCACCACCGTGCTGCGCAACCCCGCCTCCGCCCGGGACGTCGAGGACTCCTTCATCGACCCGCAGATCGCCTACGCGGACGGCCGTCTCTTCCTCTCCGTCTCCCGCCTCCTGGGCAAGGACAACACCCAGGAGAAGCTGATGATGGTGTACGGCAAGTGACGGTCCTCCCGGACGAGACGGAATCCCCCCACGTGAGCGCCGACCACCGAGAGGCAAACACCCCATGAGCACCCCGCCCCAGCCCCCCAACGAGGGCTTCGGCGCCCCGCAGGAGCCCCCGGCCGGCGGCTTCGGCGCGCCCACGCCGCCGCAGCAGCCGCCCGCCGGCGCCCCCGGCTACGGCTACCCGCAGCAGGCCCCGGGCCCGTACGGCCAGCCGCCGCAGGCCCCCGGCCCGTACGGCCAGCCGCAGCCCGGCCCGTACGCGCAGCCCCAGCCGCAGCCCGGCCCGTACGCCCAGCCGGGCCCGTACGCGCAGCCCCAGCCGGGCCCCTACGCCCAGCAGCAGCCCGTCACCCAGCCCATGTACGGCCCCGGCGCGCCGGCGCCCAAGGCCCCGGGCGGCGGCAGCGGCAGGAAGGCGCAGGCCGGCATCGTCGTCGCGGCCGTGGTGGCCGTGGCGGCCATCGTCGGCGGCGGCCTCTGGTACGTGTCCGGCGACAAGGGCGACGAGACGGGCGGCGGGAAGGACGGGGCGAAGAGCAGCGCGTCGGCCACCCCCGGCGGCGCCACGGCCGGCGGCACGCCCGTCCAGACCGAGGCGCTGGAGAAGGCCCCGGCCGACCCCAAGTCGAAGACGCTCGTCAACATCGAGCACCCGAAGGTCACCGACCTGGTGAACGTGGTCGGCTCCTGGCTGACGGACTCCGTCTACGCCAAGACCGACGTGCAGAAGATCGTCGGCTACGACGCGGCCACCGGCACCCCCAAGTGGACCCTGCCGCTGCCCGGCCAGGTCTGCGGCGCCAGCCGCCACACCACCCCCGAGGGCAAGACCGCCTTCCTGTACGAGGCCTCCAAGCGCACCCCCGCGAGCAAGTACCCGCAGTGCACCGAGGTCGGCGTCCTCGACGTCAACTCCGGGAAGATGGTGTGGAACGGCTCGGTCACCACCACGGCCGGCGGGGACGCGAAGGTCGCCTTCAAGGAGATCACCATCAGCGGCCGCACCGTGGCCGCGGGCGGTCTGCGGGGCGGCGCCGCCTGGAACCTCAACGACGGCAAGAACCTCTGGAAGCCCCGGGCGGACGACCCCGAGCGCTGCTACGACATGGGCTACGCGGGCGGCCCCGGCCTCGCCACCATCCGCAAGTGCGGCGACTACGACAACCGCTACCTGGTGGTCCAGTCCCTGAACCCGACCACCGGCGCGCCCGTCAGCTCGTACAAGATGTCCCCGGGCATCGAGTGGGCCAGCATCGTCTCCAGCAGCCCGCTGGTCGTGGCCGCCGACGTCGGCGACGCCGCGGGCGACGGCAGCGGCATCTCGGACCTCTTCTCCATCGACGAGAAGACCGGGCAGCTGCGCCAGCGCATCCCGCTCAAGTCCGACCTGTACGCGGCCCGCTGCGAGGGCACCTCCGTCGAGTCCTGCCAGAAGATCGCGGTGGGCAACGGGCGGGTCTACGTCCCCACCGAGGAGCGCGAGGTCAAGTCCGGCAGCTACGAGCGGACCAACGAGATCCACTCGTTCGACCTGGTGACCGGCAAGCAGACGACGGACCGGGCGCAGGCCGGCGCGAAGTACAAGATCTTCCCGCTGCGGATGGACGGCCCGAACCTGATCGCCTACAAGTGGCCCCCGTACTCCGCGGGCGGCCAGGTGGTCAGCCTGGACGGGAAGACCTTCAAGGAGACCGTCCTGATGGAGAACCCGGGCAGCAAGTCCTTCGACGACCCGGAGACCAGCTTCTCCGACAGCTACTCCGAGTACCGCTACGGCAAGGGCCGGCTGTTCATCTCGGAGACCATGATCAGCAAGCCGTACTCGTCCTCCAAGGACAAGGACTGGCTGATCGCCTCCTTCACCACCGGCTGACCCGGACCGCGACCGGACCGCAGTCGTCCGGCCGTTCACCAGGAGGGCGCCTTTCCGACAGGGGAGGGCGCCCTCTTCGGCCTTCCGGGGGCTTCTCGCCGGTAACCGGCACGCAGCGTCGAACAAGCGTGTAGCTTGCCGGGGCAGAGGGGGGCACCTAATGGGCGTCAGGGTCATGGTGGTGGACGAGCACCGGCTGCTAGCCGAGGCTCTCGCCTCCGCGCTCAAACTGCGCGGGCACCGCGTGCTCGCCGCGGCCGCCCCGGCCGCCGGAGCGGCCGAACTGGTCATCAGCCGCGCCCCCGAGGTCTGCCTGCTGGGCACCGCCGCACCCGCCGAACCGGGCGTCTTCGACCCCGTGGTCCGCATCAAGCGCGAACGCCCCCAGATCGCCGTCGTCGTGCTCGGGCCGGTGCCCAGCCCACGGGGGATCGCCGCCGCCTTCGCCGCCGGCGCCTCCGGCTACGTACGCCACGACGAGCGCATCGAGGGCGTCGAACGCGCCCTGGCCAAGGCCCGCGCCGGGGAGGCCGCCGTCGCCCCCCAGCTGCTCCAGGGCGCCTTCGCCGAACTCCTCAACCCCGTCCCGGCCCCCGACGACGAGGGCAGCAGACTGCTCCAGCTCCTCACCCCGCGCGAGGTCGAGGTGCTCGTCCGGGTCGCCGAGGGCGAGGACACCCGGGTGATCGCCGCCGGGATGAGCATCGCACCCAGCACCGCACGGACCCACGTACAGCGGGTACTCATGAAACTGGGCGTCGGCTCCCGCCTGGAGGCCGCCGCCCTGGCCGCACGCACCGGCCTGCTGGACCGCGTCTCCATCCCGGTCCAGCCGGGCCCCCGCGCGTAACCCGGCGAACAGCTCCGCGAACGCGCCGGCCCACACCGCCCGACCGCCCTCCCTGCCCGCACCCGCGCGGGTGACGGCCACAGAACACGCACAGCGCGGTCTGGCATTGTGGCGCCGCGGTTCCAGTACGGAGCAACGACTGCGAGAGGGAGCGAGCGAGTGAAGAAGTACCTGGTCACCGGCGGCGCCGGATACGTCGGGAGCGTCGTCGCCGCGCATCTTCTGGAGGCGGGCCACGAGGTGACGGTCCTCGACGACCTCTCCACCGGCCACCGCGAGGGCGTCCCCGCGGGCGCCACCCTGATCGACGGCCGCATCCAGGACGCCGCCCGGCACCTGGACGGCTCCTTCGACGCGGTCCTGCACTTCGCCGCCTCCTCGCAGGTCGGCGAGTCCGTGGTCAACCCGTCCAAGTACTGGGAGAACAACGTCGGCGGCACCCTGGAGCTGCTCACCGCGATGCGCGCCGCGGGCGTCCGCAGGCTGGTGTTCTCCTCGACGGCGGCGACCTACGGCGAACCCGCCGACGGGCAGCTCACCGAGACCTCGGTCACCGCGCCCACCAACCCCTACGGGGCCTCCAAGCTCGCCGTCGACCACATGATCGCGGGGGAGTGCGCGGCGCACGGACTGGCCGCGGTCTCGCTGCGCTACTTCAACGTCGCGGGTGCGTACGGGCCGTACGGCGAGCGCCACGACCCCGAGAGCCACCTGATCCCGCTGGTCCTCCAGGTCGCCCTCGGGCAGCGCGGGTCGATCTCCGTGTTCGGCGACGACTACCCGACCCCGGACGGCACCTGCGTACGCGACTACATCCACGTCGCCGACCTCGCCCAGGCGCACCTGGCCGCCCTGGAGACGGCCGCCCCGGGCGAGCACCTGATCTGCAACCTGGGCAACGGCAGCGGTTTCTCGGTGCGCGAGGTCATCGAGACCGTCCGCAAGGTCACCGGCCACCCGGTGCCCGAGGTCATCGCCCCGCGCCGGCCCGGTGACCCGGCCGTCCTCGTGGCCTCCGCCGCCACCGCCCGCGACCGGCTCGGCTGGACTCCGACCCGGTCGGACCTGGCCGGAATCGTGTCCGACGCATGGGAGTTCGCCCGGCGGCGGGCGGCAGGGGACCCGGCCGGGGCTTGAGGGCGGCGCGGTGCGGCGGCGCGTGCGCCGAGCAACGCGCCGCCCCCGCGCGGAGTGCGCGGGCGCCCGGCTCGTACACGCCGCGTGAAATGCACCACGTGCACCCACGCGTTGCCGACCGGATGTTTTCGGCCACTCGCCCTCAGTGAATGCGCCGGACGCGCGCGGGCGCACCACCCCATCTCCTCGCCGTATCGGAGGAGTTCGTCTTTTCCGTCCGGTAAATCCCACGGGAAAACTTCTGGGATTCGGCCAACTGCCGTGCGTCCCCGCCGTACGCTGATGCTCGACACCGGTGGGGGCCGGTGTTGTTTCAGGGGTCGAGACAGTCGGGTACGGCGTCCGGGTCGGGGTAGCAGTCCAGTTGCGGCGGCGGCCGTGGCACCGGACTGCGGAACACCCGCTCCGCTTCGGGCGCCGTACCCGCGCCGGTCCGTTCCCCGTCCCTCTGGGGGTGTCTGTGGTTCGTATCCGGGTCCTCGTGGTCGACGATCACCGCATCTTCGCCGAATCGCTCGCCGCCGCGCTCGCGGCCGAGCCGGACGTCGAGGTGTCCGCGGCGGGCAGTGGCCCCGCCGCCCTGCGCTGTCTGGACCGCGCCGCGGCCGACGGCCGCAGGTTCGACGTCATGCTGGTCGACGCCGACCTCGGCGCCGGCACCGGTCCGGCGCGCTCGGCGGCCGACGGGGGCGGCCCCTCCGACGGCATATCCGTGGTCGCCGCGGTGCGCGGCTCCCAGCCGGCGGTCCGCGCGGTCGTGCTGGCCGAGCGCGACGACCCGCGGCGGGCCGCGACGGCCCTCCAGGCCGGGGCGTCCGGCTGGGTGGCCAAGGACTGCTCGCTCTCGCGCCTGCTGGCCGTGATCCGGGGGGTGCTCCGCGAGGAGACCCATCTGCCCCCGGCGCTCCTGACGGGGGTGCTGAGGGAGCTCACGGCGGCCAGGAAGCACCGTACGGACAGCGAGCGGCTGGTCGAGTCCCTCACCCCGCGCGAGCACGAGGTGCTGCGGTGCATGGTGGCCGGACTCAATCGCAAGGACGTCGCCGCCCGTCTCTTCCTCTCCCCGCACACCGTGCGTACCCACATGCAGAACGTGCTGGGGAAGCTGGGCGTGCACTCCACCCTCGCCGCCGTGGCGCTGGCCCGGCGGGCCGGGGTGCGGCCCGCGGAACTAGCCGGGGATGTTGTCGAACGGAGCGGTCAGCTGGCGTAGCAGCCCGGCCAGTTCGGTCCGCTGCGCGCGCGGCAGCTGGGCCAGGATGGCCCGCTCCTGGGCGAGCAGTCCGGCCAGTGCCTGGTCGGCGCGGTCACGTCCCTCGGGGGTCAGGCGGACCAGCACACCCCGCCGGTCGCTGGGGTCGGGAAGGCGCTCGACCAGGCCCTTCTTGGCCAGCCGGTCGATGCGGTTGGTCATGGTGCCCGACGTCACGAGCGTCTGGGTGAGCAGCTGGCCGGGGGAGAGCTGGTACGGGGCGCCCGCGCGGCGCAGCGACGTCAGGACGTCGAACTCCCAGGGCTCCAGGCTGTGCTCGGAGAAGGCAAGGCGGCGCGCCCGGTCGAGGTGGCGGGCGAGCCTGCTGACCCGGCTGAGCACTTCGAGCGGTTCCACGTCGAGGTCAGGGCGCTCCCGACGCCATGCCGCGACCAGTCGGTCGACCTCGTCCTCCATGCTGATCAGTGTAAGGGGTCTGTCGATGTGAAGTCTCTTGACGTCAAGATATATTTCGCGCGACCATGGGGCATGGACGGGCGGGAACTGCTTCCGCTTCCGCTCACCCAGCCAGTAGGGAGGCTCGAACATGCATTCCGATACCGCGCCGTCCACGAGCACCACCGCGACCACCGCCCCGACACCCGCGACCCCCGTCTGGGACCCCCAGCAGTACCTGCGCCACGCGGACCACCGCACCCGGCCCTTCACCGACCTCCTGGCCCGCATACCCGAGCTGCCCGCCAACGGACGCCCGGCCCGCATCGCCGACCTCGGCTGCGGCCCCGGCAACGTCACGGCGCTCCTCGCCGACCGCTGGCCCACCGCCAAGATCACCGGCTTCGACCTCTCACCCGAGATGCTCGCCAGGGCCGACCAGGAGTACGCCGGCCCCACCGCGGGCGGCGGCAGCCTCGACTTCCGGCCCGCCGACCTCGCCCACTGGATGCCCGAAGAGCCGTACGACCTGATCGTGTCCAACGCCGCCCTCCAGTGGGTGCCCAGCCACCCGGGGTCCTTCCCGGCCTGGATCAACGCCCTCACCCCCGGCGGCACCTTCGCCTTCCAGCTCCCCGGCAACTTCTCCGCCCCCAGCCACGCCCTGCTCGCCGCCCTCTGCGACACCCCGCGCTGGCGGGACCGGCTCGCCGGACACGGCGCCCGCTACATCCACCTCCTGGAACCCGCCGAGTACCTCGCCCGGCTCACCGAGCTGGGCTGCCGAACGGACGTCTGGGAGTCCACCTACCACCAGCTGCTGCAAGGACCGGACCCGGTCCTCGACTGGGTCAAGGGCACCGCCCTGCGGCCCGTGCTCACCGCCCTGAAGGACGATCCCAAGGCGGTCGGGGAATTCCTGGAGCAGTACCGGGACCTGTTGCGGGGGGCCTACCCGCCGGGCCCGCGCGGCACCGTCTTCCCCTTCCGCAGGATCTTCGCCGTCGCACGCAAGGAGGCATGAATGCTCGTCGCCGTGGACCACGTCCAGCTGGCAGCCCCGCCCGGCACCGAGGACCGGCTCCGGGAGTTCTACACCGGGGTCCTGGGCATGGAGGAGATCCCCAAGCCCCCGGTCCTCGCCGCCCGCGGCGGCTGCTGGTTCGCGGCCGGCCCGGTCCAGCTCCACCTGGGCGTCGAAGCGGAGTTCCACCCGGCCCGCAAGGCCCACCCGGGCCTGAGAGTCCGCGACATCGAGGCGTACGCGCGGCGCCTGGAGGAGCGCGGGGCCGAGGTCGTCTGGGACGGCAACCTGCCGGGCCACAAGCGGTTCTACTCCGAGGACCCGGTGGGCAACCGGCTGGAGTTCCTGGAGCCGGCCGCCTGACGGCCGGCCCCGCGCGCAAGGCGGCGGCCCGCCACCGGAACCACCGGTGACGGGCCGCCGCCTTGTCCTGCCTCTTCGAACCCGGCTCAGACCAGGTTCTTGTACACGTTCCAGCCGCTGCCGATGCCCACCCGGGCCGCGAAGGTCGCGGTGCCGGAGTGGCCCGTGGCCGTGTAGCGGTACAGGTTGCCCGCCGTGTCCCGCGCGAGCAGGTCCGCACGGCCGTCGCCGTTGATGTCACCGGGGGAGAGCAGCGCGGTGTACCCGGACCAGCCGGTGCCGATCTTCACCCGGCCGCCGAACGGCGCCTTGGCGGAGCCGGTGCCCTTGTACAGGTAGAGCGTGCCGCCGCTGCGCGCGAGCAGGTCCGCCCGCCCGTCGCCGGTGATGTCGCCGCTGCCGGCGAGCACGTTGTACGTGCCCCAGCCCGGGCCCACCTTCACGGGGGTGCCGACCTTCTTGCCCGTACCGTCGCCCGGGTGCAGCCACAGCACGCCGGAGGTGTCCCGGCTGAGCAGGTCGCCCTTGCCGTCACCGGTCAGGTCGCCGGGGCCGGCGAGCAGTTCGGTGGCGGACCAGTCGCCCGGCACCTCGCTCCGGTCGCTGTAGTTGTAGACGCCGCCCTCGTGCAGTTCCAGCAGGCTGGCCCAGTCCCACTGGTCGAGCGCGGCGGCGTAGGTCACGCGCGGGGAGCCCTGCCACACGCCCGTGTCGCTGTCCTGCCACTTGTCGCTGAGCCGGCCGTTGGCCTTCGCCGCGTACTGCCAGCTGGTGCCGTTCCGGTCCAGGCCGATGACGCTGTGCTTGCCGTAGAAGGGCGTGGTGCCCTGGCCGACCATCAGGCCGGTGTTCTCCCAGCCGGTCCCGCAGTTCTGGCGGGCGCTGAACCGGCCGCCGCCGGTGGCGAAGTAGCAGTAGATCGTGCCGCCGTAGGAGCGGGCGAGCAGGTCGGCCCTGCGGTCGCCGTTGATGTCGTCCGCGGCGGTGATCGTGTTGTACGCGTTCCAGCCGGGTCCGACCTTCACACGGGCGCGGAACGGCGCCGCGGCGCTGCCGGTGCCCTTGTAGAAGAACAGGTTGCCGTACGTGGTGCGGGCGACCAGGTCGGCGATGCCGTCGCCGTCCACGTCGCTCGTGCCGACCAGCTGGTCGTACACCTGCCAGCCGGTGCCCACCTTCACCGGTGCGGTGAAGGGGTTGCCGCTGGAGGCGCCGTTGCCCTTGTACAGGTAGAGCGTGCCGCCCGGGGTGCGGGCCAGCAGGTCCTGGCGGCCGTCGCGGTTCAGGTCGCCCGCGCCGAGCACGCGGTTGTACATCTGCCAGCCGGTCCCCGACCAGACGGCCGCCTCGGCGCCGTAGGGGTTGGTCGGGTGGAGCGACAGGCGGCCCGAGGCCGTCAGCGTCAGAAGCTCGGGAGAGCGGTCGCCGCGCACGTTGCCCAGCTGGATGATGTCCTTCACCCGCTGGGTGTCGCTGCCCGCGACGCCGAACTCCTGGGCCGGCGCGTCCCCCGAGCCGGTCAGGAAGGTCCACGTCTTGCCGCCGATGCCGCGGAACAGCATGTCGCTGTACCCGTCGCCGTCCAGGTCGAGCCGGGGCTTCGCGGGCGTGGTCGCGTACACGGAGCGCTGCTCCGACGGCTTCGGGAGGTCCAGCTGCGGCGCGGACGCCTGCGGGCGCTCCGCACCCGCTGCCGGGGAGCCGGGCACCGGACCGGCGGCCACGGCCGGGTTCGCGCCGAGCAGTGCCCCCGCGGACACGGCGAGGGCCGTGCAGGCCGCGAGGCGGGCGAGGCGCTTGGGACGTGCGTGAGACAAGATCCCCCCAGGGACGTCGTACGACAAGGTGGTGAGAGAAGAGGACGGGGGCCCGCACGGCGGCGGGCCCCCGCGGAAGGTCCTAGTACAGGCCCTCGAAGGTGTTCCAGCCGGAGCCGAGCAGCACGCGCGCACCGAAGGTGGACGTGCCGGTCTTGCCGGTGGCCATGTAGCGGTAGAGGTTGCCGCCGGCGTCGCGGGCCACCAGGTCGGCGCGGCCGTCACCGGTCAGGTCGCCGGGCGAGGCGATCTGGTTGTACGCGCTCCAGCCGGTGCCGACCGTGACGCGCGAGCCGAACGGCGCCGAGGCATTGCCGGTGCCCGGGTAGAGGTACAGCGTGCCGCCGCTGCGGGCGATCAGGTCCGGGCGGCCGTCGCCGGTGAAGTCACCGCCGCCGACGAGCTTGTTGTACGTGCCCCAGCCGGAACCGACGCGGACGGCGGCCTTGTACGCCTTGCCGGTGCCGTCGCCCGCGTACAGGTCCAGGTAGCCGGTGGACGTCACGTTGAGCAGGTCGCCGCGGCCGTCACCGGTGAGGTCGCCGGGGCCGGTGATGTTGACGGCGTTGCCGGGGAGGCCGGCGGCCAGCTGCGAGCCGGTGCCGCGGTGGACGTAGAGCCCGCCGACGGTGATCTCCAGCGGGGACACCCAGTTGACGACGTCCAGGCCCGTGGCGCCGGCCAGCTTGGCGGACGGGATCTGGAAGGAGGTCTCGTCCTTGGGGAAGAACTTCCCGTCGGCCTTGGTGACGTACTGGTAGATCTTCCCGTCGTTCCCGCGGGCCAGCAGGCTGTGCTTGCCGTAGTTCGCGGTGGTGCCGGCACCGAGGAAGAACTCGGTGTCCTCCCAGCCCGAACCGGCGTCCTGACGGGCGCTGAACTTCCCGCTGCCCGTGGACAGGTACAGGTAGATCCGGCCGGCGTAGGTGCGGGCGATGATGTCCGCGCGGCCGTCGCCGCTGATGTCGTCCACGGCGGCGATCTGGTTGTACGAGCCCCAGCCCGGGCCGACCTTCACGCGGGCCCTGAACGGCGTGCTGGAGCTGCCGGTGCCCTTGTAGAACCACAGGTCGCCCGCGGTCGTCCGGGCGAGCAGGTCGCCGATGCCGTCGCGGTCCAGGTCGTTGGTGCCGACGAGCTGGTCGTACGCGCCCCAGCCGGTGCCCACGTGGATGCGGGCGCCGAAGGGGTTGCCGGAGGTGGTGCCGTTGCCCTTGTACAGGTACAGCGAGCCGCCGGGCGTACGGGCCAGGACGTCCATGCGGCCGTCCTTGGTGAGGTCGCCCGCGGCGATCACCCGGTTGTAGATCTGCCAGCCGTAGCCGGACCACAGCGGCGCGCCCGCGCCCGCCTTGGTGGTCGGGTGCAGCGACAGGCGGCCGTCGAAGGACAGCGTCAGCAGCTCGGGCGCGGAGGTGCCGCGCACGTTGCCGACCGGGATGACGTCCTTGACGGTCTCGACCTGGTCGTTGTGGAGGTTGAACTCGCTCGCGTCGTCGTTCGTGGACATGAACGCCGAGGTCCAGCCGGTGATGCCGCGGAAGACCAGGTCCGGGATGCCGTCGCGGTCGTAGTCCATGCGGGACTTGGCCGGGACCGTGGCGTACGTGGACTTGGCCGGCTTCGGCAGGTTCAGCGTCGGCTGCGCCGCGCCCGCCGGCGCGGACGGCTTGTCCGCGGCGAGCGCGGGCGAGGCGCCCAGCGTGCCGGCGGACAGCGCGAGCGCGGTGCACGCGGCGAGGCGGGCGAGGCGCTTGGGGCGCGAGAGCGGGGTGGGACGGGAGATGGACATGGGTGCCCCCTGGGGACGAGAGGTGGTGCGGGTGGAGAGGAAGACGAGGAAGAAGAGAAGGGAAAGGAAGTCGAAGAAACGTTTCGCCGCGCCGGCCGCACACCGCAGCCGGCGCGCGGCCGGGCCGGCCGGCTCCGGTCCGGCCGACGGCCCGCCGTCAGCCGAGGTACGTGTAGCCGCCCCAGCCGGTCGCGATCCTGGTCCGGGAGGACAGGGCGGCGGTGCCCGCCTGGCCCGTGCCCGTGTACCGCCAGACGTCGCCGGCGGCGTCGCGGGCGACCAGGTCGGCCCGCCCGTCGCCGTTCAGGTCGCCGGTCGCGGCGAACTCGCCGTACGCGCCCCAGCCGGGGCCGATCAGCACCCGCGCCGCGAACGGCGCGCCCGCCGACCCGGTGCCCGGGTACAGGTACAGCCGGCCGCCCGTGTCCCGGGCCAGCAGGTCGGTACGGCCGTCGCCGGTGACGTCGCCCGCGCCGAAGATCCGGTCGTAGCCGCTCCAGCCGGGGCCCACGGCGACGGGCGCCGCCACCGCCAGCCCCTTGCCGTCGCCCGCGTGCAGGGACAGCACGCCCGAGCCGTCGCGGGTCAGCAGGTCGCCCTTGCCGTCCCCGGTCAGGTCGCCCGGGCCGACCAGCAGCCTGGCGCCGGCCCACGTGCCGGTCACCGGCAGGTCCGTGTCGAGGTTGCGGACCCCCTCCGAGGAGAGCTTCAGCAGGTGCGCGTCGTCGCGGGTGTCGAGGCCCGAGGCGAACACCGGCCGGCCCGACCAGCCGCCCGGGTACCCGGCGTCCGTCCGCGGCCGGAACCGCCCGTTGGCCAGCTCGCCGTACTCGTACAGCTCGCCGCCCGGCGCCGAGGCCAGCACGCTGTGCCGCCCGTAGTCCGGCACGCTGCCGTGCCCCGCCAGGAAGCGCAGCGCCTCGCCGCCGGTGCCGTACTTCGCCCGCGCGGCGAAGGTGCCGGAGCCGGTGGAGCGGTAGGACCACAGGGTGCCGTCGAAGGCGCGGGCGACCAGGTCGGCCCGGCCGTCGCCGTCGATGTCGTCGGCGCCCACGAGCTGGTTGTACGCGTTCCAGCCCGGCCCGACCTTCACCCGGGCCTTGAACGGCGCCGACGGGCTGCCGGTGCCCTTGTAGAACCACAGGTCGCCGTTGAGCGACCGGGCCACCAGATCGGCGATGCCGTCCCGGTCCAGGTCGTTCGCGCCGACCAGCTGGTCGTACGCCTGCCAGCCGCCGCCCACCCGCACGCGGGACGCGAACGGCTCGCCGGTCAGCGCACCCGTCGCCCGGTACAGGAAGAGGTCGCCGGACGGGGTGCGGGCCAGCAGGTCGGCGCGGCCGTCGCGGGTCAGGTCACCCGGGGCCAGCACCTTGTTGTACGCGTTCCAGCCGCCGCCCGCCCAGCTGCGCCGGGTCGTGCCGTACGGGCCGTCCGCGCTGTACAGCGAGAGGACGCCCCACGCCGACACGGTCAGCAGCTCCGGCGCCGAGGTGCCGCCCAGGTTGCCCGCCGCCAGGACGTCCTTGAACACCTCGGCCATGTCCACGGCCTGGATGTTGAAGTCCACCTGCTGCCCGCTCCGGGACAGGGTCACCGCGACCCGGCCCTCCACGTCGCGGAACAGGTCGTCGGAGACGCCGTCCCCGTCGACGTCCAGCCGCGGCCTGACCGTGGCCGCCGTCGCGTACGCGGCCGCCCGCGCGGACTGCTTGCCCGCACCCAGCCGCACCTCGGGCAGGGCCGGACCGTCCGCGGCCGCCGCCGGCGCGGCCAGCAGCGCGCCCGCCGACACGGCGAGCGCGGTGCAGGCGGCCAGCCGGCGCAAGTACGGCGAAAAAGACAAGGTCCCCCCCCGGGACATGAGACGAGTACCCCCGGGGGACTGGGGTGAGCGGTACAGGCGTGCGAACTGCGCGCGGGCCCACGGATTCCCGGGAGTGTCAGGAGGCTAACCCCGCCGCTCCCGGAAAAAGAAGTCGTTGCCCGTACAACCTTTTGCGCTGTCGCGGTGCCCGGCTCAATTCTTCCGGTGGCCCACCAGCCGGGGCTTCGCCTCCAGCCCGTCCAGCCCGTGCCAGGCGAGGTTCACCAGGTGGGCGGCCACTTCCGCCTTCTTCGGACGCCGCGTCTCCAACCACCACTGGCCGGTCAGAGCGACCATTCCGACCAGCGCCTGCGCGTACAGCGGCGCCAGCTTCTGGTCGAAGCCCCGCGCCTTGAACTCCAGCCCCAGGATGTCCTCGACCTGCGTGGCGATGTCGCTGATCAGCGAGGCGAAGGTGCCCGTCGACTGCGCCACCGGGGAGTCCCGGACCAGGATCCGGAACCCGTCCGTGTAGGCCTCGATGTAGTCGAGCAGCGCGAAGGCGGCCTGCTCCAGCAGCTCCCTCGGGTGACCGGCGGTCAGCGCGCCCGTCACCATGTCGAGCAGCTGGCGCATCTCCCGGTCCACCACGACCGCGTACAGGCCCTCCTTGCCGCCGAAGTGCTCGTACACCACCGGCTTGGAGACCCCGGCCTTCGCCGCGATCTCCTCCACCGACGTGCCCTCGAAGCCCTTCTCGGCGAACAGGGCGCGACCGATGTCCAGCAGTTGCTGCCGGCGCTCCGCTCCGGTCATCCGGACCCGGCGGCCACGCCTGGGCTTGTCGTTGCTGGGAATACTGCCGTCGATCGCCACGTCACCCATCATGCCGCGTTTGCGGCCTTCTCCTTGCGCCGGGCATCGATCCGGGCGTCCGACGGCCAGCGCACGTCGGAGGCCCACCCCGCCTGCTCGAACCAGCGGATCAGCCGCGCACTGGAGTCGACCTGGCCCCGCAGCACCCCGTGCCGCGCCGACGTCGGGTCCGCGTGGTGCAGGTTGTGCCACGACTCGCCGCACGAGAGCACCGCGAGCCACCACACGTTGCCCGACCGGTCCCGCGACCGGAACGGACGCTTGCCCACCGCGTGGCAGATCGAGTTGATCGACCACGTCACGTGGTGCAGCAGCGCCACCCGCACCAGCGAACCCCAGAAGAAGGCCGTGAACGCCCCCCACCACGACATCGTGACCAGCCCGCCCACCAGCGGCGGGATCGCCAGCGACAGCATCGTCCAGAAGATGAAGTCGCGCGAGATCCGCCGGATGGCCGGATCCTTGATCAGGTCCGGGGCGTACTTCTGCTGATCGGTCTGCTCCTCGTCGAACAGCCACCCGATGTGGGCCCACCACAGGCCCTTCATCAGCGCCGGCACCGTCTCGCCGAACCGCCACGGCGAATGCGGGTCACCCTCCGCGTCCGAGAACTTGTGGTGCTTGCGGTGGTCCGCCACCCACCGCACCAGCGGCCCCTCCACGGCCAGCGACCCGGCCACCGCCAGCGCGATCCGCAGCGGCCGCTTCGCCTTGAAGGAACCGTGCGTGAAGTAACGGTGGAAACCGATCGTGATGCCGTGGCAGGCCAGGAAGTACATGAACACCATCAGGCCCACGTCCAGCCAGCTCACCCCCCACCCCCACGCCAGCGGGATCGCGGCCAGCAGGGCCACGAAGGGCACGGTGATGAAGAGCAGCAGCGCGATCTGCTCGATGGAACGCTTGCTCTCCCCGCCCAGCGTCGCGGTGACCGGCGGCCCTCCGGCCGCCTCCGGGGCGTCTTCGATCACGTCGGGGCTGATGGTCATGGGGCGTCCCCTGGGGGTGAGGAATCGGCGGAATGCCTAGGCTACGGAACCGTAACCTACGGCATCGTAACTATGTCAGCGCCTACCCCCGCGGCAACAGGGGGACACCTCCCCCGGAAGGAGAGGGGCCACCCCGGCGGAAAGAAGCGGGCCACCCCGGCGGAATGGGGGCCACCCGGGCGGAAAGAAGGGGGACACCCCGGCGGAAAGAGCGGGACACCCCCGCGGAAGGCCGGGACACCCCCGGCGAAAGCCACGCCGGAGTCCGTCTGGTGGGCACCGCGACCAGGGCACGAGCAGCGGCGCCTATCCTTGGGTCTCGTCGGACAGCGCGGTCCGCACGGGCAGCCGGGGGCTGCGCACCACACGGCAGTGCCTTCGGACGCACATCCGAACACGGGCACCGCCACGCGTCCCCGCGCCCACCTCCCAGTAGCGCTCGAAACACTGCAAGGAGCCGCACCTGTGAGCAGTGCTGACCAGTCCACCACCGGCAACGCAGAGCTGCGCGCCGACATCCGCCGCCTCGGCGACCTCCTCGGCGAAACACTCGTACGCCAGGAAGGCCAGGAGCTCCTCGACCTCGTCGAGAAGGTCCGCGCCCTCACCCGCACCGACGGCGAGGCCGCCGCCGAGCTCCTCGGCGACACCGACCTGGAGACCGCCGCCAAGCTCGTCCGCGCCTTCTCCACCTACTTCCACCTCGCCAACGTCACCGAGCAGGTGCACCGCGGCAAGGAACTCCGCGCCCACCGCGCCGCCGAGGGCGGCCTCCTCGCCCGCACCGCGGACATGCTCAAGGACGCCGACCCCGAGCACCTCCGCGCGACCGTGAGCAACCTCAACGTCCGCCCGGTCTTCACCGCACACCCCACCGAGGCAGCCCGCCGCAGCGTCCTCAACAAGCTGCGCCGCATCGCCGCCCTCCTCGAAGAGCCCGTCACCGGCGCCGGCGACCGCCGCCGCCACGACCTCCGCCTCGCCGAGAACATCGACCTCATCTGGCAGACCGACGAGCTCCGCGTCGTCCGGCCCGAACCCGCCGACGAGGCCCGCAACGCCATCTACTACCTCGACGAACTCCACGCCGGCGCCGTCGGCGACGTACTCGAGGACCTCGCCGCGGAACTCCAGCGCGTCGGCGTCGAACTCCCCGCCGGCACCCGCCCCCTCACCTTCGGCACCTGGATCGGCGGCGACCGCGACGGCAACCCCAACGTCACCCCCGACGTCACCCGCGAAGTCCTGATCCTCCAGCACGAGCACGGCATCACCGACGCCCTCGAACTCGTCGACTTCCTCCGCGGCCTGCTCTCCAACTCCATCCGCTACACCGGCGCCACCGAGGAACTCCTCACCTCCCTCCAGGCCGACCTGGAGCGCCTCCCGGAGATCAGCCCCCGCTACAAGCGCCTCAACGCGGAAGAGCCCTACCGCCTCAAGGCCACCTGCATCCGCCAGAAGCTCCTCAACACCCGCGAGCGCCTGGCCAAGGGCACCCCCCACGAGGAAGGCCGCGACTACCTCGGCACCGCCGAGCTCCTCACCGACCTCACCCTCATCCAGACCTCCCTGCGCGAACACCGCGGCGCCCTCTTCGCCGACGGCCGCATGGACCGCACCATCCGCACCCTCGGCGCCTTCGGCCTCCAGCTCGCCACCATGGACGTCCGCGAACACGCCGACGCCCACCACCACGCGCTCGGCCAGCTCTTCGACCGCCTCGGCGAGGAATCCTGGCGCTACGCCGACATGCCCCGCGACTACCGGCAGCGGCTCCTCGCCAAGGAACTCCGCTCCCGCCGGCCGCTGGCCCCCACCCCGGCCCCCCTCGACGCCGCCGGCGCCAAGACACTCGGCGTCTTCGGCACCGTCAAGGACGCCTTCGAGAAGTTCGGCCCCGAGGTCATCGAGTCCTACATCATCTCGATGTGCCAGGGCGCCGACGACGTCTTCGCCGCCGCCGTCCTGGCCCGCGAGGCCGGCCTCATCGACCTCCACGCCGGCTGGGCCAAGATCGGCATCGTGCCGCTCCTCGAAACCACCGACGAGCTCCGCGCCGCCGACGTCATCCTCAACGACATGCTCGCCGACCCCTCCTACCGCCGCCTGGTCTCCCTCCGCGGCGACGTCCAGGAGGTCATGCTCGGCTACTCCGACTCCAGCAAGTTCGGCGGCATCACCACCAGCCAGTGGGAGATCCACCGCGCCCAGCGCCGGCTCCGCGACGTCGCCCACCGCTACGGCGTACGCCTGCGCCTCTTCCACGGCCGCGGCGGCACCGTCGGCCGCGGCGGCGGCCCCTCCCACGACGCGATCCTCGCCCAGCCCTGGGGCACCCTCGAAGGCGAGATCAAGGTCACCGAACAGGGCGAGGTCATCTCCGACAAGTACCTCGTCCCCTCCCTCGCCCGCGAGAACCTCGAACTCACCGTCGCCGCCACCCTGCAGGCCTCCGCCCTGCACACCGCGCCCCGGCAGTCCGACGAGTCCCTCGCCCGCTGGGACGCGGCCATGGACACCGTCTCCGACGCCGCCCACGCGGCCTACCGGCGCCTCGTCGAAGACCCCGACCTGCCCGCCTACTTCTTCGCCGCCACACCCGTCGACCAGCTCGCCGACCTCCACCTCGGCTCCCGGCCCTCCCGCCGCCCCGACTCCGGAGCCGGCCTCGACGGACTCCGCGCCATCCCCTGGGTCTTCGGCTGGACCCAGTCCCGCCAGATCGTCCCCGGCTGGTACGGCGTCGGCTCCGGCCTCAAGGCACTCCGCGAGACCGGCGGCGACGACGTCCTCGAAGAGATGCAGGCCAACTGGCACTTCTTCCGCAACTTCCTGTCCAACGTCGAGATGACGCTGGCCAAGACCGACCTGCGGATCGCCCGCCACTACGTCGACACCCTCGTCCCCGACGAGCTCAAGCACGTCTTCGCCCTCATCGAGGCCGAACACGCCCTCACCGTCGCGGAAGTCCTCCGCATCACCGGCGGCGAGAAGCTCCTCGACAGCCAGCCCGTCCTCCAGCAGACCTTCGCCGTCCGCGACGCCTACCTGGACCCCATCTCCTACCTCCAGGTCTCCCTGCTGGCCCGCCAGCGCGCCGCCGCGGCCGCCGGCGAACCCGCCGACCCGCTCCTCGGCCGCGCCCTCCTCCTCACGGTCAACGGCGTCGCCGCCGGCCTCCGCAACACCGGCTGACCCACCCGCCGCACCAACGCCGAGGGCCCCCGCACCATCCCGGTACGGGGGCCCTCGGCGCACCAGCCGTCGAGCAGCACGAGGACCGCGCCTCACGCGTTGTACGAGGACCGCGCCTCACGAGTTGTACGAGGACTGCGCCCGCTCCAGACCCTCCAGCACCAGGCACTCCACCGCGTCCGCAGCCCGGTCCACGAAGTAGTCCAGCTCCTTCCGCTCCGCGGACGAGAAGTCCTTCAGCACGAAGTCCGCCACCTGCATGCGCCCCGGCGGACGGCCGATCCCGAACCGCACCCGGTGGTACTCCGCACCCATCGACTTCGTCATCGACTTCAGACCGTTGTGCCCGTTGTCCCCGCCGCCCAGCTTCAGCCGCAGCGTCCCGTAGTCGATGTCCAGCTCGTCGTGGACCGCCACCACCCGCTCCACCGGCACCTTGTAGAAGTCCCGCAGCGCCGTCACCGGACCACCCGACAGGTTCATGTACGACATCGGCTTCGCCAGCACGATCCGCCGGTTCGCCGGACCCGCCGGACCGATCCGGCCCTCCACCACCTGCGCCCGCGCCTTGTGCGCCTTGAACTTCCCCCGGATCCGGTCCGCGATCAGGTCCACCACCATGAACCCCACGTTGTGCCGGTTCCCCGCGTACTCGGGACCCGGGTTCCCCAGACCCACCACCAGCCAGGGACCGTCGGCCGCCATCTCCGCCATCACAAAGCTCCTCACATGGGACGACCGCCGCCCCGCTCCAGTGGAGCCGGACGGCGGTCGGTCAGCAACCAGACGAAGAGGCTCAGGCCTCCTCGGTCTCCTCGGCCTCGGCGGCCGGCTCCTCGGCCTGCGCGGCCAGGACCTGCAGGACGACGGCGTCGGCCTCGGTCACCAGGGTGACGCCGGACGGCAGCGCGATGTCCTGCGCGAGGACGGACGCGCCGGCCTCCAGGCCCTCCACCGACACGGTGAAGGACTCGGGCAGGTGGGTGGCCTCGGCCTCGACCGAGAGGGTGTTCAGGACGTGCTCCAGCAGGTTGCCGCCGGCGGCCAGCTCGCCCTCGGTGACGACCGGGACCTCGACCGTGACCTTCTCGCCCTTGCGGACGGCCAGGAAGTCCACGTGCAGCAGGTCGCGCTTGATCGGGTCCTTCTGCACGGCCTTCGGGATGACCAGCTCGGTGCCGTCGCCCTTGATGTCCAGCGAGATCAGGACGTTCGGGGTCTTCAGCGCCATGAACAGGCCGTGGCCCTCGACGGAGACGTGCTTCGGGTCCTGGCCGTGGCCGTAGATGACCGCGGGGACGACCTTGTTGCGACGGGCCTCACGGGCGCCGCCCTTGCCGAAACGGGTGCGGAGCTCAGCGGAAAGCTTGACCTCGGACATGTTCACTCCTCGTGGGGTGACGAAAACGGACAGGGTCACCCGGCCACGAAACGGCCTGCTACGAAGAGCGCGTCGATAACGGAGCGCCGGACACCAAAAGGTGCGGCCTCCCTCGCCGAGCAACTCGAAGAGTCTACCCGGCACGGAGGCCGCACCCCAAAAGGATCTAGCGGGACCCGCACCCGCGAGAACCGGGCCCTACCGGGCCCGGCGCCCCAGGCGGATCCTTACTGCTGCTCCTCGAACAGGCTCGTCACCGAACCGTCCTCGAAGACCTCACGCACCGCGCGCGCGATCGTCGGCGCGATCGACAGCACCGTGATCTTGTCGAGCTCCAGGTCCGACGGGTCCGGCAGCGTGTTCGTGAAGATGAACTCGCTCACCTTCGAGTTCTTCAGGCGGTCGGCCGCCGGCCCCGACAGGATGCCGTGCGTCGCCGTCACGATCACGTCCTCCGCGCCGTGCGCGAACAGCGCCTCGGCCGCGGCGCAGATCGTGCCACCCGTGTCGATCATGTCGTCGACCAGGACGCAGACGCGGCCCTTGACCTCACCCACGACCTCGTGGACCGTCACCTGGTTGGCGACGTCCTTGTCACGGCGCTTGTGCACGATCGCCAGCGGCGCGTCCAGACGGTCACACCAGCGGTCCGCCACCCGCACACGGCCGGCGTCCGGGGACACCACCGTCAGCTTCGTACGGTCCACCTTCGCGCCCACGTAGTCCGCCAGCACCGGCAGCGCCGACAGGTGGTCCACCGGACCGTCGAAGAAGCCCTGGATCTGGTCCGTGTGCAGGTCCACCGTCAGGATCCGGTCCGCACCCGCCGTCTTCAGCAGGTCCGCCACCAGACGCGCCGAGATCGGCTCACGGCCCTTGTGCTTCTTGTCCTGACGGGCGTACCCGTAGGACGGGATGATCACGGTGATCGAGCGGGCCGACGCGCGCTTCAGCGCGTCGATCATGATCAGCTGCTCCATGATCCACTTGTTGATCGGAGCCGTGTGGCTCTGGATCAGGAAGCAGTCCGCGCCGCGCGCCGACTCCTGGAAGCGGACGTAGATCTCACCGTTCGCGAAGTCGAAAGCCTTGGTCGGCACGAGGCCGACACCCAGCTGGTGCGCGACCTCCTCGGCCAGCTCGGGGTGGGCGCGGCCGGAGAAGAGCATCAGCTTCTTCTCGCCGGTCGTCTTGATCCCGGTCACAGCACTGTCTCCTCAGACGTGTTGAAGCTGCTCGCCCCCGCGCGCGTCCGTCCCGCGCGCGGCAAGCCAGCCGAATTGCGTGCACCTATCACGGTACGCCGACATCGACGTACCCGTTTCCGGTCAGACTTCGCCGACGGGCTCCTCGCCCGCCGACTGAGCCGCCTGCGCGGCCGCGCTGCCCGGACGCTTACGAGCCACCCAGCCCTCGATATTCCGCTGCTGGCCCCGTGCCACGGCCAGTGCGCCGGGCGGCACATCCTTGGTGATGACCGAGCCGGCGGCCGTGTAGGCACCGTCCCCGATCGTGACGGGAGCCACAAACATGTTGTCCGAGCCCGTCTTGCAGTGTGAGCCGACCGTGGTGTGGTGCTTCGCCTCACCGTCGTAGTTCACGAACACGCTCGCCGCGCCGATGTTCGAGTACTCACCGATCGTCGCGTCACCCACGTACGACAGGTGGGGCACCTTCGTACCCTCGCCGATCGTCGCGTTCTTCATCTCCACGTACGTGCCGGCCTTGGCCTTCAGCCCCAGCCGCGTCCCCGGACGCAGGTACGCGTACGGACCCACGCTCGCCGACTCGCCGATCACCGCACGGTCCGCCACCGCGTTGTCCACCCGCGCACCCGGACCCACCTCGGTGTCCTTCAGGCGCGTGTTAGGACCCACCTCGGCGCCCTCCGCCACGTGCGTCGACCCCAGCAGCTGCGTACCCGGGTGGATCACCGCGTCCTGGCCGAAAGTCACCGTCACGTCCACGAACGTGCTGCCCGGATCCACCACGGTCACACCCGCCAGCATCGCCCGCTCCAGCAGGCGCGCGTTCAGCAGCCCACGGGCCTCCGCCAGCTGCACCCGGTTGTTGATCCCCAGGATCTCCCGGTGGTCACCACCGACCGACGCACCCACCCGGTGCCCGGCCGCCCGCAGGATCCCCAGCACGTCCGTGAGGTACTCCTCACCCTGGCTGTTGTCCGTACGGACCTGCCCCAGCGCCTCCGCCAGCAGCTTCCCGTCGAACGCGAACACCCCGGAGTTGATCTCACGGATCGCGCGCTGCTCGTCGCTGGCGTCCTTGTGCTCCACGATCGCCGTGACGGCGCCCGAGGAGTCCCGCACGATCCGCCCGTACCCGGTGGAGTCCGGCACCTCGGCCGTCAGCACCGTCACCGCGTTTCCGTCCGCCGAGTGGGTCGCGGTCAGCGCGGCCAGCGTGTCACCCGTCAGGAGGGGCGTGTCACCGCACACGACGACCACGGTCCCGTCCACCGGACCGCCGAGCGACTCCAGCGCCATCCGGACCGCGTGCCCGGTGCCGTTCTGCTCGTGCTGCACCGCGGTGCGGGTGCCGGCGTAGTGCTCGTCCAGATGGGCGACGACCTGCTCGCGGGCGTGCCCCACGACCACGACCAGATGCTGCGGATCCAGCTCCCGAGCTGCGGAAACCACGTGACCGACGAGCGACCGCCCGCAGATCTCGTGCAGAACCTTGGGAGTGGCCGACTTCATGCGGGTGCCCTCACCCGCTGCGAGTACGACGACGGCTGCCGGGCGATTGGCGCTCACGGGTGTGCCCTTCGGCTTTTCGGGGGTGGACTTCCGAAGGATACCGGGGGGCCACGTCCCGGTAACGAGCACGGGTCCCGACCGGAACGGTCGGGACCCGTGTGCATGGCTCCCGGGGGAGGACTCGAACCCCCATGATCAGAACCAAAATCTGACGTCTTGCCCTTAGACGACCCGGGATGGATGCTATGTCCGATTCCGTTGATCGGCTTCGGATGCAGCCCCTACTATGCCGCACCAGGTCCCCTCGATGCGACGGTAGAGCTCCGCGCTATTGCGCACTTGGATCGTGAGGCATCCGCGGTAGTTCTCCCCCGTGTTCTTGCGGATTGTTTTGGGGTCGTGCCTCTTGATCGCCGTCTTGCCGAGCCTGCTCGTGTCGATGCCGAGGAGGTCCGCCCAGAAACGCTCGGCTGTCGGGATGTCGGCGGTCTCGTGAATCATCACGTAGCAGTTCAGGCGGTCGACCGGCACGCCGACCAGGTTCAACCAGGCGAGGAATGTCCGGATCATGTCCGGGTCGCTGTTGACGAACACCACACGTTCGCGGCGGGCGTGCGGTTTGTCCTTCGTGCCCTCGGCCCAGTACAGCGCGGTGCCCAGGAGTAACAGCTCGCGGTCGGTGATGGTGCCGACTTCCAGGCCTGCGGCCTCTTTCGTGGCGCGGCGCTCGGTGTCGCGCACCGCAAGTTCTCGGTCCCAGCGGGCGCGGGCCGCGCGTTTTCCCTGCTCGATCCGGCGTGGGGGTTTGGGGAGGTCGCGGACCCAGAGGGAGACGGAGCTCTTCGAGCAGCCCAGCTCGTCCGTGATTTCGGTGTAGGTGCGGCCCTGGAGGCGGAGCTCGCGGGCTCGGGTCTGGAGGTCGGTTTTCGCTCGCATGGGTTCACCGTCGTCCGGAATGCGGGATTCAGGGTCCGGAGTGCAGGCGGTTCAGTCGTATGTGCGGTTACCGGAGGTTTGGGGGAATTGGGGCGCGGGGGCGTGTTAGGGCGGGGAATCGGCGGGAGGGGGTGGGTGGGGCGATCGTAGGGTGGCGGTATGACCAGTACGGGGGAGCAGCGGGTGGGGGCCGGGCGGGACGGGCCCTTGTGGTGGGGGCGTCGGCGGAGTGCCGTGCTCGATGTGGGGCTGGCGGTGGCTTCGGCGCTGGAGTGTGCCCTGGAGGGGGTGGGGTTCGCCGGGGAGGCGTCGTTGCCGGTTCCGGTGGGGGTGGTGTTCGGGCTGCTGGTGGGGTCCGTTTTGGTGCTGCGGCGGCGGTGGCCGGTCGCGGTGGTGCTGGTGGCGGTGGCCGTGACGCCGGCGGCGATGGGTTTCCTGCTGGCGGTGGTGGGTCTGTACACGCTGGCGGCGTCGGAGGTGCCCCGGCGGATCACGGCGTTGCTGGCGTCGATGTCGCTGGTGGGGACGTTCCTGGTGACGTACGTGCGGACGCAGGGGGACGTGCAGGCGGACCGGTGGTACGTGCCGGTGGTGTCGGTGTTCATGGCGGTGGCGCTGACGGCGCCGCCGGTGCTGCTGGGTCTGTACATAGGGGCGCGGCGGCGGTTGATGGAGAGCCTGCAGGAGCGGGCGGATTCGCTGGAGCGAGAGCTGTCGCTGCTGGCGGACCGGGCCGAGGAGCGGGCGGAGTGGGCGCGTCAGGAGGAGCGGACGCGGATCGCGCGGGAGATGCACGACGTGGTGGCGCACCGGGTGTCGCTGATGGTGGTGCACGCGGCGGCGCTGGAGGCGGTGGCGGGGAAGGATC
Source organism: Streptomyces sp. NPDC101132 (assembly GCF_044759225.1). Classification (NCBI taxonomy): domain Bacteria; kingdom Bacillati; phylum Actinomycetota; class Actinomycetes; order Kitasatosporales; family Streptomycetaceae; genus Streptomyces; species Streptomyces sp. NPDC101132. The sequence goes on from NZ_JBIVYX010000002.1 coordinate 563,325, forward strand.
CGGCGACGGCGGTGCGGAACGCGGCGCTGGTGGGGGACATGGGCCGGCAGGCGTTGACGGAGTTGCGGGAGATGTTGGGGGTGCTGCGGTCGCCGGTGGTGACGGCGGCCTCGGCGTCGGCGGCTTCCGCGCCTGCCGTGTCGGCGGCCCCGGTGCCGTTGGTGGCGGCGGGGCAGGCGTCCGGGGCTGCGGACGAGGGGCCGTGTCTGGCGGAGCTGGCGGCGCTGGTGGGGCAGTCGCGGGCGGCGGGGATGGTGGTGGAGCTGGATGTGCGGGGTGAGGTGCGCGCGTATCCGCGGGAGGTGGAGCAGACGGCGTACCGGGTGGTGCAGGAGGCGTTGACGAACGTCCACAAGCATGCGCCGGGGGCGCGGGTGGTGGTGCGGCTGGCTCACCGGCAGGGTGAGGTGGCGATGCAGGTGGAGAACGGTCCGTCGGATGCCGGGGTGGCGGGTGCGGGGCTGCCGAGCGGGGGGAACGGGCTGGTGGGGATGCGGGAGCGGGTGCTGGGGCTGGGTGGGGTGTTCGTGTCGGGGCCCACGGAGGCGGGTGGGTTCCGGGTGTCGGCGGTGTTGCCGGATCGGGTGCCGGACGCGTCGTAGGCGTGGTGGGGGTGGTGTCAGCCGGTGGTGAGGCGGACGGGCTGGAGGCCGGTGAGGAGGGTGGTGAGGGCGTCGTCGATTCCGGCGCCGAGGTACCAGTCGCCGGTGTGGTCGATGGAGTAGACGCGGCCTTCGCGGTCGATGGCGAGGTGGGCGCTGCCGTCGTTCTCGTGTCCGAGGGGGGCCACGGTGGTGTCGAGGGCGCGGCCGAGGTCGGCGAAGGTGCGGGCGAGGTGGAGGCCCGTGAGGGGGTCGAGGGTGATGGTGGCGGGGGCTATCTGGCGGCCGGGTGCGGGGGTGCTGACGCGGAGGCCGCCGAATTCGGCCCAGGCTTCGACGGCGGCGGGGAAGACGGTGTGGCGGTGTCCGGCGGGGGTGGTGTGGTCGCGGAGGGCGTCGGCCCAGTACTCGGCCTGCTTGATGTCCCAGCGGCCGGGGCTCCAGCCGGCGGCGCGCAGGGCGGAGTCGACGGTGACCGGGAAGCGGGTCGCCGAGGACCGGTCGTAGGAGGCGGAGGCGGCCATCGGGGCGGGGTCAGCCCTTCTCGTTGTCTTGGGGTGCGGTGAGGTCGACGGGGCGTACGCCGAAGTGGGCGAGGAGCGCGTCGCAGGAGCGGCAGGGGGGTGCGTAGCTGCCGTGGAGGGGGTCGCCGTCTTCGCGGATGCGGCGGGCGGTGACCTTGGCGTGCTTGAGGGAGCGGCGGGCTTCGCTGGGGGAGAGGGGGCGGCGGGAGGCGCGCTTGCTGCGGCCGGCCTCGACGGTGGTGAGGTGGCGGGAGAGCAGGAGCGCCTCGGGACATCGTCCGGTGTGGCGGTCGCGCTGGCCGGTGGTGAGGGTGTCGAGGAAGTCCTGGACGAGGGGGTGGAGTGCGGGGGGCTGGTCGCCCTTGGCGGCGGTGCTGGTGAGGGTTTCGCCGCGTACGGAGAGTGCCGCGGCGATGGTGGGGAGGATGCCGTCGCGGCGGTGCTGGAGGAGGGGGGCGCGGAGGCCGTTCTCGTTGCTCCAGTGGTGGCGGGGGTCGGTGGTGCCGGGACCCGTGCCGGTGCCTTGGTGGGCGGTGGTGCGGCCCGTCGTGTGGGCCGTGGTGTGTGTTGCCGTCTGCATGGTGCTGGTCGTCCCTCCCGTGGCCGCGGCTCGCGCCGCCGTCGCGCACGCCCCCGTGCTGCGGGACAGCCTGCCAAATGTGCGGCGCCCTGCGGAAGCTGGGTCGAATATTCGTATCAATTCGGATGTTCCCGGCGTGCGGCGGGGTGGGTGGTGCTGTTGGTGCGGACGGGGTGGCTCCGCCGCAGGTGCAGGGGAGGGTGTGCCTCTTGCCGTACGGCTTAGGCTGTGCGGAACCAGCCAGATCCAGCAGGGGGCTACCGCCATGACGACAGGTCGGCTCGGGCAGCAGGCCGCGCCACCCAACGCCGCGTACGCCGGGCAGGTCGTGCAGTTTCCGGACCCGGTCCGGCGCTCGCGGCATCCCGAGGGCGTGCGGATGGACGGGGACGGTCACCCCGACTTCTCCCCGTACGCGCGTGCGGCGACGGAGATCGCAGAACCGCCGGAGGGTTTCGGTGTCGACGAACTGCGGCTGACGGACTACGTGTCGGCGAACGCCGCGATGCACGCGTCGGGCCACGAGCTGTGGGACACGGTGCCCGCGGTGGCGACTCCGCACGGCTGGACCTGGCACCACGTGGCGGGGACGCGCCGTCTGGAGCTGGTCCCGGTGGAGGTCAAGGCGCTGCTGCGGCACCACGCGGGGCTCGTGACGGCGGCGGTGGACCACACGAAGCGGGGGACGCGGCCGTTGCAGGAGGTGCGTCCGGTGCACCTGGGGCTGCCGAAGTCGGCGTTGTCGGTGACGGAGCAGCAGGTCCAGGGGGTCGAGGAGGATCTGGGCTACCGGCTGCCGGAGGCGTACCGCTCGTTCCTGAAGGCGGCGGGCGGTTGTGCGCCGGTGGGCGTGGGTCTGGACCCGGAGCTGGGGCTGCTGGTGGACCAGCCGTTCTTCACGGTGCGGGACGAGGCCGCGGTGAACGACCTGGTGTACGTCAACAAGTGTCTGCGGGACCACCTGACGAAGGACTACCTGGCCGTGGCGTTCGCGCAGGGCGGTCTGATCGCGGTGAAGGTGCGGGGCGAGGCGTCGGGGTCGGTGTGGTTCTGCCCGTACGACGACGCGCGTGACCAGGACGGCTGGTCGGTGCAGGAGCGTACGGAGCGGCTGCTGCTGGCGTGCGGTACGGATTTCGACGCGTTCCTGGAGCGGCTCGCGGGCAACCCGCCGGAGCTGGAGACGGTGGCGGGTCTGATGGTGGACGGCGGCTTCGCGCGTGTTGTCCCGGTGGAAGGGTAGTTCCGGCGATGGTGACGTTCGCGCAGGCGCAGGAGCGCGCGGAGGAGTGGGTCAACGGTGACGTGCCCGCGTATCAGCACCGGGAGGTGAGGGTCCGGGAGTTCGGGCTCGGCTTCGTGGTGTGGGCGGAGGACCGTCCCGGGGTGCCGGTGTCCGGTGGTGGCCGTCAGCGGCTGGTGATCGCACGGGACAGCGGTGAGGTGTCGCTGTGGCCGGGGCTGCCGGTGGGTGAGGTGATCCGCCGGTACGAGGAGGAGTACGGGGCCGCGCCGGCGGCGGGGCCGGAGGCTTCGGTGCCGCCGCAGCGGATCGATTCCGAGGCGACGTCGTTCATGCTGAGTCCGCCGGAGTGGCTGCAGGAGGCGGCGGACCGGGCGGGGATCCCGGACAACCGGGCGGGGGCGGCGGGGTCGTCGTCGGCCGGTTCGGGTGCTTCGGGTGCTTCGGGCGGTCCGGGTGGTTCCCCGGCGGCGGCCGGTGCTTCGGCCGCGCCGCCGGTTCCGTCCGGTCCTGCCGGGTCCTCTGGTTCTTCTCGTCCTTCCGTTCCGTCGGTCTGTCCGGCGCCTCCGGTCGCGGAGGAGCCCGGGGTGCCGCCGGTTCCTTCCGCCGCGCCGGGTGCCGGTGACGGTGGTGTGGGCGCCGGTGCCGCCGCTGCCGCGTCCGGGCCCGAGGGCGGGGCGCCCGCCGGGCCGTCCGCCGCTCCGCGGGCCGGTGGCTCGCTGCGGCTGTCGTCCTCGGGTGCCGGGCCGGCGCCGGACGCGCCGCCGGCGGTTCCGCTGCCGGGCACGGTGGTGCTGGGCGCGCTGGGCGGGCCCGGTGGTGACGCGTACGAGCCGACCGCGTCCGAGGGCGTGCCGGCGAACGCCACGCCATGGGCGGGTACGGACGTGAACCCGGGCTCCGACGACGCCTCCGTGCCGCTGCCGGCGACGGTGTTCGCGCCGCCGCTGTCGGGTACGGACGCGGACGACGCTCCCTCGCGCCCCGGTGCCGAGCCGGAGGCGAAGACCACGCTGATGGCGGGCGGCAGCCAGCTGCCGAAGACCGCCGTGGCGCCGGCGATCGACGCGGGTGCGCCGCGTCCCCAGGACATCGCCGACGCGGCCACGAGCAAGGCGCCGGTGAACCCGCCCGCGCCTCCGGTGCCGCCGGGTCCGCCGTCGGCGCCCGCCGGTCCGGGTGCGCCGGGTGCTCCCGGTGCTCCTGGTGCTCCTGGTGCGCCTGGTGGCGACGCGCACCACGCCGCCACGATGCTGGCCGGTCCCGGTGTGGTCCCGCCGCCCGGCCCGCCCGCGCCGCCCGGTGCGCCGGGTGCGCCCGGCGTCCCCGCGCCCCCCGGTCCGCCGGCGCCCCCCGGTGCTCCCGGTGCGCCCGGCGGTGACGCGCACCACGCGGCGACCATGCTGGCCGGTCCCGGTGTCGTACCCCCGCCGGCTCCGCCCGGTGCCCCCGGTGCGCCCGGCGGTGACGCGCACCACGCGGCGACGATGCTGGCGGGTCCCGGTGTCGTACCGCCGCCGGGTCCGCCGGCTCCGCCCGGTGCTCCCGGTGCGCCCGGCGGTGACGCGCACCACGCGGCCACGATGCTGGCCGGCCCCGGTGTCGTACCCCCGCCCGGTCCGCCGGCCGCTCCGGGAGCTCCGGGTGCGCCCGGTGGCCCCGGCACGCCGCCCGGTGGTGTGCACCACGCGGCGACGATGCTGGCGGGTCCCGGTGTCGTACCGCCGCCCGGGCAGCCGGGAGCGCCGCTGGGCCAGCCCCCGGCCGGGCAGCCCCCGCAGGCCCCGCCGCCGGCTCCCGGTGTGCCCGTGGTGGGCCCTGGCTACCAGGCGGTGCTGCGCTACCGCGCGCCCGACGGTTCCGAGCAGCAGCTGATCCGGCGTTCGGCGCCGGGTACGCCGCACCCGGAGTGGCAGATCCTGCACGAGCTGCGGGCGATGAACGTGCCGCCGCAGCAGGTGCTGGAGCTGCACACGGAGCTGGAGTCCTGTGAACTGCCGGGCGGTTACTGCGCCCGGATGATCCGGGAGACCTGGCCGCAGGTGCGGATCACCAGCGTGGCGCCGTACGGCAAGGACCACGCGGGCCGGCAGGCCGGCATGCACCACCTGCTCACCCACCAGGGGGAGCTGCACCAGGTGGCGGACGGTCCGGCGCGCCCGGCGCCGCAGCGGGCCCCGCTGCCGCCGGGGATCCAGACGCTGCCCGCGATCCCGATGGAGGCCATCGGGCAGGAGCTGGCGGGCGTGTTCGGCCCGCAGGGCGTGTTCCGCTTCGAGCCGGCCGCGGTGTCGCGGCAGGGCGTGCCGGAGGTCGTGGCGCAGACGCTGGTGATGGCGGGTCTGCCGGTGGACTTCGGGCCGTTCTTCTGGGCGCAGGCGGTGCCCGGGCAGCCGGTGCCGACGCTGGCGGAGCTGGCGGCGCAGCGCGGGGTGCCGGCGGCCTCGGACGCGGCCTCGTACCTGGTGGTCGGCAGTGACTTCGGCAAGGCGCTGTGCGTGCAGTACGGGACGGCGAACATAGTGGCGGTGCCGGTCGAGGCCGGTCCCGGCGGTGCGCCGGTGCCTCCGCAGTTCGTGAACTCCAGCCTGCCGCAGTTCGCGCGGTCGCTGGCGATGCTGGGTCACATGTGGCGGTTGCGGATGCACCTGACGCCCGAGCAGGCGGGGCGCTGGACGGTGGACTTCCAGGCGCAGCTGGCGGCGCTGGACGGGGCGGCGCTGGCGTCGCCGGAGAGCTGGTGGTCGGTGCTGCTGGAGCAGATGTGGGACGGCTTGCTCTGATCGGCTGAGTGCCCGGTGACGGCCGGGGCGGGATCCTCACGGATCGCGCCCCGGCCGTCCGTTTTTCGGACTGTCCACCTGCTGTCGGCACGGCGAATTCCGGCTTCTGGCGTCAAATGACGCATCCTTGACCGGGAGAGGTGGGCGGAGTGTCGCGTTATGAGCGGATCTCCGCACTGCGTGAGAGCCGTGCCCGAGCGGCCTCCGATTCGTCCGAGAGGGGCTTCCGTCATGAGCGCAGCCGTGTCAGCGCAGGGTTTCGCGACCGTACGCGGCCGCGGCTACCGGGTGGAGCAGGTCGACCGCTACGTGGCCCGGCTCGGCGCGAGCCGGGACGAGGCGTGGGAGCGGGCGGCGCGGCTGACGGTGCTGGCGCGGGAGATGGAGGAGGACGCGGAGCGGCTGCGGGCCGCGGTGGAGCGGCTGGCTCCGCAGACGTACGACGAGCTGAGCGAGCGGGCGCGGCGGATCCTGGCCCTGGTGGAGGAGGAGGCCGCGGAGGTGCGGGCGGCCGCGCGGGAGGACGCGGAGGCGCTGCGGGACGCGGCGCAGGCGTACGCGGAGCGGGTGGCCGGGCTGGCGGAGCAGGACGCGGAGGCGGTGCGGGAGCAGACGGGGGTGCGGGCCCGGCAGGCGCTGCTGAGCGCGCAGCGGACGGCCGACGAGGTGCGGGGCGCGGCGCGGGAGGAGGCGGAGGCCCGGCGCCGGGAGTCCGCGGAGGCGCTGGCGGAGATGCGGCGGCGGGCGGACGCGGTGCTGGCGGAGCAGGAGGGGGAGCAGGCGGAGCGGTGGGAGGCCGCGGAACGGGCGCTGCTGGAGCGGGAGGCGGAGCTGGAGGCGCGGCACGCGGAGCTCGCGGCGTACGCGGAGGGCCGGCTGGCGGAGGCGAGGCGGGCGTACGCGGAGGCGGAGGAGACGGCCCGGCACGGGCAGGAGGACGCGGAGGCGCGGGCGGCGGAGCTGCTGGCGCAGGCGCGGGCGCGGGAGGAGCGGATCGGGCGGGAGACGGACCGGCTGCTGCGGGAGCACACGGAGTGCCAGGAGGAGATGCGGGCCCACATGACGCACGTCCGCAACAGCCTGGCCACCCTCACGGGCCGGGCCCCGGCCGAGGGCTGATCCCCGGGCCGGGGCCGGTCCCCGGCTGCCGGGGACCGTTGCCGGCTGCCGCGCCGGGTGTCAGGAGGTCGGGGGGTACGGGAAGGGCTCGCTGCGCAGGCCCGTCGGGGTGGTGACCACCAGGGTGGTGGGGGTTTCCGTGCGGGGGGCGGGCAGCAGGAGGCGGCCGTTCTCCAGGTGGGCCGGGACGGGCTCGCCGGTGCCGACGGAGACCTGGGCGTGTTCGGGGAAGCCGCCGCCCTCGATGACCAGGGACTCGCCCTGCCGGCTGATGCCGGTGACCACCGGGTTGGGCCGGGGCGTGGCCTTGTTGGCCAGGTAGGCGGCGGCGGGGGCGGCCGTGAGGAGCCAGATCTCGTCGGGCAGCCGGGGCAGGCCGGGGGCGACGTCCATGGCGAAGAGCACCACCACGTACAGCATGGCGACCGCGTTGAAGAGCACGTACTGGAGGTCCAGCAGGTCGGGGCGGCCGGCGTCGTTGCTGATCGCCTCCCGGAAGCGGGCGGGCGCCCCGCTGGGTGCCTTGGTCATGCTGCCGGACTTCAGGCGGCCGCCGACCACCGCCTTGGCGGCGATCATGGCGACGAACGGGCCGCCGAGCAGCTCCAGGTAGGTGGGGCTCAGCGCGGCGAGCGGGCCGGTGCCGGCGGCGCCGGGCGGGGTGAAGTACGCCAGGCCCCTGCCGGTGGCGACCGCGTAGCCGAGCAGGACCAGCAGCATCCAGACCAGGATCGCGGTCCAGGCGAAGGCCAGGGTCAGGGAGGTGGAGACGCGGCCGTCCCGGCCGGTCACCACCGCGGGCCGCCGCCACACGACGAGCGCCGTGCCGGCGAGCGCCAGCGCGCCCAGCACGGTAATGATCAGCTTCACGGTCAACCCCCCGATTCCTTACGGGTGATGGTGTACCCCGCAAAGGTGACGGCCGCCAGGTTACGCCCCGTTCGGCGTGGCGCGGCACGGTGTCCGTGCGGCCGGCTCCGCTCCCGTGCCCGCCGGGAACTCCCGGAGCAGGGCCTATTCCTGGCGGAGTTCGGGGAGGACGGGGAAGCGGCGCGGGGCCACCAGCAGCAGGATCAGCAGGGCTGCCACGGCGGCCGCGGCGGCGCCGAGGTGGACGTGCTCCACGGCGACGGCGACGGAGTCGCGCAGGTAGGCGGCGGCGTCGGCCGGGAGGGCGTCGGGGCGGGTCAGCGCCTGGGCGGCCCCGTCGAGGTCCGCGGGCAGCCCGGGTACGGGGGCTCCGGCGAGCCGGGCGGCGATGGTGGCGTTGGCGACCGCGCCGAACAGGGCGGCGCCGACGCTCTGGCCGACCTGGCGGCAGAACAGCACGGAGGCGGTGGTCGTGCCGCGCTCGGCCCAGCCGACGGTGGACTGCACGCCGACCATCAGCGGCAGCTGGAAGAGCCCGAGGGCACCCCCGAGCAGCAGCATGATCAGTGCGGGCTGCCAGGGCTCGGCGGGGTGCGGCAGGAGCAGGAAGGACGACAGGATCAGGGCGGCCAGGGCGACGCCCAGGGCGGCGGTGTTGCGGAAGCCGATGCGCCGGTACACGTGCTGGCTGAGGGCTGCGGTGATGGGCCAGCTGAGGGTCATCACGGACATCACGAGGCCGGCGGCGATGGGGTCGAGCCCGAGCGCGGACTGGGCGTAGGTGGGTACGAAGACCATCGGCGCCACCATCAGCAGGCCGAGGGCGCCCATGGCGAGGTTGACGGCGGCGATGGTGCGGCGGCGCCAGACCCAGCCGGGCAGGATCGGTTCGGCGGCCCGCCGTTCGACGTACACGGTGACGGCGGCGAGGACGGCGCTGCCGCCGAACAGGGCGAGGGAGGGCGCGGACAGCCAGGGCCAGGCGACGCCGCCCTGGACCAGGGCGGTCAGCAGCAGCCCGCCGCAGGCGAAGACGGCGAGGGCACCGGCCCAGTCGACGCGGGGGCGGGGGCCGGCGGGGCGGGCGGGCTCGTGGAGGCGGCGGGCGCAGAGCCAGACGGCGAGCGCGCCGACCGGCAGGTTGATCAGGAAGATCCAGCGCCAGTCGGTGTAGGCGGCGAGCAGGCCGCCGACGGCGGGGCCGGCGACGGCGGAGGTGGCCCACACGGTGGAGAGGCGGGCCTGGATCCTCGGGCGTTCCCTGAGCGGGTAGAGATCGGCGGCCAGGGTCTGGACGGTGCCCTGGATGGCGCCGCCGCCCAGGCCCTGGACGACCCGGAAGGCGATCAGGGCGGCCATGTTCCAGGCGGCGGCGCAGAGCAGGGAGCCGACGAGGAAGAGGGCCATGCCGCCGATGAGTACGGGCTTGCGGCCGTAGGTGTCGGCGAGCTTGCCGTAGACGGGGAGGGTGACGGTGACGGCGAGGAGGTAGCCGGAGAAGAGCCAGGAGAAGACGGAGAAGCCGCCGAGGTCGCCGACGATCTGGGGAACGGCGGTGGCCACGATGGTCCCGTCCATGGCGACCAGCGCCATGGCGAGCACCAGCGCCGCCACGGGCCTGCGGCCGGGCTGCTGCCGGGGCCCGTCCCCCGCACCGGACGCCGTACCGACGGCGGGACCACGCGCTCCCGCGTCCCCGGCACTCGCGTCGCCCGGTCTCTTCCCGCCGCCCACCTAGATCCTTTCACCGTGCATCTATCTGCCGTCCCACACCTTCTCATCACCGCACCGGGGCGGGGAATCCCTGAGGGCCTCTCCGTCTCAGGGCGGATGTCCCCTAGGGGGACCTCCGTACTCCGAGCCAGGGGCCGTTCGTCCCGACGGAGGACGAGCGCCGCGGATCCGCGTCCTTAACTGGTTCCTACGAGGGGATCGCGCCACCAGGGGGGTGGGGCTAGCCCCCGGGTGAAGACGCCGAAGGGCACCAGCGCGCGGGACACGCGCCGCGGAACAGACTCGTACGACCGGCCGGGAGCCGGCGGGAATCGACTGAGGAGAAGAACCGTGACAACGGCTGTGACCAATCCCAGGCACGGGGGTACGGGCGGGCTCGCGGCCGTCGCGGCACGGGCGCGGCAGGTCGTGAAGGCGTACGGCACGGGCGAGACCCGGGTCGTCGCGCTGGACCACGTCGACGTGGACATCGCCCGCGGCCAGTTCACCGCGATCATGGGCCCGTCGGGCTCGGGCAAGTCCACCCTGATGCACTGCCTCGCCGGCCTCGACACGGTGACCAGCGGTCAGATCTTCCTCCAGGACACCGAGATCACCGGCCTGAAGGACAAGAAGCTGACCCAGCTGCGCCGGGACCGCATCGGGTTCATCTTCCAGGCGTTCAACCTGCTGCCGACGCTCAACGCCATCGAGAACATCACGCTCCCGATGGACATCGCCGGCCGCCGGCCGGACGGGGAGTGGCTCCGGCGGGTCGTGGAGACCGTCGGCCTGGCCGACCGGCTCCGGCACCGGCCCACCCAGCTCTCCGGCGGCCAGCAGCAGCGCGTCGCGGTCGCCCGCGCCCTGGCCGCCCGTCCCGAGATCATCTTCGGTGACGAGCCCACCGGAAACCTGGACTCCCGGGCCGGCGCCGAGGTGCTCGGCTTCCTGCGCCGCTCCGTCGACGAGCTGGGCCAGACCATCGTGATGGTCACCCACGACCCGGTCGCCGCCTCCTACGCCGACCGCGTCCTCTACCTCGCCGACGGCCGGATCGTGGACGAGATGTTCAACCCCACCGCCGACCAGGTGCTCGACCGCATGAAGGACTTCGACGCGCGCGGGCGGACGTCATGACCGTGCTCAAGACCTCGATGCGCAACTTCCTCGCGCACAAGGGGCGGATGGCGCTCTCCGCCGTCGCCGTGCTCCTCTCGGTCGCCTTCGTCTGCGGCACGCTGGTGTTCACCGACACCATGAACACCACCTTCGACAAGCTCTTCGCGGTCAGCGCCGCCGACGTCACCGTCAGCCCGAAGAACGCCGAGGGCGGGGAGGAGACCCCGCAGCGCGGCAAGCCCGAGACCCTGCCCGCCTCCGTCGTGGAGCGGGCGGCCAGGGCGCGGGGCGCCGCGTCCGCGGAGGGCGTCGTCTTCTCCACCGCGGTGACCGTCGTCAACGCGGAGAACGAGAACATGGGGTCCACCACCGGGGCCCCCACCATCGCCGCCGGCTGGAACTCCAACGAACTGCGTTCCATGGAGATCACCTCCGGCAACGCCCCGCGCGGCCCCACCCAGGTGATGGTCGACGCCGACACCGCCGACAAGCACGGCCTCGGGATCGGGGACGAGCTGCGCACCATCGCCGTCACCGGCGACGTCCGCGCGAAGATCTCCGGCATCGTCTCCTTCAAGGTGACCAACCCCGGTGCGGCCGTGGTCTACTTCGACACCCCCACCGCCCAGCGGGCCCTGCTCGGCAGGACCGGTGAGTTCACCCACGTCAACCTCGTCGCGAAGGACGGCGTCTCCGACGAGCAGCTGAAGCAGGCCGTCGCCGCCGAACTCGGCTCCGGCTACAAGCTGCTGACCGCCCAGGAGTCGGCGGACGAGGGCCGTGAGGACATCGGCTCCTTCCTCGACGTCATGAAGTACGTGATGCTCGGCTTCGCCGGCATCGCCTTCCTCGTCGGCATCTTCCTGATCTTCAACACCTTCTCCATGCTGGTCGCCCAGCGGACCCGCGAGATCGGCCTGATGCGCGCCATCGGCGCCGGCCGCGAGCAGGTCAACCGCTCCGTCCTGGTCGAGGCCCTGCTCCTCGGCGTCGTCGGCTCGGTCCTCGGCGTCGGCGCGGGCGTCGGCCTGGCCATCGGCCTCATGAAGCTCATGGGCCAGATGGGCATGAACCTCTCCACCGACGACCTGACCGTCCTGTGGACCACCCCGGCCGTCGGCATGTTCCTCGGCATCGTCGTCACCGTCGTCGCCGCGTACGTGCCCGCCCGCCGGGCCGGCAAGGTCTCCCCGATGGCCGCGCTGCGCGACGCCGGCACCCCCATGGACCGCAAGGCCGGCGTGGTGCGCGCCGTCCTCGGCCTGCTCCTGACCGGCGCCGGTGCCGCCGCCCTGTACCTGACCGCCACCGCCGACGCGGCCGGCAAGGGCTCGCTGTGGCTGGGCCTGGGCGTGGTGCTGACCCTGATCGGGTTCATCGTGATCGGTCCGCTGCTGGCGGGCGGCGTGGTCAAGGTGCTCTCCGGCGTCGTCCTGCGGCCCTTCGGCTCCGTCGGCCGGCTCGCCGAGCGCAACGCCCTGCGCAACCCGCGCCGCACCGGCGCCACCGGCGCCGCCCTGATGATCGGCCTGGCCCTGGTGGCCTGCCTGTCGGTGGTCGGCTCCTCGATGGTGGCCTCGGCCACCGAGGAACTCGACCGCTCCGTCGGCGCCGACTACATCGTCTCCTCGCAGACCGGCCAGCCGGTGATGCCGCAGACCGAGGCCGCCATGCGCAAGGTCGAGGGCCTGGCCCACGTCACCGCGTACCGCGGCGTCGACGCCGCGGTCACCTCGCCCGACGGCAAGACCGTCAAGGAGAGCCTCAGCGCCACGGACCCGACCTACGCCGAGGACGTCCGCCGCGAGATGGTCGCAGGCCAGCACGCCGACGCCTACGGCAAGGACGCCATCGCCGTCGGATCGCTCTACGCCGACGCGCACGGGGTCAAGGTCGGGGACCGGCTGAAGGTCGCCTTCGACGGCGGCCGGACCGCCTCCCTGCGGGTCGCCGCCATCGCCTCCGACAGCGGCAACCTGGACAAGGGCGTCATGTACGTGGCCACCGCCACCGCCGAGCGCTACCTGCCCGCCGACCGGATGCCCCGCCCCTTCATGCTGCTCGCCAAGGCGGAGGACGGCACCGCCGACGCCACGTACGAGCAGCTCAAGACGGCCCTGGCCGCCTACCCGCAGTACAAGGTGCTCGACCAGGCCGACTACAAGCAGGACCTGAAGGACCAGGTCGGCCAGCTGCTCAACATGGTCTACGGCCTGCTGGCCCTCGCGATCATCGTCGCGGTGCTGGGCGTGGTGAACACCCTGGCCCTGTCGGTGGTGGAGCGGACCCGCGAGATCGGCCTGATGCGCGCCATCGGCCTCTCCCGCCGCCAGCTGCGCCGCATGATCCGCCTGGAGTCGGTGGTCATCGCCCTCTTCGGCGCCCTGCTGGGCCTCGGACTGGGCATGGGCTGGGGCGCCGCCGCGCAGAAGCTGCTCGCGCTGGAGGGGCTGAACGTGCTGGAGATCCCCTGGCCGACCATCCTCACCGTGTTCGTCGGCTCGGCCTTCGTCGGCCTGGTCGCGGCGCTGGTCCCGGCCTTCCGGGCCGGGCGGATGAACGTACTGAACGCCATCGCGAGCGAGTAGCGGCGCCGGAACGCGTCCGCACGAGGGGCCCCGCGCCCGCCGGTCCACGGCGGGCGCGGGGCCCTCGCCGTCCCGCCCGCCGCCCCGGTCCGAAAGACAGGGCCTAGCCGCCGTGCTTCAGCAGGACGTACCCCGACGCCTGGCCGAAGAGGGTGAAGGTCTCGCCGGGGTGCAGCTTCTCGGCGTACTCGACCGGGTTGCCCGCCCAGCCGGACCCGTTGTCCAGCGCGATCCAGTCGGGCACCACGCCCCGGGTGTCGCCGATCCAGAACACCCGGCAGCGCGAGACCAGCCGGGCGATCGGGCCCACGTCCGCCTCGACGCTCGCGCCGTCCGGGATCCGGGCCAGGAGCTGCTCGGCCTCCGTGACCCGCTCGCTCTTCCGGTACGTCGGCGCCTCGGTGAGCGCGGCGAGCGGCTGGTGCGGGGTGAGCGCGAGGGCGGCCGCCGCGACGGCGAAGGGCGCGTGGAGCGCGTACGAGCGCAGCCACGGCCGCGGGGAACGGCGGGCCGCGTCCGCCGCGTCGACCAGGGCCAGGGCGAGGACCGGCATCAGCACCGCGTTGTAGTGCCAGTCCGTGGACCAGTAGTGCTCCTCCCCGGACAGGAACCGCCAGCCCAGCGTCGGCAGCAGGGCCAGCAGCAGCGGGGAGCGCAGGGCCAGCAGCCCGGTGGTGGGCACCAGGATCCACAGCAGGGTGCGGATCTTGGTGTCGAGGCCGTCGAAGGGGCCGTGGGAGGCGAGCTTGTCCCAGTAGCCGTAGTCGCCGCCGGTGTTGAAGGCGGGGATCACGACCGTGAACACCAGCAGCGCGGCGGCCAGCCCGAAGACGGCCGTGCCCAGCGCCCACCAGGCGGCGCGCGGGTCGGTGCGCCGGGCCCGGAGGGCGACCAGCAGGGCGATGGCGGACAGCGTGACGCCCAGGTCCTCCTTGACCAGCACCAGCGGCAGCGCCCACCAGAGGGCGGCCCGCCAGCGGTGCGCGAGGAGGGCCTCCAGGGCGAAGGCGATCAGGGGGACGGCGAAGCAGATCTCGTGGAAGTCGAAGTCGACGGCCCGCTGGACGCCCCAGGAGAGTCCGAACGCCACCCCGACCGCCGTCCCGCGGGCCGGGCCCAGCAGCCGGCCCGCCGCCCGGGTGACCGGCAGCACGGCCAGCGCGAACAGCGCGGCCTGGGCCACCAGCAGGGTCACCGGGGTCGGGAAGACCCGGTAGAAGGGGGCGAGCAGGGCGGTCACGGGACTGAAGTGGTCGCCCAGGATGTGGCTGCCGGGGCCCTTGAGGTCGGCGATCGGCGCCTGGAGGTGTGCGTATCCGCGGATCGCCTGCTCGAAGATCCCGAGGTCCCAGGAGAGGGTCTCCATGCGGCGGTACCGCAGTACGGACTGGAGCGCGTACGCCACGAAGAACGCGCAGGCCAGCAGGTACGGGCCCCGGTCCCGCCGACGGGCGGCGGGAGGGCCGCCCTCGGGGGACCGGGGCCCCGGTATCCGGACGCCGGGCGCGGCCTCGGCGGCTGCGGGCGGCGCCGTCTCGGCGTCGGTACGCGGGGGAGTGGTCAAGGCGAGTCCTGTGGGTCGGCGGCGGGCCAGGGGCCGACCCGGAGGACGGGTACGCGGGGCATCCGGTTGCACCCGCACCCACGCGTCCCCGCCGCGCACGGCCGCCGCCCACCCTACGCCGCCACCTCGCGGGCCCTTCCCCGGCCGCGTCACCACCGGGTCCGCGACGGGCCGGGGCCCGACGTGCCGGGGAGGTCCGGGGTGCGACGGGCCGGGGCCGACGCGCCGGGGAGGCCCGGGGTGCGACGGGCCGGCCCGTCGGCGGCAGGGCGCGGGCGGAGCCGTGGGGCGCGGGGCGGTGGGCACCCGGCGCGGGCCCGCAATCCCCCGCGCGGGGGTACCGGCGTCGTCGTAGGCTGGGGGCACCGGCCCCGCCGGCACACCCGGCCCGTATGACGTGTCGGGTCCTTCGCGTTGCCCTCACTCGGACACCCGGACGGAAAGCCCCCTTCATGAGCCTGCACGGTCTGCTCGACGCCGTCATCCAGGACCCCGCGCTGGCCGAGGCGGTCAAGGCGGCCGCCGACGGCCACCGCCCCCACGTCGACCTCGTGGGCCCCCCGGCCGCCCGGCCGTTCGCGATCGCCGCGCTGGCCCGCCGCACCGGCCGCACGGTGCTCGCCGTCACCGCGACCGGCCGCGAGGCCGAGGACCTGGCCGCGGCCCTGCGCTCCCTGCTCCCGCCGGACGGCGTGGTGGACTTCCCGTCCTGGGAGACGCTCCCGCACGAGCGGCTCAGCCCCCGCAGCGACACCGTCGGCCGCCGCCTCGCCGTGCTCCGCCGCCTCGCCCACCCCAGCCCGGACGACCCCGCGGCCGGCCCCGTGAGCGTGGTCGTGGCCCCCATCAGGTCGGTGCTCCAGCCGCAGGTCAAGGGGCTGGGCGACCTGGTCCCCGTGGCGCTGCGCAGCGGCGGCACCGCCGACCTCGGCGAGATCACCGAGGCGCTGGCGGCGGCCGCGTACGCCCGGGTGGAGCTGGTCGAGAAGCGCGGCGAGTTCGCCGTGCGCGGCGGCATCCTCGACGTGTTCCCGCCCACCGAGGAGCACCCCCTGCGCATCGAGTTCTGGGGCGACGAGGTCGAGGAGATCCGCTACTTCAAGGTCGCCGACCAGCGCTCCCTGGAGGTCGCCGAGCACGGCCTGTGGGCCCCGCCCTGCCGCGAGCTGCTGCTCACCCCCGAGGTGCGCGAGCGGGCCGCGGCCCTGGCCGAGGCCCACCCCGAGCTGGGCGAACTCCTCAACAAGATCGCCGAGGGGATCGCCGTCGAGGGCATGGAGTCCCTCGCCCCGGTGCTCGTCGACGACATGGAGCTGCTGCTGGACGTGCTGCCGGAGGGCGCCATGGCCGTGGTGTGCGACCCGGAGCGGGTACGCACCCGGGCCGCCGACCTCGTGGCCACCAGCCAGGAGTTCCTCCAGGCGTCCTGGGCCGCCACCGCGGGCGGCGGCGAGGCCCCGATCGACGTGGGCGCGGCCTCCCTGTGGGGCATCGCCGACGTCCGCGACCGCGCCCGTGAGCTGGGCATGCTCTGGTGGTCGGTGTCCCCGTTCGCCGCCGGTGAGGACCTCGCGGACGACACGCTCAAGCTCGGCATGCACGCCCCCGAGACCTACCGCGGCGACACCGCCCGCGCGCTGGCCGACACCAAGGGCTGGCTCGCCGACGGCTGGCGCACGGTCTTCATCACCGAGGGCCACGGCCCGGCCAGCCGTACCGTCGAGGTGCTCGGCAACGAGGGCATCGCGGCCCGCCTGGAGGCCGATCTGGGCACGATCGAGCCCTCCGTGGTGCACGTGTCCTGCGGCTCGCTCGACAGCGGCTTCGTCGACCCCGGCCTGAAGGTCGCCGTCCTCACCGAGACCGACCTCACCGGCCAGCGCACCGCGACCAAGGACCTGGGCCGGATGCCGGCCCGTCGCCGCAAGACCATCGACCCGCTGACCCTCCAGGCGGGCGACTACATCGTCCACGAGCAGCACGGCGTCGGCCGCTACATCGAGATGGTGCAGCGCACCGTCCAGGGCGCCACCCGCGAGTACCTGCTCGTCGAGTACGCGCCGGCCAAGCGCGGCCAGCCCGGCGACCGCCTCTACATCCCGACCGACCAGCTGGAGCAGGTCACCAAGTACGTCGGCGGCGAGGCGCCCACCCTGCACCGCCTCGGCGGCGCCGACTGGACCAAGACCAAGCAGCGGGCGAAGAAGGCCGTCAAGGAGATCGCGGCCGACCTGATCAAGCTCTACAGCGCCCGCATGGCGGCCCCCGGCCACACCTTCGGCCCGGACACCCCCTGGCAGCGGGAGCTGGAGGACGCCTTCCCGTACGCCGAGACCCCCGACCAGCTCTCCACGATCGCCGAGGTCAAGGAGGACATGGAGAAGTCCGTCCCCATGGACCGGCTGATCTGCGGCGACGTCGGCTACGGCAAGACCGAGATCGCGGTCCGGGCGGCCTTCAAGGCGGTGCAGGACGGCAAGCAGGTCGCCGTGCTGGTGCCCACCACCCTCCTCGTCCAGCAGCACTTCGGCACCTTCTCCGAGCGCTACAGCCAGTTCCCGGTGAACGTGAAGGCGCTGTCCCGCTTCCAGACCGACACCGAGGCCAAGGCCACGCTGGAGGGGCTGAAGGAGGGTTCGGTGGACGTGGTCATCGGCACCCACCGCCTCTTCTCCTCCGAGACCAAGTTCAAGGACCTGGGCCTGGTCATCGTCGACGAGGAGCAGCGCTTCGGCGTCGAGCACAAGGAGCAGCTGAAGAAGCTGCGGGCCAACGTGGACGTGCTGACGATGTCCGCGACCCCGATCCCGCGCACCCTGGAGATGGCGGTCACCGGCATCCGCGAGATGTCGACCATCACCACCCCGCCGGAGGAGCGCCACCCGGTGCTGACCTTCGTCGGCCCGTACGAGGAGAAGCAGATCGGCGCGGCCATCCGCCGCGAACTCCTGCGGGAGGGCCAGGTCTTCTACATCCACAACCGGGTCGAGTCGATCGACCGGGCGGCCGCCCGGCTGCGCGAGATCGTGCCCGAGGCGCGGATCGCCACGGCGCACGGGCAGATGGGCGAGAGCCAGCTGGAGCAGGTCGTCGTCGACTTCTGGGAGAAGAAGTTCGACGTGCTGGTCTCCACCACGATCGTCGAGTCCGGCATCGACATCTCCAACGCCAACACCCTGATCGTCGAGCGCGGCGACAACTTCGGCCTGAGCCAGCTGCACCAGCTGCGCGGCCGCGTCGGCCGCGGCCGCGAGCGCGGGTACGCGTACTTCCTGTACCCGCCGGAGAAGCCGCTGACCGAGACGGCGCACGAGCGGCTCGCGACCATCGCCCAGCACACCGAGATGGGCGCGGGCATGTACGTGGCGATGAAGGACCTGGAGATCCGCGGCGCGGGCAACCTGCTCGGCGGCGAGCAGTCCGGCCACATCGCGGGCGTCGGCTTCGACCTGTACGTACGGATGGTCGGCGAGGCCGTCGCGGACTACCGGGCGTCCCTGGAGGGCGGCGTCGAGGAGGAGCCGCCGCTGGAGGTGAAGATCGAGCTGCCGGTCGACGCACACGTGCCGCACGACTACGCGCCCGGCGAGCGGCTGCGCCTCCAGGCGTACCGCGCCATCGCCTCGGCCAACTCCGAGGAGGACGTCAAGGCGGTCCGCGAGGAGCTGACCGACCGGTACGGCAAGCTGCCCGAGCCGGTGGAGAACCTGCTGCTGGTGGCCGGCCTGCGGATGCTGGCCCGGGCCTGCGGGGTCGCCGACATCACCCTCCAGGGCAACAACGTCCGCTTCGGGCCGGTGGAGCTGAGGGAGTCCCAGGAGCTGCGGCTCAAGCGGCTCTACCCCGGCTCGGTGCTCAAGCCCGCCACCTCGCAGGTCCTCGTGCCGCGGCCGAAGACCGGCAGGATCGGCGGCAAGCCGCTGGTCGGGCGGGAACTGCTCGCCTGGACCGGGGAGTTCCTGACGCAGATCCTGGGGTCCTGACGTACGGAACCGCCCGCGCCTCCGCGCGGGCGGTTCCGTACGTCTGCGGTCCGTGTCAGGGAGGGCGAAGGCCTACCTGGTCGGGTCGTCGTCGATGCCGAGCTTCTGCTCCACCTGCTGCTGGGCCTGGTCGACCTGCTCGGTGTACTTGCCGCCCGTCTTCTCGTTGACCTTCTGCTCCACGGCGTCGGAGGCCTGCTTGCCCCTGCCGCCGTGCAGCATTTCCCTGGCCTTGTCCATGATCCCCATGTGAGGGCTCCTTCCGGTTTCCCGTCTGTGACGGTACGCCCGTTCGGAGTGGTTTGCCTGTTGAGGGGGTGATTGTCATGTACTGCACGCCGTCTAGGATCTGGCGTCATGCATAGAACCCCTGCTTCCGCCGCCTTGTTGCTGGCCTGTGCCCTGGCCGTCTCCGGCTGTTCCGGGGCGAAGCCGTCCGAACCGGACGGCGGTTCCGGGGGGAGCGGCGGCGGGGGCGACGCCGCGGCCACCGCCCTGCGGGCCGTGGACACCCTCACGGTCAAGGGCCGGGCACCGAAGAAGGGGTACTCGCGGGACGAGTTCGGCAAGGGCTGGCTGGACACCAACGCCAACGAGTGCACCACCCGGGACGACGTGCTCCGGCGCGACCTGGTGAACACCCGCTTCAAGGGCGACGGCTGCCGGGTCACCTCCGGCGTGCTGAAGAAGGACCCGTACGGCGGCAAGCGCCTGAAGTTCGAGCGGGGCGACTCGAGCGTGGACATCGACCACGTGGTGGCGCTGTCCGACGCCTGGCAGAAGGGCGCGGGCAAGTGGGACCGCGCCAAGCGGATAGCCTTCGCCAACGACCCGCTGAACCTGCTGGCCGTCAGCGCCTCGGCCAACCGCCGCAAGGGCGACGGCGACGCGGCGAGCTGGCTGCCCGCCAACCGCGCCTTCCGCTGTCCCTACGTGGCCACGCAGGTGGCTGTGAAGAAGAAGTACGAGCTGTGGGTCACGGCGGCCGAACGCGACGCGATGCGGCGGGTCCTGGAGGACTGCCGGGCGCAGACCCTCCCGTCCGGCGGCACCCCCACCCGCCCGCCGGGCAAGTACCGCTAGGCCGCGTCTTTCGGATCAGGGCGGGCCCGGCCTGATCCGAAAGGCACGGCCTAGGCCCGGCCGCGCCTAGGACTTCTTCCAGTCCTTGCAGCCCGTGGTCTTGAAGTACGCGTCCTTCGCGGTGACCGTCACCACGGCGTTGCCCGAGACGTTGTCGTTCGCCGCGATCGAGTCGATGCCGTGCTCGGCGTCCTTCGCGCGCTCCCAGTAGCACTGGTCGTCGCGGTTGCCGGTGGACCGGTAGGTGCCGGGGGCGATGTCCGTGCCCACCTTGAACATGCCCCCGTCGCCCTTCATCGCGGTGGCGGGGGTGCCGGCGGCCTTCGGGTCCACCGCCTCCCAGTCCCGGCAGCCGGTGGACTTGAAGATCTTGTCGCTCGCCTTCACCTCCACGTAGCCCGTGCCCGTGACGTTGTCGTTGGCGATGATCGAGTCGGCCTCGCCCCGGGAGTCCTTGGCGCGCTCCCAGTAGCACATGCCGTCGGTGTTGCCCGTGGTCCGGTAGAGGCCCGGCTTGAGGTCGGAGCCCACCTCGAAGTCGCCGTCGCCCCCGAGCGCGGCCTTCCCGGCGCCGCCGGCCTTCTTCTTCGCGGCCTTCCCGGCGTCCTTGTTCGTGCCGGACGAGTGGCCGGTCTTCTTCCTGCCGCCCGAGGATCCGTCCGCGGACGTGTCCGTGCACGCCGTGAGGGCGATCAGCGCCGCCGCGGCGCCGAGTCCGGCGAGCGCCTTGCGGGCCGTCCGGCCGTGGCGGGTGCGCTGGTCCTGCTGCATGTTCTGGCTCATGTCGATGTGTGCCTTCCTGCGTTCGGATTCCCTTGCGACGAGCGTCATCACAGCAGATCGCTGTGAACCGAGTCAACGCAGTTCACAGAGATTCTCCGATTCACGCCGTGAAGGGGTCTGTGCCGCGTGTACGGGTATGCTCGGCCGACACACCCGCCGACGCGCCCGTGCAGACGGGCAGACCAGGGGAGCGAGAGGTGCCCGAGAACGCCGCAGAGGTCACCGCAGCCGAGATCGCCCGGCTCGCGGGCGTCGGCCGCGCCGCCGTCAGCAACTGGCGCCGCCGCCACGCCGACTTCCCCCGGCCCGTCGGCGGCACGGAGACCAGCCCCTCCTTCGCCCTCGCCGATATCGAGGCCTGGCTGCGGGCCCAGGGCAAGCTCGCCGAGGTCCCGCTCCGCGAACGCGTCTGGCAGCAGGTGTCCGGTCACCCCGCCGGAGCCGTCGCCGCCCTCGTCCACGCGGGCTGCGCGCTGCTCGTCGTACGCGACCGCCCCACCGACTGGCTGGAGCTGTCCGCCGTCTCCGACGAGCGGATGGCCGAGCTGCTGCGCCCCGCCCTGGCCCAGGTGCTCGCCGCCCGCCTCGGCCCCGGCCACCCCCTCACCGGCCGGGAACCCGGCCCCGCGGACGTGCCGCTGCTGCGCGCCGCCGCCGAACTCGCCGCCGAACTCGGCGCCCGCCAGGCCTTCGAGTTCCTGCTGGGCCGTCACCTCGACGCCAACCCCCGCCAGTACACGCTCACCCCGCCGGGCCTCGCCGAGCTGATGGCCGCCCTCGCCGGCGCCGCCGGCAGCGGAACGGCCGCCACCGCGCCCCTCACCGTCCTCGACCCCGCCTGCGGCACCGGCGGCCTGCTCCGCGCCGTACGCCACCCCGGCGCGCTCCACGCCCAGGACGCGGCCCCCGAACTCGCCGCGCTGACCGCCCTGCGGCTCGCCCTGCACGGCGACGCCGACATCCGCGCCGCGGCCGCCGACAGCCTGCGCGCGGACGCCTTCCCGCACCTCACCGCCGACGTCGTGCTGTGCCACCCGCCCTTCAACGAGCGCAACTGGGGCCACGACGAACTCGCCTACGACCCCCGCTGGGAGTACGGCTTCCCCGCCCGCACCGAGTCCGAGCTGGCCTGGGTCCAGCACTGCCTCGCCCGCCTCCGCGAGGGCGGCACCGCCGTCCTGCTGATGCCCCCCGCGGCCGCCTCCCGCCGCTCCGGCCGCCGCGTCCGCGCCGACCTGCTGCGCCGCGGCGCCCTGCGCGCCGTCATCGCCCTGCCGGCCGGCGCCGCACCCCCGTACGGCGTCCCGCTCCACCTCTGGGTGCTCCGCAAGCCCGCCCCCGGCCTCCAGCCGGCCCCCGAACTGCTGCTCGTCGACGCCGCCGGCCTCGCCGCCGGGCCCGCGGGCGAACCCTCCGGCGGCCGCGACAAGGCCGCCTGGCCCGCCGTGCACGACGCCGTACTGGCCGCCTGGGCGGCGTACGAGAAGACCGGCGGCGTCGAGGAGCGACCGGGCGTCAGCCGCTCGGCCCCCGTCATCGAACTCCTCGACGACGACGTCGACCTCGCCCCCGCCCGCCACCTGCCCCCGCCCGCCGCGGGCGGCGGCCCCGCCGAACTCGCCGCCGTACGCGAACGGCTGGACGCCACCCTGCAGCGCGCCGCCCGCCTCACCCCCGCACCCGCCGGGCCCGCCGCCCCCGAGGCCCGCCCCCGCCCGGCCGGCCCCGCGGGACCCGCCGCCACCACGCTCGGCGAACTCGCCCGGGCCGGCGCCCTCACCCTGCGCACCGGCACCGCCGGCGCCCCGCCCGGCACCGCCGTCCTCACCGAGGCCGACGTGTACGCGGGCACCGCCCCCTCCGGCACCGCCGCACCCGACCCCGGGGCCGCGGCCGACGAACCGGTGCTCACCGAGCCCGGGGACGTCGTCGTGCCACTCCTCGGCGGCGGCTCCGTCGCCCGCGTCATCGACGCGGCCACCGCCGGCGCCGCCCTCGGCCGCAACCTCCAGCTGCTGCGCCCCGATCCGGCCGCGCTCGACCCCTGGTTCCTCGCCGGCTTCCTCCGCGGCACCGCCAACACCCGCCAGGCCAGCAGCTACGCCTCCACCGCCACCCGCCTCGACGCCCGCCGCCTCCAGCTGCCCCGGCTGCCCCTGGCCGACCAGCGCCGCTACGGCGAACGCTTCCGCGCCCTGGCCGAGTTCGAGGACGCGCTGCGGCTCGCCGGACGCCTCGGCGAACAGCTCGTCCAGGGCCTGTACGACGGCCTGACGGACGGTTCGGTCACGCCGGGGTGATCAACCCGGCAACGGTTCGGCACAACCCGGACCGACTGTCGGCATCGGTGTATACGCTCTTCACGCGACCCGACGCATCTCCACACACCCGCCCCGCCCTGTCAGGAGCAGCATGCACGGCCCCGGCTTCCCACAGCAGCACCAGCCGCAGCCCGTCAACCGTCCCTCCGACGGGGCCCTGGTGGGCCTGCGCGTGCTCTTCTGCAGCCTCTCGCTGTTCAGCTGCGGGTTCCTCGCGTGGGCCGCGCCCCTGCGCATCGCCGTCGTCAACGGCACCCGCCGCAACTGGTCGGTCTTCGCGGGCTGCCTCGCGCTGAACATCCTGGCGCTGGTGGGCATCGCGACCGACCCGACCGACGACCTCAGCACCTGGCACGGCAACCTGGGCATGGTCGTGATGCTGTCCACCGCCGTCGCGGCCCTCGGCTGGTTCCTGTACGCGGACATCACGTACTACGCCAAGCCGGCCGGCAACTGGGCCCCGCCGACCGCCTCCGCGCCGTTCCCCGGCCCGTACCAGCAGCCCCAGCAGGGGTACGGCTACCCGCCGGCGCACCACACGCCCGTGCCGCAGCCGCCGGTGGGCCAGACCCCGCCGCACCAGAACCCGCCCCACCAGACCGCGGTCCCGCAGCCGCCGGCGCACCAGACGCCCGTACCCCAGCAGCCCGTCCCGCCGCAGCGCCCCCAGAACCACGACATCGGACAGGTCCGCGCCGAACTGGACGAACTGAGCGAGCTCCTCCGCCGCGACCAGGAGCGCGACCAGTGACCGGACGCGTCATCGCGGACCGGTACCAGCTCGCGACCGTGCTGGGCCAGGGCGGCATGGGCCAGGTCTGGACGGCGTACGACCAGCGGCTCGACCGCCGCGTCGCGGTCAAGCTGCTCCGCCCCGACAAGGTCAGCGGCGGCGCCGCCGAGGCCGAGGAGATGCGGCGCCGCTTCGTGCGCGAGTGCCGGGTCACCGCCCAGGTCGACCACCCGGGACTGGTCACCGTCCACGACGCCGGCAGCGACGACCAGGACCTGTACCTCGTCATGCAGTACGTCGAGGGCGCCGACCTCGCCGACCACCTCGCCGAACACGACCCCTACCCGTGGCCGTGGGCCGTCTCGGTGGCCGCGCAGCTGTGCTCGGTGCTCTCCGCCGTCCACGCCGTGCCCATCGTCCACCGCGACCTCAAGCCGCGGAACGTGATGGTCCGCCCCGACGGCACCGTCCTGGTCCTCGACCTCGGTGTGGCCTCGGTCATGGACGCCGACACCACCCGCCTCACCAACACCGGCACCCCCATCGGCAGCCCCGCCTACATGGCGCCCGAGCAGGCCATGGGCGGCGCCGTCGGCCCGTACACCGACCTCTACGCCCTGGGCGTGCTGCTGCACGAACTCCTCAGCGGCGGCGTGCCCTTCTCCGGCACCACCGCCCTCGGCGTCCTGCACCGCCACCTGTACGAGCCGCCGCTCCCGGTCCGCCAGCTCCGCCCCGAGGTGCCGCCCCAGCTGGAGGCCCTCGTGCTGCGGCTGCTGTCCAAGGACCCGCAGCACCGGCCGGCCTCCGCCCAGGAGGTGTACGAGGCCCTCGCGCCGCTGCTGCCCTCGCACGGCACGCCCGGCGGCCCGCTCGACCCCACCCGTCCCTTCCTGCGGCCGCACGCGCCCTGGCCGGACCGGGCCGGGGCCACCCCGGCCGCGCCCGTGGTGCCGCCCCAGCAGGCCCGCGCCGACGTGGCCGGCGCGGTGGAGGAGGTCAAGCGGCTGCTGGACCAGGGCCGGCTGACCCAGGCCGTGGACATCCTGGGCGGCATCCTCCCGGCCGCCGCCGCGCAGCACGGCGAGAACTCACCCGTCGTCCGCTCCCTGCGCAAGCAGTTCGCGGCCACCCTCATGCACGACGGCCAGTACCGCCGCGCCCTGCCCGAACTCCGGCGGCTCGCCGACGAGTACGCGGCCGAGTCCGGCATCGGCCAGCCGCAGTCGCTGCGCTTCCGGTACGAGGCCGCGCAGTGCCTGGAACAGCTCGGCGAACCGGCCGCGGCCCTCGCCGAATACCGGTCGCTGCTCCCGTACTTCGAGAACCAGTACGCCAACTCGGACCGCGAGCTCCCGCTGGAGATCCGCCGCCGGATCGGCCACCTCCTGCTGGCGCTCGGCGACCGCGCGGCCGCCCACGACACCCTGGCCCGCCTCCTGTTCGACGCCGAACGCCACCACGGCCCGAACCACCCCTTCCCGGGCGAACTCCGCCGCACCCTCCACTGGCTGGGCCAGGTCCACGGCTGAGGTTCAGCGCGGCTCGGCGGCTCGCGGACGCCCCCTGCCCGTCGGGCGCCGACGGGGCGGCGCGGTCGCCGCGACCCGCGGGGCGTCATCACCCGGAAGAGGGGCGTGCCCAGGTCGGGAACCGGCGCCTTGCGGCCGCCAGTACCAGGAACAGCGCACCCGCGGCGCCGGTCGCCGCGCCCGCCCGCAGGCCCGGCGGGCGGAACGTGCAGTCCACCACCGTGCCCCGCACCGGCGTCGCCACCAGGCCCAGGTACGCGCCCGCCGGGGCGTCCCCGCAGCGCCAGCCCGCGATGCGCGGCGCGGCCAGTACCGCGGTGCCGGTGCTGCCCGGCGGCAGGTGGGCCCGTACCCCGTCGTCCCGGACCTCCACCCGCACCGCGCCGGTGGCCCGCAGCCCGGCCACCGCGGCCGCCAGCCGGGACCGGTCCAGGCAGCCCACGCTCCACCCGCGCGGCGCCGGCCGGTCGAAGACCACCCGCGAGCCGGGGCCGGGGGAGACGCCCAGGGGCTGCATCGCCGCCTGGTACCGGGGGCGCCCGCCGACCATCCGCACCGGCTGCCCGGCCGCCGGGGCACCGTCCGCCGGGGCACCGTCCGCCGGGGCACCCGCAGCCCGCCCGGCAGCGGCTCCGGGAGCAGGCCCGCGCCCGGTCGGCCGGAACCCCCCGGCGGCCTCCCGGCCCGGTGCCGTCAGCCTGACCGTGCCGTTGTAGTCCGGGGCCCACAGGTACACCCCCGTGCCGCGGCGGCAGGAGCCGTCCGGGGCCGGGGGCTCGTACACCCGGGCGCCCAGCAGGAGTTCCTGGTTGCGGAAGGGGGACGAGCCGAAGCGGGGGGTGCCGGCGGGGCGGACCGTCACCAGCGGCGGGACCGCCGCCCGGCTCACCCGCACCGGTCCGTCCGCCGCGGCCCGCGCCCGCGCGCCGACCGCGAACACCGCGTCCGTCACCGGGTTGTCCAGGCTCTGCAGGCTCCGGCCCCGCGAGGTCCACCCGGCCCCCAGCGCCGCCATCGTGCGGGTCAGCACGGCCGGGGTGTGGCTGCTGTAGTACGCCCCGCCCTCGCCCCCCAGCAGCAGCGGGTCGTTGCCGGACAGCTGCGTCCGGCCCGGGTCGGTGCGGTACGCGGGCCAGCCCGAGGCGTCCGACACGGCGCGGAACCGGCCGTCGTGCGGCGCGCCCCAGGCCGGGTAGTCGTCCAGCCGCCCCAGCCGCGCCCGGTCCGCGTACGCGGTGGTCGCCGCGGCCTGCCCGGCGAGCGCCCCCGCGAGCAGCAGCGCGGCCAGGGGCACCGCCCGCCCGCGCCGGGCCAGCAGCATCGCCCCGCCGGCGGCGAGCAGCCCCGCCCCGAACAGCGGGTGGCTCCAGGCACTCGCCGGCCCGCTGCCCAGGGCGCCCAGGGCCAGTACCCCGAGCAGCCCGGCCCCGCCGAGCAGGGCCCGTACGCCGGGCCAGCCGGGGGCCAGCGCCTGCCAGGCCGCGAGCACCAGCACGCCCGCCAGCACGAAGGTCTGCCGGTACGGGCTGCCGTTCGGGGTCTGGAAGACGTGCCAGGCCAGGTGCGTCGGCTCCCACTGGAAGGACAGGGCCACCGCCACTGCCAGCCCCGCCCACCCGCACCGGACGCGCACCGGGACCGCCCGGTGGAAGCAGAGCGCGGCCGCGGCCAGCAGCGTGCCGGTCCCCACGAACACGGCGGGCGTGGAGAAGTCGTACGTCGCCGGCAGCGCCCGGGCCAGCACGTCGCCCCACCCGGCCGCCCGGAACTCCGACACCCACCCCGGATACGCGTGCCGCGACCCGAGGAACACCGGTACGAGCACGGGTGCCGCCAGCGCGATCCCCGGCACGGTGGCCCCGGCCGCCCGCACCAGGACCCGGCCCCCCTCGCGTACCCCCACGCCCGCCTGCACCAGCCGCACCAGCAGCACCAGCGCGGCGCCGAGGGTCGCCATGTAGGCGGTGTAGAAGTTCGCGGTCCACACCAGGGCCACCACCAGCGCCCCCAGCACCGGCCGCCGCCCCCGCAGCGCCCACTCGCCGACCAGGCACAGCAGGGGGAAGGCGATCAGGCCGTCCAGCCACATCGGGTTGTACGCGGCCTCGGTGACGGACCACCCGCACAGCGCGTAGGAGGCGCCGAGCACCCCGGCCGCCCACCACCGGGGCCCGCCGCGGCGCACGGTCAGCAGCAGCCAGGCCATCGCGGCCGCCGCCACCCCGGTCTTCAGCACGCCCACGAGGTAGACGGCGAGGTCGATCCGGTCCCGCGGGAAGAGCGCGACCAGCGGGGCGAAGGGGCTCGTCAGGTAGGTGCCCAGGTCGGGCAGGAAGGCGGTGCCCCAGCCCGACTGCCAGTTCAGCAGCAGGCCGCCCTCGGCGCGGCCGTGCAGCAGGTCCCACAGGCGGGCGTGGAAGGGGATGAACTGGTTGTTCAGGTCGTTGACGGCACGGTGGTGCGGGCCGAAGGGGAAGATCCGCGCCACGGCGTCCCCGGCGGTCACGGACAGGACGGCGACCAGTCCCGCGAGGGCGGCCGCGCGAAGGCTCGTACGGCGGTACCGGCGGCGGTCCCGGCCCGGGCGGTTGCTGCGGTCGGTCTCGTGCATGGTGGGCGTGACGGTGCCAACCCCGTGCGCCGGGCCGGTGAACGCGACGGAACCGCAAGGGAATCGTTGGTCGAATCGGTGGCTCACACCACCCCGACTGCCTACCATCGATCACCGCAAGGCCTTGTGCACCGAAGCGCCCACCCGTCACCCGACCACCACCCCCCCAACGAGGCGCTCTGCGCCGCCCCTGCCTTCTGGGAGGCTCTCTTGCACCGCCGCACCGCGCTCTCCGTATCCGCCGCCCTGCTCGCCGCGGCCCCCCTGCTGACCGCGTGCGGGGGCGAGGCCCGGCCGGGTACGGCAGCCGTCGTCGGCGGCGAGCGGATCGCCACCTCCGCCCTCCAGGCGCAGGTCAAGGACGTCCGGGCCGCCCAGGACCGGTCGCCGCAGGCCGCCCAGCTGATCGGGGCCTCGGCGGGTCTGGAGCGGGCCAAGCTGAACTCGATGATCCAGAGCCTGGTGCTCCGGAAGGCCGCCGCGGACGCCGGCCTGACCGTCTCCACCAAGGAGATCGAGGACGCGCGCAAGGCCGACGTGCAGCGCACGGGCGGCGAGAAGCAGTTCCAGGAGATGGTCCTCCAGCAGGCCTCGATCGCACCCGGCCAGATCGACGACGCGATCCGGGACCGGCTGATCGTCAGCAAGCTGACCGACAAGTACGGCCAGGACAAGATCATCGAGCCGATCGCGGCCGCCGCGAAGGCCCTCGGCGTCGAGGTGAACCCGCGCTACGGCAGCTGGGACGCCGCCAAGATCCAGCTGACCGGCGGCAAGACCCCCTGGATCCTGCAGAAGACCACGCCGCAGACGGCACCGCAGGGAGCCTGACCGCCGGCAGCCCGCCCCCAGGGAGCCCGACCGCCGGGCGTCCGGGAGCCGGGTCCGGGAGCCGGGCGTCCGGGAGCCGGACGCCCCCCGGACGCCCCCCGGACGCCCCGGGGAGCGCCCCTCGGAGTGCCCCCGGGCGAGTGCACCCGGCGCGCGGAGGTAGTTTCGAAGGGTGACTGACACCCGTACCGACGCCACCGGCCGCATCGTCCTGCTCACCACCAGCCACCGGGTCGCCCCGGGCCTGCTGTCGTGGTCGGCCTGGGAGACCCTGCGCACCGCCGACCGGGTGCTGTGCGCCGACCCGGACCACCCGCAGCTGCCGTACCTGCGGGAGGCCGGGATCGCGGTCGAGGGGGCCCGGCCGGACGCCCAGGAGCTGGTCGACGCCTGCGCGGGCGGCCGTACGGTCGTGGTCGTGCCCACCGGCGAGGGCGACCGGCGGCTCACGGACGGGCTGGCCCGGATGGCCGGCTCGGGCCGGTTCGCCATGCCCGACCTGGAGCTGCTGCCGGCCTCCTACGACCTGCCCGGTGCCCGCCTCCTCGACCTGGTGCAGGTGATGGACCGGATCCGGCGCGAGTGCCCCTGGTCCTCCCGGCAGACGCACGCCAGCCTGGCCAAGTACGGCATCGAGGAGGCGTACGAGCTGGTCGAGGCCATCGAGGACGGCGACCGGGACGAGCTGCGGGAGGAGCTGGGCGACGTACTGCTCCAGGTGGTCTTCCACGCGCGGATCGCCGAGGAGGACCCGGAGGAGCCCTGGTCCGTCGACGACGTGGCCGGCGGCATCGTCGAGAAGCTGGTCCACCGCCATCCGCACGTCTTCGGGGACGCGACCGCCGAGACGCCCGAGGAGGTCAAGGAGCACTGGATGCGGACCAAGGCGGTCGAGAAGCAGCGGGAGTCGGTCACGGACGGGATACCGCTGGGCCAGCCGGGCCTCGCGCTGGCGGCCAAGCTCGCCGGGCGGGTGCGCGGCGGCGGGGTCGACGTGGAGCTGCCCAAGGGTGAGGGCGTCGGGTACGAACTGCTGGCCCTGGCGGCGCGCGCCGAGGCCGAGGGGATCGATCCGGAAGCCGCGCTGCGTGCGGCGGCCCGGGCCTACCGGGACGCGATCCGGGTCGCCGAGGGCGTCGGCGGGTAGCCCTCAGCGTCGGGTGTGCGTCAGTGGCCGTGCCCGGTCCCGCGCGGGGCGCGGCCGGCCGGGTTGTGCCAGTGGGTGTCGGGGGTGTTCAGGAACCACTCGCCGAAGCCGAGCGGCCGGCTGCGGGCTCCGCCGGAGGCGGGCACCGCGTCGTAGAAGATCCGCGCCGGGTCCGCGCCCAGTTCCTCCAGGAGGTGGGCGGTCTCGTCGATGAAGGCGGGCGGGCCGCTGACGTAGACGTCCTGGTGGGGCCAGAGGCCGCGGTTGCTGAGCGCGGTCGCGAGCCGGTCGGTGGCCTGGTTGCGGTGCTGGCCGGGGGCCGGGGTGATGTAGGTGACGGCCAGCCAGGGGCAGTGCCGCCGGAGGTCCTCGATCAGCGGCCGGTCGTACAGGTGCGCCTGGTCGCGGGCGACCACGAAGAGCCGTACGTCGTGTTCCGGCGGCCGGTGCACCAGGTCCTCCAGCATGGCCCGGACCGGGGCCCAGCCGGTGCCGGCCGCGATGAAGCTCACCGGGCGGCCCTCCTCCCGGCGCAGGGTCATGCCCCCTCCCGCGGCGCCCAGCCGCAGCAGCTCCCCGGGCTGGGCCGCGTTCACCAGGTGGGAGCTGAGCCGGCCGCCGTCGATCCGGCTCACGTGCAGGTCGAGGGTGAGGTCGGCGCGGGGCGCGTTGCCGAGGGAGTAGGTGCGCCAGGTGGTCGGCACCCGGTCGCTGCTCACGCTGACGTACTGGCCGGGGGCGTACGGGAGCCGCTGGTGCGGCCGCAGGGTCAGGACGGCGATGTCCCGCCCGTACTGGAGGTGGCGCACGATCTCGGCGTCCCACCACGGGGGGTCCTCGCTGGAGGCGGCGCCGTCGATCATGGCGTCGGCGATCACCTGGTACGCCTCGCCCCACGCCTTCTCGGCCTCCGGCGTCCAGGCCTCGCCCGACGCCTCGGCGAGCGCGGCCAGCAGGCTGGCGCCGACGGCGGTGTAGTGCTCGGGGCCGGCCAGGAACTTGCGGTGGTCCCGGCCGAGGTCGCGGAGGTAGGGGAGGAGGGCGGGGTCCTCCAGGTGGGAGACGACGTGCGTCAGCGCGGCGAAGAGGCGGTCCCGCTGTCTTTCCATGTCCACGAACGAGGGCGGGAACATCTCCCGGATGCCGGGGTTGTGCCAGAAGAGGTGGGAGTAGAAGAACTTGACCGCGTGCTCGGCCCGTCTCTCCACCACCGCGAAGCTGTCTTTCAAGATCCTCACATCCACAAAACCGAAAGTAGGAATGTGAGACTTCCTCAGGTCAAGGTCCGTCCGATCTGCGGACAGCCGCGGCGAACGGTGCTATATGGGGTGCCGGTCCGCGCCTGCGACACGTGGCCGGGGTCGCGCGCCGTCCCGGCTCCGCGGCAGGTCGGCGCCCCTGCCGTGCCGGGGGCGTACGGGGCCGGCTACGCCATCTGCGAGACCGGCCACGTACGCCGTGCGGCGGGCTAGCTCTGGTCCAGCAGGTGGTCCGCCTTGCCGGCCTTGATGTCCCGGATGAGTTGCCGGAGCGCTTCGACGCTGTCGGTCAGGGGGGAGTCCTCCGCCCCTGCGACGGCTATGTAGCTGTTGCCGGCTGCGTCGGTGCCGATGCGGTAGCAGGCGTTCGCCTCCTGGCAGAAGGGGGCTTCCCATTGGATGTGCTCAGCCATGCTGTCTCCCTCAGAGTTCGCGGGCGATCCCGTGGATGAAGTCGCGGGACTCCTGTTCGGGGAGCGCGGCCTCCTCCATCCATGCGAAATGGCTTCGGTATTTGGCAAGTTGCGCGTCAGCGTGCATGAACACCGCGCCAAGCGTCGAGTCGAGCTGGACGGTATCCAGGGTGCGCACCGGGCCTTCGGCGTAGAACATGGCAGTTCCCGCCCCTGGGAACACCCCGGCGGCGACAGGGATCACACGCACACGCACATTCGGGCGGTCGGCCTGTTCGTTGACGTAGTCGAGCTGAGCGCGAGTCGTCTCCCGGCCGCCGAACTGCATGCGCAGGGTCGCCTCGTGAACGTAGGCGAGGTACTCGGGGGCGGCGCCAGCCAGCAGCACCTGCTGGCGCTGCTGGCGAAAGGCGACCCGGTACTCGACCTCCAGCTTGGGCAGCGGCGGGATCGCGGCATCGAACAGGGCGCGTGCGTAGTCCTCGGTCTGGAGCAGGCCGGGCATGTGGATCGCCTGGAACGTGTGCATCCGCTGCGCGTGCCACTCCAGCTCGGCGATGTCGAGCATGCCGGGTGGCAGCTTGCCGCGGTACTCGTCCCACCAGCGCCGGGGCCGACGGCTCGCCATCTCGACCAGGCGGCTGATGTAAACCTCGTCGGCACAGCCGCAGTTGGCGGCCAACGTCCGCAGTCGCTCCTCGCTGATCGTTCGGGCACCCGACTCTATGAGGGGGATCTTCCCGCGGTCCATGCCGAGCAGGGCGGCCGCCTGTTCGGCTGACATTCCGGCCGCCGTTCTGATTCGGCGTACTTCCGCCCCCAGGCGCTGCCGACAGTACGTCGGGATGGTCGATGACATCGCACCCCTTCTCTCGCTTCCGGCAGTCTGCTACGTGACTCCCCGTCGGGTCCATAAATGGAGTAGGCACCACCAAACCAGCGGTGCGGACACCGAAAATGCCCTACAGTCGGTAACGCACCGCTCACACAACGGGAGTTGAAGCGCATCGGTAGCGCATGCCCATGCCCACCGACAGGCCACAACGCAACCCACCCCAGGGACACATGAGCCCGCCTTCGTGATGAGCCATCCGTGCGCGTCGACTCGCCCTTCGCCCTCAGTCACGTACGCCGCTGACCACCACGCCACGTACTCAACTCGCGGGAGTTCGCGATGCTCACCCCCTTCCACCCTGCCCCGGCACGTCTCACCGGCTGTCCGGTCGCTCCGCCCACGCCCCAGGACCCGGCCGCACCCGCACCGGATGCGCTGGCCTGCTCGCTCACCCTCCCCGGGGAACCGCACAGCGCCCGCATCGCCCGCGGAACCGTCCGCCTCGCCCTCCTCACCCACCGGCTGGACGGACTCGTCCCCGCGGCGGAACAGGTGACCGGCGAGATGGTGGCCGCGGCCTGGCGCCTGAACCCGGGCCGGGACCTCTACCTCTCGCTCCGCTGGCGCGACGACGCGCTCCGCCTCGCGGTCTACGACGGCCACGCCCCCCACGAACACCCCCGCCTGGCCGCCGCCTGCGAGGCCCGCCGCCGCGGCGCGCTCCGCCTCCTGTCGGCGGTGGTCCGGGAGAGCGGCGGCCAATGGGGCTTCGGCGAATCGCGCGAACCGGGCGGCGGCACCCGCACCTGGGCCACCCTCCCGGGCAACCCGACCCACACCCACGCCCACCCCCTCCGCGGCACGTGATGCCGCGGAGGGTCCCGGGCGGCGGGTCAGGACTCCGGCCCGCGCCCGTCCAGCAGCCGTTCGGCGAACGCCCGCGCGGCGGTCAGGTCCCGGGCGTCCGGGCGCTCCTTGTTGATGCCGCCGACGAGCTTGAAGATCGCCCAGGTGTCGAACCCCCGGCACCGGAAGCTGCCGTCCACCGCGAAGCCCTTGCCTTCGAGGATCCGGACCAGCGGGCGGGTGAACGGCGCCGCCGACCCGTCGGGGAGCCCGCTGGTGGCGAACACGAACGCCCGCCCCCGCCCGGAGGGCAGTCCCTTGACGAGGTCGATCAGGCGGGGGTGGAGCCTGCCGTAGTAGACGCCCGAGCCGAACCCCACGAGGTCGGCGCCGGCCAGCTCCGCCGGGTCGGCCTCCTCCGGCGACACGACCCGCGCACCGAGCACCTGCGCCATGCAGTCGGCGACGCGACGCGTGTTGCCGTGCGACACGGAGGCGCACACGATGACTGTCCTCATGCTTCACGATCCCTTCCTTCGTTGCTCCCGCTTCCGCAAGGAGGACCGTGCAGCGCCGTCGGATGTGACATCCCTTCCCGCGGCGGGGCGGCTCGGGGCACCAGGGGGAAACCCGGCCGTTAGGGTCGCCGTATGCACGACCAGGCCGCGCCCGATTCCCCGCCCACCCTCTTCGACTGGCAGTTCGCCACCGATCCGTACCCGGCGTACGCGTGGCTGCGGGAGCACTCGCCCGTGCACCGCACCGCGCTGCCCAGCGGGGTCGAGGCCTGGCTCGTCACCCGGTACGCCGACGCCCGGCAGGCCCTCGCGGACCAGCGGCTCAGCAAGAACCCGGCGCACCACGCGGAGCCGGCGCACGCCAAGGGGAAGACCGGCATCCCCGGCGAGCGCAAGGCCGAGCTGATGACCCACCTCCTCAACATCGACCCGCCGGACCACACCCGGCTGCGCCGGCTGGTGTCGAAGGCGTTCACGCCGCGCCGTGTGGCGGAGTTCACCCCGCGGGTGCAGGAGCTGACCGACCACCTCATCGACGGCTTCGCGGAGAAGGGGGAGGCGGACCTCATCCACGAGTTCGCCTTCCCGCTCCCGATCTACGCCATCTGCGAGATGCTCGGCGTACCGCGCGAGGACCAGGACGACTTCCGCGACTGGGCCGGGATGATGATCCGCCACGGCGGCGGACCCCGCGGCGGGGTGGCCCGGTCGGTCAAGAAGATGCGCGGATATCTGGTGGAACTGATCCACCGGAAGCGGGACGACCTGGGCGACGACCTCATCTCCGGACTGATCCGGGCAAGTGACCACGGCGAGCACCTCACCGAGAACGAGGCCGCGGCGATGGCATTCATCCTGCTTTTCGCCGGTTTCGAGACCACCGTCAATTTGATTGGGAACGGGCTGTATTCCCTTTTCCGGAACCCCGGCCAGCGGGCCCGGCTCCAGGACTCGCTCGCGGCCGGCGAGACCGCCCTGCTGGAGACCGGGATCGAGGAGCTGCTGCGTTACGACGGGCCCGTCGAGCTGGCCACCTGGCGGTTCGCCACCGAGCCGCTGACCCTCGGCGGACAGCGCATCGCCGCAGGTGAACCGGTACTCGTCGTCCTCGCCGCGGCCGACCGCGACCCGGCCCGCTTCGACCGGCCCGACACCCTCGACCTCTCCCGCACCGACAACCAGCACCTCGGCTACGGGCACGGCATCCACTACTGCCTCGGCGCCCCGCTCGCCCGCCTCGAAGGACAGACCGCGCTCGCCACCCTGCTGACCCGGCTGCCGGACCTGCGACTTGCCGTCGACCCGGACGAACTCCGGTGGCGCGGCGGGCTCATCATGCGCGGTCTGCGCACCCTGCCCGTGGAGTTCACCCCCCGCCCCAAACAACGGAATTGAGCATTCCTCACTTTCGTGACCTCAACGTGATCTGCGCATCATCGACTTGTGACATCCGTTCGAACCCCGCTAGGTTCGCCGTCACTTCCTTTGCCGCCACGCGAAAGGTCCACCTCATGCGTTCCGGGAACGGCCGTCACCGGCGCCCCCGTCAGGCCCCTGCGCTCGTCGTCACGGCGGGCGTCACCGGCTCCGCACTGGCGCTGCCGCTGCTCGCCGCCACCAACGCCAGCGCCGCCGACACCGCCACGTGGGACAAGGTCGCCGAGTGCGAGAGCGGCGGCACCTGGAGTGCCGACCTCAACAACGGCTTCTACGGCGGGCTGCAGTTCACCCAGGAACTGTGGAAGAGCGCCGGCGGCGAGGAGTACGCGCCGCGCGCCGACCTCGCCAGCCGCTCGCAGCAGATAGCCGTCGCCGAGCGGGTGCTCGCCGAGAAGGGCCCCTCGGCCTGGCCGCTCTGCGCTGCCCCCGCCGGGCTCACCAAGGCCGGCCCCAAGGCCGACGTGGACGACGGCCTCGGCAAGCCGAAGCCGATCACCCCCGCGCCGGTACGCCCCGACGAGGGCTCCGGCGCCACCGAGGAGGCCGGTACGGGTACGAAGACCCCCGCGCCCCCCGTGACGCGCACCCCGGCACCGCCGGCCACCGGGACCCCCTCGGGCACCGCGACCCCGGGTGCCACCGGCACCCCCGGCGCCACTCCCGGCACCGCGACCCCCGGCACCCCCACCGCCCCCGGCACGGGCACGCCCACCACCCCGGGCGCCACCGGCACCCCGGGCACGCCCGGAGCGACCGACGGGGCCACCCCGGGTGCGACCCCCGGGGCCACCGACGGGTCGGCCACCCCCGGCACCGGCAAGCACCGCGGCGACGCGGCCGACGAGACGTCAGGGGACGTGTCGGGCGAAACGGACGGAACGGGACGTCACGCCCTGACCGCCGACCCGCTCGCTCCTGACGCCGGGTCGGGTACCGGTGTCACCCCCGAGGGCGCCGGCGAGTCCACGTACATCGTCAAGTCCGGCGACAGCCTCTCCCGCATCGCGGACGCGAAGGGCCTCAAGGGCGGCTGGAGTGCGCTGTACAAGGCCAACGAGCAGGTCATCGGTGACGACGCGGACCTCATCAAGCCTGGTCAGAACCTCGACCTAAGCCAGAACTAGGGGCACTTCGGGCATCCGATAAAGCGGGCAATGTCCGGATTCATGTAAGTCTGGCGTCAGTGAGACATGAGTCTCAGGCCGTCAACTGGCGTGTCCCGCCCGGAAGCTCGGCTACCGCCCCTTCTCACCTGCGCAAATACCGGTTCCCGGTGCGCAAGTACGGGCCGTTTCTCCCCGATGTCCTGCCTTGAACATCGGGGAGCGGTCTGTCTACGGTCTGAACCGCTCGCCACCGCGGGCTCCTTCGACCGCATCGCCGAGTCCTGCCGGCGGACGGGGGAAACAGTCGTCGCGCAAGCGCCGAAGGCAGGAGCGGGGGACCCAAGGTTTGTGCCGGGCCCGGCCGTTGAAAGACGGTCACGGAACGGCTTGGGGTGAAGCCACGCGCTAGGACGCGAGGCCGGGCAACTCACTACGCCCGAACCCGACAGCTCACCTCGTAGGCGTCGGTGAGGAGAAGCCTCCAATGCTGCTTTCCAAGGGCAAGCACCGCCGTGCGTCCAAGGCCACCCGCATCGTCACCCTCGTCGGCGTGACCGGCGCGGCCGTCGCCGCCCCGCTGATGGTGGCGGGCACCGCCAACGCCGCCACCGCCTCCGAGTGGGACCGCGTCGCGCAGTGCGAGTCCGGTGGCAACTGGTCCATCAACACCGGCAACGGCTACTACGGCGGCCTGCAGTTCTCGCCCTCCACCTGGGCCGCGTACGGCGGCACCGCCTACGCCCCGCAGGCCAACCAGGCCAGCAAGTCCCAGCAGATAGCCATCGCCGAGAAGGTGCTGGCCGGTCAGGGCAAGGGCGCCTGGCCGAGCTGCGGCGTCGGCCTGTCCGGTGCCAAGTACAACGGCGGCGGCTCGGGCGAGTCCGCCCCGGTCAAGAAGAAGGCCAAGAAGAAGACGACGGAGACCCGCACGCAGCAGGCTCCGACCACCCGCTCCGAGCGCACCGCCGCCGCCCCGAAGCCCGCGGCACCGGCCACCGGCTTCAAGAAGGGCAACGGCTCCTACGAGGTGAAGGCCGGCGACACCCTCGGCACCATCGCCGACGCCCAGAACGTCAAGGGCGGCTGGGAGAAGCTCTTCGAGCTCAACAAGGACATCGTCACCGATGCCGACCTGATCTACCCGGGCCAGATGCTGAAGCTCTCCTGAACGGCTCCGGTACGGGAGTGATCCCGGACCGGCACCGGCCACGCCCGCCCGGCGCGTCCTCCCCCCGACGCGCCGGGCGGGCGTTCCCCTATATGCAGTCGGCGCGCCGCCCCCCCCTGTACGGCCGGCGAGCCCCTCCCTCGTGCGGCCGGCGAGCCCCTCCCTCGTGCGGCCGGCGAGCCGCTCCGTCACCCCTCCGGAGCCCCTTTGGGAGCCCCTGTGCTCGTTTGATCAGGGGTCTATGTCCTGGAAGACGGGTATTCGGTCCCTTTTTCGTCCCAGGACCCGGGCGGTCGGGCGGCCGACGCCCCCGACGGGGTTAGGCTCTAGGCGGCGAGGCCGGTCCCACGGCCCCACACGCCACCGCACATCTAGCGTCACATCCCAGAAGGAGATGCTCGTGCCGTCCATCGACGTCGTCGTAGCCCGGGAAATCCTGGACTCCCGAGGCAACCCCACGGTCGAGGTCGAGGTGGGCCTCGACGACGGCAGCACCGGCCGTGCTGCCGTTCCGTCCGGCGCCTCCACCGGTGCCTTCGAGGCCATCGAGCTCCGTGACGGTGACCCCAACCGCTACATGGGCAAGGGTGTCGAGAAGGCCGTCCTGGCCGTCATCGAGCAGATCGGCCCGGAGCTCGTCGGCTACGACGCCACCGAGCAGCGCCTGATCGACCAGGCCATGTTCGACCTGGACGCCACCGACAACAAGGGCTCCCTCGGCGCCAACGCCATCCTGGGCGTCTCCCTGGCCGTGGCCCACGCCGCCTCCGAGGCCTCGGACCTGCCGCTGTTCCGCTACCTGGGCGGCCCGAACGCGCACCTGCTGCCCGTTCCGATGATGAACATCCTCAACGGTGGGTCGCACGCCGACTCCAACGTCGACATCCAGGAGTTCATGATCGCGCCGATCGGCGCCGAGTCCTTCTCCGAGGCCCTCCGCTGGGGTGCCGAGGTCTACCACACCCTCAAGAAGGTCCTGCACTCCAAGGGCCTCTCCACCGGCCTGGGCGACGAGGGCGGCTTCGCCCCGAACCTGGAGTCGAACCGCGCCGCGCTCGACCTCATCGTCGAGGCCATCAAGCAGGCCGGCTACACCCCGGGCAAGGACATCGCGCTCGCGCTCGACGTCGCCGCGTCCGAGTTCTACAAGGACGGCAAGTACGAGTTCGAGG
The DNA here is from genome assembly GCF_044759225.1 of Streptomyces sp. NPDC101132. NCBI lineage: Bacteria > Bacillati > Actinomycetota > Actinomycetes > Kitasatosporales > Streptomycetaceae > Streptomyces > Streptomyces sp. NPDC101132. Next base: position 601,814 of record NZ_JBIVYX010000002.1, read on the forward strand.
GCCAGTCCCGCTCGGCCGCCGAGATGACCGAGTACTACGAGGGCCTCGTCGACGCCTACCCGCTGGTCTCCATCGAGGACCCGCTGTTCGAGGACGACTGGGCCGGCTGGAAGGTCATCACCGACAAGCTGGGCTCCCGCGTCCAGATCGTCGGCGACGACCTCTTCGTCACCAACCCCGAGCGCCTCGCCCGCGGCATCGAGGAGGGCTCCGCCAACGCCCTGCTCGTGAAGGTGAACCAGATCGGTTCGCTGACCGAGACCCTCGACGCCGTCGAGATGGCCCAGCGCAACGGCTTCAAGTGCATGATGTCGCACCGCTCCGGCGAGACCGAGGACGTCACCATCGCCGACCTCGCCGTCGCCGTGAACTGCGGTCAGATCAAGACCGGCGCCCCGGCCCGCTCGGACCGCGTCGCCAAGTACAACCAGCTGCTGCGCATCGAGGAGATCCTCGACGACGCCGCGGTGTACGCGGGCCGCAGCGCGTTCCCGCGCTTCAAGGGCTGACCCGGCCGAACCGGCTGACAGCGCCCTGAGCCTCCGTACGTCCCCGCACTCGGTCCCGTACCGTGTGCGGGGACGTACGTGCTTATCAGGGGAGGCGGGACATGGCCGGGAACCGGGATCGGTTCTCCACCGCGACCAGGCTGAAGGCGCTCGGCGAGCGGACCGCGGCCCACGTCTACCGCTCCCAGTCCCGCCGGCAGGTCCGGCGCAGCCGCCTCACCGGGCGCGCGGCGCTGCTCGTGCTCGTCCTCTGTACCCTGGTCGTCGCCCTCGCGTATCCGATGCGCCAGTACGTATCCCAGCGCTCGGAGATCGCGGAGCAGCAGCGGGAGGCCGACCGGGCGCGGCAGCGCCTGGAGGAACTCCGCGACGAGAAGGCCCGCTGGCAGGACCCGGCCTACGTCGAGCAGCAGGCCCGCCGGCACCTGCACTACGTCCGGCCCGGGGAGATCGGCTACACCGTGATCGACCCGGAGGCCGAGGAGCGGCGCAGCGCCGACGAGGGTGCGGCCGACCGCCCCTGGTACTCCAACGTCTGGGACGGCGTCGACCAGGCCGACCGCCCGGACGAGGACTGACGCACCGCCCGACGCACCGCCCGCCCGCACCGCCCGACCGACGCACCGCCCACTGACGTAGCCCACAACAGCACACGAACGAAGAGACGCATCCCAGGCATGGACACGCCCCCGCCCCAGACCGACCGGACCGAGCCCACGGACGCGGACGTCGCCGCGTTCAAGGAGCAGCTGGGCCGCCCGCCGCGCGGTCTGCGCGCCATCGCCCACCGCTGCCCCTGCGGCCAGCCCGACGTGGTCGAGACGGCTCCGCGGCTGCCCGACGGCACGCCGTTCCCGACGCTGTACTACCTGACCTGCCCCCGCGCCGCCTCCGCCATCGGCACCCTGGAGGCCAACGGCGTGATGAAGGAGATGCAGGCCCGGCTCGGCACCGACCCGGAGCTGGCCGCCGCCTACCGCGCCGCGCACGAGGACTACATCGCGCGCCGCGACGCGATCGACGTGCTGGAGGGCTTCCCGAGCGCGGGCGGCATGCCCGACCGCGTGAAGTGCCTGCACGTGCTGGTCGGCCACTCGCTGGCCGCCGGCCCCGGCGTGAACCCGCTGGGCGACGAGGCCATCGCGATGCTGCCCGAGTGGTGGGCCAAGGGTCCCTGCGTGACCCCCTGCGCCGAGAAGGGCGAGCAGGGCGAGCAGGACGAGAAGGAGGCGACCGCATGACCCGCGTGGCGGCGATCGACTGCGGTACGAACTCCATCCGCCTGCTGGTCGCGGACTGCGACCGGGAGACCGGCGAGCTGACCGAGCTGGACCGCCGGATGGTCATCGTCCGGCTGGGCCAGGGCGTGGACAAGACCGGCCGGCTGGCGCCCGAGGCGCTGGAGCGGACCTTCGCGGCCTGCCGCGAGTACGCGGCCGTCATCAAGGAGCTGGGCGCCGAGCGGATCCGCTTCGTGGCCACCTCGGCCTCGCGCGACGCGGAGAACCGGGACGAGTTCGTGGCCGGCGTGCTGGGGATCCTGGGCGTCGAGCCCGAGGTGATCACCGGCGACCAGGAGGCGGAGTTCTCCTTCACCGGTGCGACCAAGGAGCTGGCCGCCCGTCCCGACCTGGCGAAGCCGTACCTGGTGGTGGACATCGGCGGCGGCTCGACGGAGTTCGTGGTCGGCGAGGAGCACGTGCGCGCCGCCCGCTCCGTGGACGTCGGCTGCGTCCGGATGACCGAGCGCCACCTGGTCCACGACGGCGAGATCACCGACCCGCCCACGGAGGCCCAGGTGGCCGCCATGCGGGCGGACATCGAGGCCGCGCTGGACCTGGCCGCCGAGACCGTCCCGCTGGCCGAGGCCCGCACCCTGGTCGGTCTGGCCGGCTCGGTGACCACGGTCGCCGGCATCGCGCTGGGGCTCGCCGAGTACGACTCCGCGGCGATCCACCACGCGGTGGTCTCCTACGAGCAGGTTCGGGAGATCTGCGAGCGCATGATCGTCTCCACGCACGCCGAGCGCGCCGCGATCGGCGTCATGCACCCGGGCCGGGTGGACGTCATCGCCGCCGGGAGCCTGGTGCTGCTGGCCATCATGGAGCGCGTGGGCGCCACCGAGGTCGTGGTGAGCGAACACGACATTCTGGATGGAATCGCCTTCTCGATCGCCTAGGCCGGGGGCCCTTCGGGCCGCCGTCCACATGAACTTCGTGAAGTTCTTCACAAGGAAAAAGGGCCTGTTGGCCGCACGGAAAGGCCCTTGGTGGGGTGCCGGCGGCCGACAGGCCCGTTTCGTGTGATGTGCGGCCGCTGCGGGATCCGTGTCGGATGTATCGACGAATCCGGTGGTCCAGTCCTCCTGGACGCCGGAGGGCCAGTTCAGCGGGGGTGTCAACGTCTCGCCGTACACCCTGGTTCCCGTATCGCGCCATGACCTCGGTCACGTGGGCCGCGCAGTGTAGCAGAGCCCTTGTCTCTCCTTGTGAAGGCCCTCACGAGCATCCCCCTAGCGGGTGCTGGATACTCGATGGCATGAGCACCACGGAGCGTCCCAGGATCCTCGTAGTAGGCGGTGGGTACGTAGGCCTGTACGCGGCTCGGCGCATTCTCAAGAAGATGCGCTACGCCGAGGCGACCGTCACGGTCGTCGACCCGCGGTCGTACATGACCTACCAGCCCTTCCTGCCCGAAGCCGCCGCCGGCAGCATCTCGCCGCGCCACGTCGTCGTCCCGCTGCGGCGCGTCGTGCGTGGGGCCGAGGTCCTCACCGGCCGCGTCACCAGCATCGACCAGGACCGCAAGGTCGCCATGGTCGCGCCGCTCGTCGGCGAGGCCTACGAGCTGCCCTTCGACTACCTCGTCGTCGCGCTCGGCGCCGTCTCCCGCACCTTCCCGATCCCCGGCCTCGCCGAGCAGGGCATCGGCATGAAGGGCGTCGAGGAGGCCATCGGCCTGCGCAACCACGTCCTCGAGCAGCTCGACAAGGCCGACTCGACCACCGATGAGAACGTCCGCCGCAAGGCGCTGACCTTCGTCTTCGTCGGCGGCGGCTTCGCCGGCGCCGAGACCATCGGCGAGGTCGAGGACATGGCCCGCGACGCCGCGAAGTACTACACCAACGTGAAGCGCGAGGACATGCGCTTCATCCTGGTCGACGCCGCGGACAAGATCCTCCCCGAGGTCGGGCCCGAGCTCGGCAAGTGGGGCAAGGAGCACCTCGAGGGCCGTGGCATCGAGATCTACCTCTCGACCTCCATGGACTCCTGCGTCGACGGCCACGTCGTGCTGAAGAACGGCCTCGAGGTCGACTCCAACACGATCGTCTGGACCGCCGGTGTGAAGCCGAACCCGGCGCTGGCCCGCTACGGCCTGCCGCTCGGCCCGCGCGGCCACGTCGACACCGCCCCGACCCTCCAGGTCCAGGGCACCGACTACATCTGGGCCGCCGGCGACAACGCCCAGGTCCCGGACCTCGCCGCCCGCAAGGCCGGCGTCGAGAACGCCTGGTGCCCGCCGAACGCCCAGCACGCGCTGCGCCAGGCCAAGGTCCTCGGCGACAACGTGGTCTCCGGCATGCGGGGCTTCCCGCAGAAGGAGTACAGCCACGCCAACAAGGGCGCGGTCGCGGGTCTCGGCCTGCACAAGGGCGTCGCGATGATCGTCATGGGCAAGATGAAGATCAAGCTCCGCGGTCGCCTCGCCTGGTACATGCACCGTGGCTACCACGGCATGGCCGTCCCGACCTGGAACCGCAAGATCCGCGTCTTCGCCGACTGGACCCTCGCGATGTTCCTGAAGCGCGAGGTCGTCTCCCTGGGTGCCATGGAGACCCCGCGCGAGGAGTTCTACGAGGCGGCCAAGCCCGCCCCGGCGCCGGCTGCCGCCGCCGCCCCGGCCGAGAAGGCCAAGGCCTCCTAAGCACGACCCTCGAAGGGGCCGCCTGCCATCCGTGGTGCGGGCGGCCCCTTCGGCGTGCCGTCGCGGCACGGCTCGCGTACCGTGACGGCTCCCCCGTACGGAACCGGAACGGCATGTTCGGCCAGCTCGGCGGGTACGCGATCCTGATGGGTAATCCCCCGGGAGGTGTGCCATGTCCGACGCCGCGCCGCGGCTGACCAAGCTCGCCGGAGTTCTTCTCGGCGCCCCCCTGCCCCTCCGGATCCGCGCCTGGGACGGCAGCGAGGCCGGCCCGTCCGGCGCCCCGGTCCTCGTGGTCAGGCACCGCCGGGCGCTGCGCCGGCTGCTGTGGAAGCCGGGCGAGCTGGGCCTGGCCCGCGGCTGGGTCGCCGGCGAACTGGACGCGGACGGCGACCTCTACGCACTGCTGGACGCGCTCGCCGGACTCCTCTGGCAGCGCGAGCCCGGACTGCGCACCGGCCCCTCCCTGCGCGACCCGAAGGTCCGCCGCGCCCTGCGCTCCCTGGCCGCGCTGGCCGGGCCGTGGCCCGCGCCCGCCCCGCCGCCCGAGGAATCCGTACGCCGCTCCGGCCCGCTGCACACCAGGCGCCGCGACCAGCAGGCGATCAGTCACCACTACGACGTGGGCAACGAGTTCTACGAGCGGGTGCTCGGCCCGTCGATGGTGTACTCCTGCGCCTACTGGCGCGAGGACGGCACCCTGGAGGAGGCCCAGCACGAGAAGCTCGACCTGGTCTGCCGCAAGCTCGGACTGCGCGAGGGCGACCGGCTCCTCGACGTCGGCTGCGGCTGGGGCTCGATGGCCCTGCACGCGGCCCGCGAGTACGGCGCCCGGGTCACCGGCGTCACCCTCTCGCGGGAGCAGGCCGCGTACGCCCGCAAGCGGGTCGCGGAGGAGGGCCTGGCCGACCGGGTGGAGATCCGGGTCCAGGACTACCGCGACGTCAGGGACGGCCCGTACGACGCGATTTCGTCGATCGGCATGGCCGAGCACGTGGGCTCCGAGCGCTACCGCGAGTACGCCCGCACCCTGTACGGCCTCCTACGCCCGGGCGGGCGGCTGCTGAACCACCAGATCGCCAGGCCGCCGGAGCAGGACGAGTCGGCGTACCGGATCGACGAGTTCATCGACGCGTACGTGTTCCCCGACGGCGAGCTGTCCCCGCTGGGCAGCACCGTCGCCGAGCTGGAGCGGGCCGGCTTCGAGGTCCGGGACGTGGAGTCGATCAGGGAGCACTACGCCCTGACGCTGCGGGCCTGGGTGCGGAACCTGGAGGAGCACTGGGAGCGGGCCGTCCGGCTCACCTCGCCGGGCCGCGCCCGCGTCTGGCGCCTCTACATGGCCGCCTCGGCGCTCGGCTTCGAGCGCAACCACCTGGGCGTCAACCAGATCCTCGCCGTCCGCACCTCGCCCACCGGCGACTCGTCCCTTCCGCTCCGCACCCGCGAGTGGACCTGAGCCGGGCCCGGCGCCCCGCCGCCACGACCACGGGGAAGGGCCCCGGCGACACGAAGTCGCCGGGGCCCTTCCCCGTGGCCCGTAACCGCCGGGCGGCTACTCGGTCTTGATGGCCGTCAGCATGTTCAGCCGCGCGGCGCTGCGCGCCGGCCACATGGCCGCCAGGACGCCGACCACGGCGGCCAAGGCCAGGAAGATGCCGATCCGGTCGAACGGCAGGACCAGCTCGTAGCCGGGCACCTGGTCGGCGAAGGTGCTGCCGACCGCCCAGGCGAGGAACACGCCCACCACGATGCCGAGGACGGCGCCGAAGAGGGAGATCACCACGGCCTCCAGGCGGATCATGTTCTTGACCCGGCTCCGGTCCAGGCCGATCGCCCGCAGCATGCCGATCTCCTGCGTCCGCTCGAAGACGGACATGGCCAGGGTGTTGACGACGCCGAGCACCGAGATGATCAGGGCCATGCCGAGCAGGCCGTACATGATGTTCAGCGCCAGGTTGACGATGCCGCCCATCTCGTTGCGCATGTCGGTCTGGGTGGCGATGGTCAGCGCCGGGTTCTTGCCGAGCGCGTCCACGACCTTCTGCTGGTTGGCGTCGGACTCGCCGCCGGTGCTGACGTACACCTCGGGGATGTAGGGGTGGTCGCTGTGCGCGCTCAGCACCTTGTCGTCGATGACGAAGGGCGACAGCAGGCCCTCCATGTCCTTGTACACGGCGCCGACCCGGAGGTCCGCCTTCTTCCCGTCGTCGAACTTCGCCTTGATCGTCGAACCGACCGACAGGCCCTGGGACTTCGCCGTCTTCTCGGCGACCGCGACCTCGCCGCGGCCCAGGCTGCTCAGCGAGCCGCTGACCACGTCGATGTTGAGCAGTTGGCCGATGCCGGCCGGGTTGACGCCGGAGGCGGCGTGGAAGTCGTCGCCGAAGTAGAGCGCGCCGGCGGTCTGCTGGGAGACGGCCTTGATGCCGGGGGCCTTGGCCAGGGTCTCGGCCACGGACTTGTCGAGGTTGCCGCCGCCGGCCATGGAGACCTTGTAGTCGGCCTTGATCTTGTCCGTGCTCATCCGGTCCACGGCCTTGCCCATGGTGATGCCGATGACGGAGAGCGTGGTGACCAGGGTGAGCCCGATCGCGAGCGAGGCGGCGGTCACGGCGGTGCGGCGCGGGTTGCGTACGGCGTTCTGCGCGGCCAGCTTGCCGGGCACCCCGAACACGCGCTGGAGCAGCGGGCGTACGGCCGCGATCACCGGACGGGACAGCAGCGGCAGCAGGACGATCAGGCCGAGCAGGATCAGGAAGGCGCCGGCGCCGATGGTGTAGCGGCCGTTCTCGCCGCCGGTTGAGACGCCGAGGAAGACCAGGGCGATGCCGGCGACGCCCAGCACGATGCCGAAGATGTTGCGGACCAGCAGCGACTTGGCGGTCGACGGCAGGTGGGCGCTGCCCATGGCGGCGACCGGGGGGATCCGGCCGGTGCGCCAGGCCGGCAGCAGCGCGGAGAGGGTGGTCACGAGGACGCCGATGACCAGGGCCCAGACGATGGTGGCGGGAGCCACGACCAGCGGGCCGGCCGGGATCTTGGCGCCGAGGGAGTCCATGACGGAGCGCATGCCGACCGCGAGGCCGATGCCGCTGACGAGGCCGAGCACGGCGGAGACCAGACCGATGAGGGAGGCCTCGGCGAGCACGGAGCGCATCACCTGGCCGCGCTTGGCGCCGACGGCGCGCAGCAGGGCCAGCTCCTTCGTGCGCTGGGCGACCAGCATGGTGAAGGTGTTGTAGATCAGGAAGATGCCGACGAAGAGCGAGATCAGTGCGAAGACCAGCAGCATGGTGCTCATGCCGCTCATCTCGCGCTCGATGGACATGGCCTGGTCGCGGGCCAGCTCGGCGCCGGTCTTGACCTCGGTGCTCTTGCCGTTGACCAGCGGCTTGACCGCGCCGAGCAGCTGGTCGGCGGAGGCGCCGGGCTTGGCGGCCACGGACAGCTCGTCGTAGAAGCCGGGCTTGAGGTAGAGCTTCTGGGCGACGGAGGTGTCGAACAGCACCAGGCTGCCGCCGGCGTTGACCGCGCCGTCCTCGGTGGTGAAGACGCCGGAGAGGGTGTACTCCTTCACCGGGCCGTTGGTGGCGACCCGGATCCGGTCGCCGACCTTGTACTTGCCGGTCTCGGCGCTGGCCTCGTCGAGGGCGACCTGGCCGGCGTTCGCCGGGCCGCTGCCCTCGGTGAAGTCGTAGCGCGGGTCCTTGCCGTCGCCGGCGGGGTCGAAGTTGGAGCCGCGGTTGGACCAGCCGGTGCCGATCAGCTTGCCGTTCTGGTCGCCGACGCCGGCGAAGCCGGAGACGCGTCCGGAGACGCTCGCGACGCCGTCGAGCGCCGCCACCTGGTCGAGGGTGCGCTGGCTGATGCCCGGGTCGCCCTCCAGCTTGCCGTTGTCGTCGCGGACCTGCCCGTACGAGGTGACGGAGACGGCGACGTCCTTGAAGCTCTTGGCGGACTGGCCGGAGAGGGCCTTGCCCAGGGTGTCGGTGAAGACCAGGGTGCCGGCGACGAAGGCGACGCCGAGGGTGACGGCGAGGACCGTCATCAGCAGCCTGGCCTTGTGCGCGAGGATGTTGCGCAGGGCTGTACGGAACATGGTGGAGGAGTCCAGAAGTCTCGGGGGGCTGAGGCGGATCGGGGCTGGGCAGGGCCTCAGCTGGTACGGCCCTTGGCGTCGAACGCCTTCATGCGGTCCAGTACGCCGTCGGCGGTGGGGCGGTACATCTCGTCGACGATGCGGCCGTCGGCGAGGAAGACGACGCGGTCGGCGTAGGACGCGGCGACCGGGTCGTGGGTGACCATCACGACGGTCTGGCCCAGCTCGCGGACGGAGTTGCGGAGGAAGCCCAGGACCTCGGCGCCGGAGCGGGAGTCGAGGTTGCCGGTGGGCTCGTCGCCGAAGATGATCTCGGGGCGGGAGGCCAGGGCGCGGGCGACGGCGACGCGCTGCTGCTGGCCGCCGGAGAGCTGGGTGGGGCGGTGGGAGAGGCGGCCGGAGAGGCCGACCATCTGGATCACGTTCTCCAGCCACTGCTTGTCGGCCTTGCGGCCGGCGATGTCCATGGGGAGCGTGATGTTCTCCAGGGCGGTGAGCGTCGGCAGCAGGTTGAAGGCCTGGAAGATGAAGCCGATCTTGTCCCGGCGGAGCTGGGTGAGCTGCTTGTCCTTCAGCGAGCCCAGCTCGGTGTCGCCGATGCGGACGGAGCCGCTGCTGAAGGTGTCCAGGCCGGCGACGCAGTGCATCAGCGTCGACTTGCCGGAGCCCGAGGGGCCCATGATCGCGGTGAACTGACCGCGCCCGAACTCCACGGAGACCCGGTCCAGGGCGACCACCTGGGTCTCGCCCTGCCCGTAGACCTTCGACAGTTCCGTGGCGCGGGCGGCCACGGCGGTGGTCTGGGGGGCGAGGTTCATGGTGGTCACGAGGTGCTCCAGTCGGGGCTCGGTACGCGGTCTGCGGGACCTTTCCATCGTCACCGGGGAAAGCGGCCGGGGGATCAGCCGCCAAGCTCGTTCCTGGGTCCACCGGAGTCTGACCGGGAGGGCCGCCGGGTCCTCCTTTGGTATGACGGCGGAAGCGGTCCGTCCCCCTCGCGGCGGTCCGCCCAGGGGGGTGGCCAGGGGTGGCGCGGTGCCGTCGAAATCCCGTCATTCCGATCGTGGGCGGGCGCCGGGCGCGCATGGTCCGGACCGTGCGTTCTCGCGCCTGACGGTCCCTCAAGCGTCAATAAAATCAGACAACATCGGGATGATCTTCGCCTGAAGGGAGGACTGTTCCGGTTAGGCTCACCACTGCGTTCAAGGCTTTTCGCGGAGCCCGACGTCTTGCCCGGATGGTGGAATGCAGACACGGCGAGCTTAAACCTCGCTGGCCTACTCGGCCGTGCCGGTTCAAGTCCGGCTCCGGGCACAGAACTCCATACGCGCCCTGACCAGGTGAAACGACCCTGGCGGGCAACATTCTCACGCAAGCGCGGGAACACCGGGGGAACACCGCCGGTAGAGTCCCGTCATGGCGAGCGTGCACCCGCGGAAAAACCGCGCAGGAGAGATCACCAGCTACCAGGTCAAGTGGCGTGACGGCGGCACACGCGCCGGCGCCCAGCAGTCCGAATCGTTCGAGGACGAGACGGCCGCCGGCGTGTTCAAAGAGGCCGTGGACGACGCCGGCCAGCACTGGCCCCCGGGCTGGGTCAAGGGCCGCGGGTACATCGCGGCCGAGACCGCGGCGGAGGACGCCTACCGCTTCCGGGTGTACGCCCGCCGGGTCATCGAGAACCGCACCGGCATCGAGGAGCGCTACCGCGCGGCCTGCCAGAAAGAGTTGGAGAAGTGGATCTACCCGACGTTCGGTGAGTGCGACGTGCGCAGCGTCGAGCACTTCTCCGGCGACACCATCAAGGCGTGGGTGCGCGTGCTGGAGCGGACTCGGGTGACGCGCGGCCGGATGCCGGACGGGAGCCCGAAGGCGCGGCCGATGTCGCCCAAGACGATCCGCAACCTGCACGGGCTGCTCTCCTCGATCCTCAACGAGGCCGTCCGGGCCGAACCCCCGCTCCGCAGCCGGAACCCCTGCGAGCTGACCAACCTCCCCCGCATCGACGACTCCGGCGCCTCGGACGACGACGAGGACATCGAGTTCCTCACCCCGCAGGAGGTGCACGCGCTGCGCTCGTGCCTGACGCTGCGGCAGGACCAACTGATGGTCGACGTGAAATACGGCTCGGGCTTGAGGTGGGGTGAGCTGACCGCGTTGGCCCCGACGTGCATCCTCGAGGTGTCGGGAGCGAAGCCCCGAGTGCGGGTGAAGCGGGCGTGGAAGCGCGACGAGACCGGCGCCTACTACCTCGGCACGCCCAAGACCAAGAAGAGCCGGCGGACGCTGCGCATCAGCACGTCGGTGGTCGAGGCCCTCCTCGAGCTGGAGAAGGGGCTGAGCAGCGCCGAGAGCCTCTACTTCACCGGCGACAAGGGGCAGCGCCTGCACTACAGCACCTTCCACGACCGGTGGAAGCGCGCAGTGGCGCGGGCGAAGAAGGCCGGGCTCCTGGCGCAGCACAAGAACCCGACCCCCCACGATCTGAGGCACTCGCACGCCGCCGCGCTCATCTCGGCCGGCCACCCGCTGACGTACGTACAGCGGCGGCTGGGCCACGAGTCCATCAAGACGACGAGCGACGTGTACGGGCACCTGCTGCCGGAGGCGGACGACGACGCGATGGCGACGATCGAGGCGGCCATGGCGGGAAATCGCCCCCGGCTGCGGGCGGTCAACGCGGCGGCGGGGTAGGGGTCACGGGGCCCGGTGCTGGACCGGGCCCTCCCCCGCGCGGGCGCCGGGAACGGTCTGCGGTTGGGCGAGGACGCCCTCGATGCGGGCGCAGGCGATTTCCGTGCGGAGGTCGTCCAGCTCGGCCCCCAGGGTGCCTACCTGCCGGTTCAGGCGTCGGGCGTGGAGAGCGAGGGCGGCGAGACCGCACGCGAGGAGGCCCGTCACGGCTGCTACGGCAAGGGTGGGCATATCGGTCTCTCCGCTCGGTGCAGGGCGTGCCGTGGGGGGCGTCCGTGGGTGGCGCGGCATATGCCAGGTGGTTGATGCATGTACGAGGCTACGTGGCCGAAACGTTACGTCAAGACACTGAGCGTAACTCGAACAAGATTTCGGTCGGCCGATTGGTTTTGGGGCTGAGGGGAAGTGGGGGACCCCATACCCCTGGTTTTCAAGATCAAACAATTTACCTGGGCAGGTAAGGACAAGCGATCATGATCGGTCGAGCGTGGTCGGGTGCCGTCCGATCCGCCGCCCGCTTGGGTCCTCACCCGCCGCCAGACCATCGGCGCGCGCGTACGGGCCGCCCGCGAGGCCGCCGGACTCACCCAAGAGGCCCTCGGAGCGCTTGCCGGCATCGACCACAAGACCGTGCACCGCATCGAGTACGCCCTCTCCGACCCGAGCCTCACCATGCTGCTGCGCATCGCGAAAGCCGTCGGCGTACCCCTCGCGCAGCTCGTCAAGGAGTAGCCCCGGCCGGGGCTCGGCCGGGGCTGTCCTCGCGGTAGATCAGCCGCGGCCGCAGGACCCGCACGGGTAGGACTGCTGGCTGACGCACTGGCCGTTGTCGTCGTACTCGTAGACCGTCGACTTGGTGCCCGTGCACCCGATCAGCTGACTCGGGTTGGACGGGTCCGGGACCATGTGCCCGCAGGGCGTCGCAGTGTCTTGACGGTGGCCCATCAGGTGTACCTCGCTTTCTGCTCAGGGTTGGGCTCCCAGAACGACCGGCACCCGTTGCAGAACCAGCGCCACCGGTCCGGGGTGTTCGGCCCCGTGAGGCTGGTGTCTTTCCAGAGGGCAGGGAACTGGGGGCCGTGGGGTCCGTTCGGACAGGGCGGCGGCAGACGGAACATGCTGGGTCTCCTTCGAGGTCGGTGCCAGCGTGGTCGGCCATCCGCTGAGAGGTGGTGCGACCCGCACGTGGTCACCCGTACGGGCGACCAGCGGGCGGGGGTCCGGGGGCCCGCGTCAGCGGGTGGTGATGCCGAACCCGAGCGAGACCAGCAGGGCGAGCAGCGCGACCACGTAGGCCACCTGCTGGCCGCGGTTGCTCACTGGGGGTGCCCCGCGGCCTGCTCGGCCGTCAACGGCGGCATCCCGGCCCGTCCGACGAACGCGGCCGACGGGCGGGCCTCCGCCAGCCGAGCGGCCCCGACGTGCACGAGCATCGCCAGAGCCGCCAGGTCGCAGTACGACGGCCGGATCACCGGCACCGCCCAGTAGATCGGCGTCGCCGCCGTGTACTGGCACAGGCCGGCGGCCGGGACGCCGAGGTGCGTGCGCGGGGGGAGGTACTCGACGCCCGGCGCGGTGGTGGCCCACGCGAGGCGGTCCTCGGGGCGGAGCAGCGCGTAGTAGTTCCGGCCCCGGCCGTCGTGGATGACGGGGCCGTTCAGCTGCTCGGCGAGGACGTAGCCGACGTGGTCGTTGTCGGTGGACTCGACGGCGGCCTGCACGAGCGCCTCAGGGATCCGTACGGCCCCGAACCGGCCGCCGGTGGGGAGGACGGCGATGCCGCGCTGCGCCCATTCGGTGTGGGCCTGCTGGGGGTTGTCGTGGCTCTGGGCGAGCCACTCGGCCACGGCCGTTCGCCTGCTCACGCTGTGCTCCCTACCGTCGTCAGCGGGTGGTGAGCTAAGCCTGAGGGGTCCCGACACGAAGAAGGGGCCCAGTTTGGGCCCCCTCGTTCACGCCGCCAACATGCCGATATCTACGGCCAGTCGGCTGGCTCGCTGCCGCCGCTCCGGCGACCGCACCTCACTCTCCTCCAGCACCATCCTGCGCGCGTAGCCGTTGTACCGGACGGTCTCCGGCGCGGCCTCGTAGGCCTGCTCCAGAGTCGTCAGCGCCGTCTCGTACTGGCCGTCGAGGTAGTAGGCGCGCGCCTGCTCGATGCGGTGCCGGGCCCGCCGCGGCCGGGACGGGATCGCGTGCGCCTCCGCCCGGTTGGCCTGCCGCGCGGACTCCCCGCCGTTCCGCAACTCAACCGCGACCGTCACGCCGTGCGCGCCCATCACCGCCCGGCCGAACGAAGTCACCGGGTGGAAGTAGTCCGCCGGCAGCTGCTGCGCGATCCGGTCCGCGCGATCCCACCAGCCCCACGCGGTGCCACTGTCGGCCCTCCGCGCCGCGGTGTACCCCGCCTCGAACTTCAACGCGCCGACGATGGCCCGCACCTGCACGGGGCCGTCCGCCAGCCGGGGCTCCAGCAGCTCCAGCGCCCTCATGGTGACCGTGTCGGCCGCGTCGTAGTGACCGGGGCCGGAGTCCCGGTGCGCCTGCGCGGTCAGCCAGGCAGCCACGCCGATGGCGTGCGGGTCCTCGGACTCCTGGGCGGCGACCATGCCGCGCTCGGCGACCCGCCACAGCAGCGCCGAGTCGGGCTGGTAGGCCACGAAGAACTGCGTCAGCGAGTACGTCTCGGACAGGATCGCCTGAGCGGCCCGCCGCTCGGGCCCCGAATCCGCCTGCCGTACGGCGAGCTGGGCGTCGCGGATGAGCCCGGGGAGCAGATCACCGAGCACCTCGCGGTGGTTGGGCGCGCTGTGCCGTGCGCTCCACGCCGCGTCGAGAGCGGCCCGTAGGTACGAGGTCGACGGCGCAGGTCGGTCCCCGGAGAAGGGGAACGTGTCCAGGGCCGCCCGGACGGCCGGCAGCTTGGCGTGGCCGGGACCGGCGAACAAGTCGACCTGCGGCTCGCCGCCGATCTCGCCGACGAGGTCGTTCAGTCGGCGCACCCGAAGCGCCTCGGCGATCCGGAACAGCTCCGGCAAGCGGGGGATCTTCAACTTGCCGCTCTCCACCTTCTTGACCCAGGACTCGTGGTGTCCGACGAGCCCAGCCAGCTGTTCGCGGGTCATGCCTCTACGGTTGCGGTAGATCTGGACTCTCTGCCCGAAGCGCACTGGGTCGTCATACGGGTCGGGGGTAGCATCAGGTGACACGGCCTTGCCCCTCTCTGTGCAGCTCGTCACTGGACAGCGTAGGGGGCGAGGCCGCTTCCGTGTGATCGAGAACGCACGAAAGCGCCCCCTCCCGCGGCCCGCAGGCCGGAGAGGGGGCGTTCGCTGTTCAGGACACGCCGTACCACTGGCTGGCCCAGCCGGTGTTGATGGTGCTCGTCGACTGCAACGTCAGGTCCAGCGTCGCCGGCAGGCTCGTCTGGCCGGAGCCGATGTTGGAGTACCGCAGCCGCGGCGCGGACAGGCCGCAGTTGACCGTGATGCCCGCACCAGTGGATTTGAACGTGAGCAGGTTGGTCGCCCAGCTGCCGTTGAGCAGCAGCGCGATGTACCACTCGCCGGGCCCCGCGGTGAACGGCGTCACCAACGCCACGGATTTCCCGACCGCGCCGGACGACAGGTCCGCCGAGATGTCGGCCGTCACGCCCCGCAGCACACCCGCCGAGTCATACACCCCCAGGTAGCAGTTCGACAGGCTCGCGCCCGGGTCAACGCCGGCGAGCCCGAACCAGATGCGACTCCACGTGATCGACTTGCGGAGCTGGAGTTTCACCAGCGTGATCCGGCCAGCCACCCCGCCTACCGACTGCGCGGTGACGTGTCCGGCGTCGTTGGGGTCGCCGGTCCAGGCGAGGAGCCCCTGATCGGACGGCAGGGCGAGCGGGGAGTCGAGGTTGATACCGGACGCCGCCGGCGCCGCCCCGGAGATCTTGACCACCTCCAGCAGCGAACCCGCCCGGAGCCACACCGGGCTGCCGTTGGTGGTCTGCTGGGCCCAGCGCAGCCGCAGCAGGCCCGGGGTCGGCCCGGTCGACACGATGCCGCGGGGCGACGCCATGATGCCGGCGAGGGACGCCGAGGAGGCCATCACGCCGATGTCGGAGTTCGAGCCGAACTGGCGCGCGGCCACCTTCAGCTGCGCGGAGCCGTCCGGCACGGTCGTGCCGAGCGTGCCCGCGTACGGCGCCCACCCGCCGACCGCCCCCGAGGGCGCGGTGAACGTGATCGTGGCGTCGGCGGCCTCCGGCCCGTCGAACAGGAGCGTGCTGTTGAACCGGTAGACCGAGTTGGCCTCCAGCGACGCGAACAGGTGGCCGTCGTCCGACACCGTCGTCACGCTCGTACGGGACTCGTCGGCCGCCTTGACGACCGTCTGCGTGAGCGCGGACAGGGCTGCCACGGCCGCCGAGGCTGTTCCCGCGGGGTCGGCGCCGATCGCGGCCGGGGTGAGGAGGTCGGAGCCGCCCACGGCGTGGGAGCCCGCGTGCGCCGTCGGCGTGCGGGCGTTCGTCGTCGTGGGGTCCGTCGAGCGGAGCGCGATGGCAGCCCCCGCGCCGGCGGCCCCCAGCTCGGGCTGTGGGCCCTGCGGGCCGGCCGGGCCCGTGGGGCCAGCCGCCCCCGTCGCGCCGCGCACGTACCCGGGGAGGCCCGGGTCGGCGACGACCAGGTCGCCGATGTTGAGATCCCCCACCCCCGACGGCACCTCGAACACCCGCACCCGGACCGGCACCCCGTCGACCGCCTCCGTCAGCCGGTAGTACCGGCCGGTGGCCGGCTCGATGCCGGGCTCGTCGGTCGGGAGCAGCGACGCCGACCACGCCCCCTCCGTGACGGTGACCGGGTGGTCGGGGGCGGCCAGGACCCGGCCCCCAGCCTCGTCGGTCCAGCGACGCGGCAGCGCCGACAGGGTCACGGTCACGCCGGTCGCCGCGGCGTCGGTGAAGAGGTCGTGGACGGTGCCGACGACATTACGGCGGGCCATCGCCCCTCCCTACTTGCCGACGAGCGCCAGGGCGCCCGTGACGGCCCCGCCAAGCCCGGCCAGGACCCCGATGGTGGGCAGCGGCCAGCGGGCCCGCTCCAGCGCGCGGAGTCGAGCCTCATGGTCCTCGACGTCCTTCGTGAGGGCGGAGGCGTTGGTCAGGATGCCGTCCAACTTGGCCTCGATGCGGGACACCGCCTCCGACAGCACCCTCACCTCCTGGTACATCTGGGCGGAGCTGATGTACACGCCCGGATCGGGTGCTGTCGTCATGGCGGGTTACACCCCCCGAGCCAGGCTGGCCGAGTTGGCCGAGCCCCGGAGGCGCGCGGCGAGCCCCTTCAGCAGGGACACCACCGCGCCGGCGCCGCCCGCAGCCGCGGCCTGCCACATCGAGCCGTTGAGCGGCTGCGTGATGACGATGCCGCCCACGAACGCACCGAGGAACGAGGTGAGGACCCGCTCGACGAGGTCCTTGGCGTAGGTCGTGCCGGTCCGGACGAGGGTCTCGGCGGAGGGGAAGGACAGTTCAGACACGAGGGTCTCCTAGCTGGTGACGGTGAACCCGCGGCGGGCGCCGAGGGCTACGAGGGAGGCGCGGCCGGGGATGCCGTCGCAGTCGGCCGAGGTCCAGCCGAGCCGGTTGGCCTCGCTGTACCGGCGCTGCCACTTCGCGTACGCGGTGCGCGTCGCGGTCCCGTAGTGGCCATCGGCGAGCGACCGGTCGAGCAGGCCCTCGGCAACGAGCGCGGCCTCGACGGTCTTCACGCCCGCGTACGACACCGGTGTCCCGGCCTTGGGCGGGTCCTGGCGGGCCGCGTCGATGAGCCGCGACAGGTCGACCACCGGCCGGGCCGGGGGCGCCGGCGGCTTGGTCGGCGGCTGCTCGGACTCGTCGCCGGGCGACCATGACGCGGGATGCCGCAGCCGCTCGGCCACGTCCTTCCGGAACTGCACCATGTCGAAACGGGGGTCGGGCTTCCAGTCCGACCACTCCTTGTGGCCGATGGTCGACTTCGCCGTCCAGCCGTGGAAGCGGAGGTGGGCGGCTGCCCAGCGGACTGCGGCGTCGTATTGCACCGCCGGCCACGCGTCGCCCTTACCACCGGCGTTGGAGGCCTCCAGGCCGTAGAACGAGCGGTTGCCGTCCGCCGCTCCGTCGTCGCCGTCGTGGTGCGTCGGGGCGGGCGGCCGGTCTCCGTAGTTCTCGTTCTTCACGGCCTCCAGGACGGCCGGGGAGCCCCCGCCAGCGTGGTTGGCGCGGCCCGCGCTCATCATCGTGATGACGCCCTGAGGTGAGAGGTAGTCGTGCGCGCACGGGCCCGGCAGGTCCGCCCGGCCGCTCCACACGACGTCAGCGTCCCCCGGGGCGGTGCCGGCGGTGTGGTGGATCATCGCGCCGTGCACCGGGCCCCAGGGGCCCTTGTGGTTGCGGTCGTGGGTGCGCCAGCCCTCGTGCTCGACGACGGTCAGGCCCTCGGCGCGCAGGGCGGCCAGGCGTTGGGATGCGGTCATGGGGGTGGCCATACGCCCTCCAGGGCATGCGGAAGGGGCCCGGCGCCGGACGGCGAGGGCTGGAAGTCGCGTGAGGGTCAGGCGGGCTTGTAGGCGAGGAACAGGTTGATCGCGTCGCCGCTGGCGAACGTAAACGGGCGGACGGGGTTCCACTCGGCGGGCGTTGAGCCGGTGGATGTCGTGCCAGAAATGGCGATCATGAAGCTCTCGCCGCCGATCGCCCGGGTGATACCGGCGTAGTACGCCACGCCTGCGTCCGTGCAGTACGCAGAGCCGATATACCCCATTTTGGTGGTGCCCAGCGTTGCGACCGTGAACGGCAGCGAGAACTTGTACTGCCCAGACCCGTACGTCGTCGTCGAACCCATCTCGACCGACACCCGCACGAAGCAGATGCCACCCACCAGGGCGTACTCGCCCTCCAGCGTCCCGTTCCCGATCGCGGGGGTCGAGACCGAGCCCGTCCACGTCGGGCTGTACTCCGTCCAGATGCCGCTGATCGCGTCGAGCTTCTCCGCGGTGACGTGCGAGCCGGCGGCCCATCCCGTGAACATGAGCGCTCCTCTCAGAGGGCGACGACGGGCCGCTTGCGCAGCCGCACATCGGCGAGGGCGGAGTGGCTCTTGCTGACGCCGTTGGCGGACCGGGTGACGAACACGCGCTGCCGGTCGCTTCGCAGCCGGAAGTCACCCCAGCTCGCCGTGACGGGCAGGACGTTGGTGTTGGTCGAGCTGAGGATCGACCGGACACCGACCGACCCGGCGGCCGTCAGAGAGGTGTCCGTCGTCTCCAGCTGCCACGCCGGCGGCTCGTACGTGCCGTCCAGCCACGCTTTCGCGCGCAGCGTGGAGCCGGAGACCTGGAGGCGAATCGCGAACCGGCGGCCAGCCGCGTGGGTGAGGTCGGTGGTGTGCTGCACGAGGAGCGTCTCGGTCCCGGCGACCCGCTTGCGGAGGGTCAGGATGACGGTCTGCGTCGTGCTGAACTCCAGCCTGGCCAGGTAGGTGTTCGAGGCGTCGGCCCAGCGCGCCACCAGCTGCATGAAGTGCCCGCCACCGCTGGCGAGTTTGTCCGTCGAGACGGTCGCGGAGATGTCCACGTCCGCCGACGGTGCGGAGATCGTGCAGTAGCGGGAGGTGTTGATGCTCGTGAGCGACACGTACCCGTAGCCCTCGTACGCCGCCTGCACGGCCGCCGCGTACGCGTAGAACGCGGCCGTACGCTGCCCGGAATCCCGCATTGCGCGGCTCGTGTCGCCATTCGGGAAAAACTGCTGCCGCTGGGCGCGGCTCATTTCGAGCTGCACGCCCTCACCCCGGACATTCCGGTTGGCGATATTCAGCGGGTCCGTGCCGCCGATTTCCGACGGAGCGTTGATGACGGCGAACCCCGCGTTGCGTAGCGCGGTGGCGATCCTGGCACGTAGGAGCGGGTCCAGGCCGCCGAGCGCGGTTTCGGGCTGGAGTAGCGTGCCCGTGTAGCCGTGGAACGAAATGGTACGCAGGGCCGTCGCCTGGAGGGCTACGCAAATCGGCTCATCGAAATGGGTGCTTGTGATGTGCAGGTCCTGATTTCCGGTGTTTTTGAGGCCCTTGAATTCGTAATACATCATGCGGGACCCGGCGACCTGATAGGCCATTTCGCCGGATCCCGCCTCGATGCCGCCGCCGTGAATCGCGATGCTGGACCACGTCGCGCCGGCCGGGGTGTTCGAGTGCCGCGAGTAGTCCACGCCCTCGACCTCGTTGGCCGCCAGGTCGGCGTAGTCGTCGTACAGGTCGGCCACCGGCTACACCCCCTGGACGCTGTACTCGCTGTTGCTGCCGCCGGTGAGCGTCCAGGTCTGTCCCGAACTCGCGGTGCCCCACCCGGACGTGACCGTGCGGGTGTACTGGTCCTCGATGTCCCCGGTGATCGCGGTCGCGGTCATGTCCTCGCCGTCGACCGTGACCGTCAGCGGGCAGTCCTCCGCATCCGTGGTCCACAGCGGGCCCTCGTGCACGTCGACGACCAGGGTCGTGTCGTCGGCGTCGACCGCCACGGCGAGTTCGGTCCCCGCGGTGTCGTTGCGGGAGCCGGCGGCGGCCCGGTTGACGGTCCAGATGCCGGCCGGGGAGCACGCGAACGTGATCTCCCACGAGAACGGGCCCCAGGTCTCTTCGTAGCCCTCGACGAGGAGGTCGAGGTCCCCGGGCGGCAGCCACGACGGGAGGTCGGTCACCCGGATCACGTCGCCCACGTCCACGCGGCACGTGTCGGCCACGAGGTCGGGGTGGCTGTGCAGGCGGAGCGTGATGGACGGGTAGCGGGACTCGTCCCACGTGCCGCGGTGGGTGAGCCACCCGGCGATGCGCTGGCACTGGTCGTCGGACGCGAGGGACAGCGTCACGTCCTGGTCGTACAGGCCGGCGCCGTCGGGCGGGTCGGCGATGGACAGCGGCCCGTCCTCGCGGGCCTCGGTGGCCCACGAGCCGCCGTCGCGCCGCACCGTGGACTGGTTGCGCAGGAGCCGGTCGTCGTCGACGGGCTCCATCGGCGGCGCCAACTGGCTGTAGGGCAGGGTCAGGCGGGGGGTCTGGTTGTACATGCTCGACCGGCCCCGGTAGACCAGCGCGGCCCGGTCGCGGTCCTCCAGCAGGATCCCGCCGTCGGTCGCCTCGCACTCGGCGAGCAGGTCCAGGATCGTGGTCGGCAGCTGGGGGCCCATCTTCTCCTGCTCGGTGCTGAACCCGGCCACCCGCGCTGGGATGGACTCCTCGGAGCACAGCCGCTCGACGCGGACGCCCGCGCGCTCGCCGGTGAAACCGCTGTCCGCCGAGGAGAACGTCTCGGTGTCGTCGTTGCCGAACACCACGAGGTGGCCGATGGAGGCGCCGTCCAGGCCTGCGCCGAAGCGGGTGTTGATGCCGGTGATCCGCCCGGCGGAGGTGCTGTTCAGCGTGCCGTTGGACTGGTAGCCGCCGGCGCCGAGGGTGATCCACGCCGAGTGGAGATCGAGGTTGCTGCCGTTGGGGGTGGCCTGGATGAGGTAGCGTCCCCAGCCCGTGCCGAACAGGCCCGTGGAGGGCGCGTTGAGCACGAGGGTGGTGGCGCCCTCGCCGTCCTCCACGATCAGGTTCATCAAGTTGTTGCCGACGCGGAGTCGCCAGATCTTCCACGGCGAGCCGGAGATCGTCCATTCCATCAGGGTCTGCAACGAGCCCGGGTCGTCGTCCAGGCGGTACGCGAACTCCAGATGCCAGCCAGAGGCGGAGTGGGCGGGCACGGTGGCCTTGATGCTGGACGCCGTCCCGATCACCGGCAGCGGTTTCGACGACGGGAGCGAGTCGTCCCCGGCCATCTCCAGCCCGGTGACCCGCATCGGCGCGACCCCGATGGTCGGGCTGTATGCCTGGACAGCCTCCCTGCCGTCCTCCATCGGCCAGTACGCCACCGGGTTGAACGACGGCATGCGGCGGCGTAGCGCGGAGTCGAGGGCCTTGGCGCCCTGCCCGAGACGGCGCAGGATGCCGGAGGCCTGGATCGGGGTCCGCACGTGGTGCCCGGACTGGTGCCAGCGCGGCGACCACTCCGGCACGCCGAGGACGGCACGCGACCGGCGGTCGGTGATCGTGGCGCCGTTGGCGACCGTCCACGTCCGGCCGGCGGAGTCCGCGAACGATGTGGCGCCGGAGGCCTGCGCCAGGAAGTTGGGGGCGGCGACGATCGTGCCGTCGATGCCCGAGCGGATCTCCGCCGCGCGGAACCGGCGGCCGACGTTGCCGAACCCGAGGTCGGCGGTGTCGCCGATGTCGAGCGGCGCCGTCGATGCGAACACGCTCGTCGTCCCCGCGGTGGTGACGATCGGGTCCTCCAGCAGCACCCACGGCCCGGCCAGCGTTGGCGCGACGTAGAAGGAGAGCGTCCAGCCGCCGGAGCCGTTGTTCACGTCCAGCGTCGCGCGCACCGCCCCGACCGCGCCCGGCCCGAACGGCACGACGGTCTCCGCATCCCGGATGATCGCGTTGGTGATCGTGCCGTCCGGCGACCAGCGGAAATGAGGCGCGCCGCTGTTGCCGATCAGCATCTGCCACGACCTGTTGTTGCCGGTCGTGACGTACTTGCCCGCGACCTCCCAGGCGTTCGCGGTGTGCCGCCCCGCCCACGCCGCCGCCTCCAGCTCGACCCGCACGTCGATGTCCCCAGTGATGTCCAGCGACGCGTGATCGGGCGTCGAGGCCCGCCCCGCGACGCCGTACGGCACGTCGAGGACCGTCTCGCCGGCGAACGTGCTGACGTGGAGCGGGGTGTTCGGGCCGAGCAGCCCCGAGTACGGGCTGTTCGGGTTCCTCCTGTTGTACTTGGCGCCGTTCTTCAGCGTCAGGTCCGCCGTGGAGGCGTCCACGCTGCTGCCCTCGGCCCGCCGGCCGCGCGCATGCCGGGCCCCGTCCTCCAGCAGCACGTCATCGCTGATGTCGGTGAGGACGCCCCCGAGGTCGAGAGCGAATCGCACGTCAGGCACGGCCACGGCGGCCTCCCTACTTCTTGTTGCCGAGGTACTTCTGCACGTCGCCGCCGTTCTTGGCGACGGCCGTCCGGATCAGCCGGACGACCTCCTCCGGCCCGCGCACCTCGACGATCACGCGCGTAGGCGCCGGCTGCGGTGCCGCAGCAGCACTGCCACGCCCGCCGGGGAGCGCCATGCCGGGCAGGGCGCCGGTCAGGCCGCCGAGCTGGTTACGCAGGCCCGGGGTGGCGCCCGCGATGCCCCGCTGGAAGCCCTCGATGACACTCCGGCCAGCGGGGGCGAGGATCTTCGCGTCGACGGCCGCCGGGCCCTTCCAGTCCGGCAGCATCGACGTCAGGCTCGACAGGGCAGACCGCACCGACTGGAACTTCGAGTAGATGCCGCTGATCAGGCCGTTGATCAGGGTCTGACCGGCGGAGTACAGGGTGCCGCCGAGACCCGCCAGAGCGCCCCGGGCCCGGCCCGGGAGGCTCGACAGGGTGCGTACGGCGCTGTCCACGCCGGACTGGATCGCAGCCCGAGCCCGCGTCGCGGCGTCCTGCGCGCGGCTGATGATCGCGCCTGGGAGGCCCGACAGGACGGCCGCGGCACGGCCGGGCAGGCTGGCCAGGAACCCGACGATCGCATTGACCAGGTCGGGGATGATCGAGTGGCCGACGAGCACGTTATACAGCCACTCGAACAGGCCGATCACCTGAACGATGAACGGGCGGACCTTCGTGTACATCTGCGCGAGGCCCGAGATGAAGAAGCCGATGCCGGACAGGGTCTTCTCCAGCAGCCAGCCCAGGTCAGCAAGGGCCTGGCCCATCGCCGGACTGCCGGACCCGATCGTGCTGAACATCTTGCCGAGGCCTGCGCCGATGCGGCCCAGCAGCGTCGACAGCCCCTCGAACACGGGCTTTGACTTCTGGAGCATGCTGATGAGTCCGGGCAGCATCTTCTTGACGAGCTGATCGATTCCGGAGGTCAGGGCGCTCGTCGCGCCCGAATCGCCCAGGGCCTTGAACGCCTCGCGCAGCTTCGGGCCTACGGACTTCGCCGACTTCTCCAGGCTGCCCAACGCGTCGGAGATCGGCTGGACCATCGGCTGGGCCGCGCTCTGGAAAACCCGCTTGGCGGTGGAGGTCAGCCGCGTGGCGGCCTGCTTCACCTTCGGCTCGTCCTTCACCAGCAGCGCACTCAGGCCGATCATGCCGATGCCCGCGCCGGCCACGATAAGCCCGCCGATGACCCCGGCGATCGCCGGGCCCAGCGCCGCACCGATGGCCGTGACCAAGGAGAGGACCACGGCCGCGATGTACGGGTTCGACTGGCCCGTCACCGACTGGAGGCCCGACAGGCCCGCCTGGAACGCGTTGCCGATCCCGGACCGCATGGTGCGGGCGAACGAGCGCAGGAACCCGCGCCCGGCCCCGTGGCCGGACTCCTCTCCGGACTCGTGCCCGCGGCTGATCAGACGGGACCACAGGGAGCGGGACTCGCCGTCCACGTCGCCCCGCAGGCGCCGCAAATGCCGCCGGATCGTGGCCACGAAACCGGTCATGCCGTCGTCGGCGCCGTTCTGGACCGCCTCGGTGAACCCCTGCGCGATGGCGGCGGCCTCGCTCACGAAATGCCCGCGGGAGTTCCGCAGCCGGCCGCGCGCGTCCCGCGTGAACCGCTCGACCGAGGCGGTCGCTTCCTGCGTCGCGTCCGCAACGCTGTCGGCCATGGCGTCGGCCATGTCGCGGGACTCGGAGACGAACCGCTCCCGCATGTCCCGCAGCCGGGCCGCGGTCGTATCGCGCAGCCGCTCCATGCCGGCCTGCGCCCGGTTCACCCCGCGCCGGAACGCGCTGTCGTCGGCGCGGATGTAGCCGACGAGTTCGCCGATCGTCATCGCCATGGCGGGCCCTCCTCACTCACAGGCCGTCGAGGGCCGCCGCGATCCGCGCGGGGTCGTCGATGATGGACATCTCGTCTCCGGCGACCTGGCGGAACACCGCGTCACCGGAGAGACCGTTCAGCAGGACGTAGAAGCGGCGGCGGCTCAACCGCGCGATCTGGTGCGGCTCGTAGCCGTACTCGCGCTGGAAGTCGCATTCGACCGCCCAGAAGTAGCGGCGGATCGCGGCCGCTGTCCGGTCTTGGCCGCGGCCCGCCGCGCCTGCCGGTTCGGGGCTTTTCCCTCAGCCTCGGCCTCGCCCTTGAGGACGCTCTCGTACGCCTCACGGAAGGACACCCGGGTGCCGCCAGCGTTCGCCGTGCCCCACGCGATGGCAGTCTTCAGCTCGCGGAGGCCCATGCGGTTCGCAATCCACTGGTCGAGGACGTCCTCGCCGAAGAGCAGACCGACCATCTCGCGGACCGCGTCCTCCGAATCCTCGTCGGCGAGGGCCTCCAGGCGCTGCTCCATGATGAGCGGCAGGTCTGTGGGGACGGGCACCTCGACACCGCGGATCGTCTCAGTGCCAGCACCGTTGACCTCGGCCCAGAAGTCGTCCCACGACTCGCCGGCGGTCACGAGATGGCCGCCGTGGTCGTCGGCCCGCTCCGCTTGACGGTCACGGCCCAGGTGACCTTCTCGTTGGTCTCGCCGCCCTCGTCACCGAGCTGGAAGTACGCGTTCTGCCACACCTTCCAGGTGGTGGCGCCGGGCGTCGCCCAACGGAACCCGCACAGGCTGTCGTTGCCGAGTCGTTCGGCCTGCGCCTCCACCATGGCCTGACCGGGGTCGAGGGCGCCGGTGTTGGGGTCCTCCAGGCGCCAGCCCTCCAGGCTGATCTCCACGGCGATCTGCATGTTCTGGCCCTCGGCCTGACCGTCGCTGCCGAACGACGTGGTGTCGGCCTCTTCGTAGTCGCGGCTGATGGTGAACGTGTTGAGGCCGCCCTCGTTCGAGCCGACACCCGGGGCGATGGCCACCCACGTGCCGGGGTTGAGGAAGTCCTCGATCTCGAATCGGACGCTGCGGGCGTCGTATTTGCGCGGTGCCATGGCTCCTCCAGGGCATGACGAGATGCCCGGACGGCGCGGCGCCGGCGGGCGGAAGCGGGGTGGGGTGTTAGGCCCGGTGCTTGGTCGGGCTGTAGATCTCCGTCTGGAGGTTGAACACGTGCTCGTGACGGCGGTTGTCGTCCTGCCCCATGGACTCGACGGTCTGGAGTGCCACGGCGGAGAGCAGCTCGGTGCCGCCGGGGAGCACGGTGTAGCTCAGGCCGTGCAGTTCGGAGCGGATCGCTTTCGCGCGGGCCCGGGAGACCCGGGGGTCGGTGGTGCCGCGGACGCGGATCTGTACGCGCGGTTCGTCGTACGGCAGGCGGCCGTGGGCCTCCGGGCCGCCGTACTCGGTCAGGACGACCACCACGTCCGGGGTCGACGGCATGTGCTCCAGCACGATGGTGGCGCCGACGAGATCGGGCCCGTACGTGCCGTGACCGCGCTCGGCGAGGTAGCGGGCGAGGCCGTCGAGGAGGTCGGGTTCATCGGCCACGGAGCCACCTCCGCAGCGGCACGGCCATGAGGTCGAGCATGATCCGGCGCTCGGTGTTCATGGGGATTTCCAAGTATTTGGCGCTGCGACCCGGCAGGTGCTTCCAGGTCAGCTCCTCGTGCTGCCTGCGCGCGTACACGGTGTCGTAGGTGACGGCGCCGACCAGCCCGTCCCGGACCACGCGGCTGGAGCGCTCCAGCGTCCCCTCACGCAGCGGGACGAGCCGGCGGGACTCGGTGAGGAGGTGTTCCAAGGCCTTCTGTAGGCCCTCCTCGGCGGCGGCCCGGCCGCGCCGCGACGCTCCGAGGCGGCCGCCCTCCCACCGGAGGCGCGCATCCTGGCTCATTCGAGGGTCACCTCTCGGTGGTCCGGGGTCGGCAGGCCTCCGCCGTCGTGCCGGGCGGACGTGATGACGGAGGCCGTGCGGCCGCTCGGTGTGGTCACCCGGGACTCGGGCGGGCACTCCTGCGTGGGGAGGAGGTACACGGTCGTCGAGGCCGTCACCTCCTCGCCCTGTGCGTTGCGCACCGTGCGGGCCTTCTCCTCGACGAACGCCCGCGCCGTCACAGGGGCGGCGTACCGGGGGCCGGCCGAGCTGTCCCCGAGGTACGCCTCGATCGTCACCGTGTGCCGCAGCACCCACAGCGGGATGATCACGAGACCACCCCGCCCACGACCAGCAGATCCGGGGTCAGGTCCGGCGCCCGGAGTGCGTCCCACACCGCGGGTGCGATCTGCCTGCCTGCTGAGTCCGCCCCGGACACGGCCGTGACGGAGCGGCTGAGCCTGACCGAGCCGATCTCGACCCAGCCCCAGCCGGCCCCGGCCGCGCCGGTGGTGTCACCGACCTCGACGCCCCACTGCGCCTGCGCGCACACCGCATCGGCGAACGCAGCCGCGACCAGGGCCGCCGACGGGAGGCCCGTGGTCGTGTCGGCGTCGTAGAGGCAGAGGCGGAAGACCTGCGCTTCCAGGAAGCGCGACGCCTGCGCGAGTCGGGCATCGATGTCCGACGGCGGGGCCGCGCCGGTGTAGGTCTCGTACTGCTCGGCGGTGGCGTAGACCCGCATCGGCCACCGCCTCTCAGGTGCTGTTGCCCACGATGATCACGTCGTACTCGACCGAGGTGGACCCGGCCGAGTTCGCAATCTTGATCAGGTCGGCGGTTGTGGCCGTGACGGCCATGCCGGTGGCGTCCGCCGAGCCAGCGAACGCGCAGACCACCATCCCCGGCCGCAGGGTCAGGATGGCCGCCGCGTTCCACAGGCCCACGAAGTCGGCAGAGGCGTTGTTGCCCACCACCACGTTGTTCGTGTTGTCGCCCGACGCCGCGATCAGGATGAACTTGACCCGGGCGAACGAGGTCGTCGTCCCGTACGAGTCGGTGAGCGACCCGGCCAGGTCCAGGGTTTCCGACGCGGATGCGGCGAGCGTCCGGGTGTCGGCGAACACCCGGTCGGCCCGCCCGGCGCCCGCGCCGGATTCGAGGTGCACGGCGTACTTCTTCAGCAGGTTGTCCGCGGCCGCGGACAGGTCGCTGGCCTTGGTGTTGACGACCGACGCGCTGACGGCGAAGTCACTGGTCAGGGTCATTCCGGCCGCCTCAGGTGATCACGACGTACGGCACGAACTGCTTGGCCGTGGGCGTCGCGATCGTGGCCGGGGCCGTCGTGGTGAGCGACGAGCCGGACGACTGGGACAGGTTGCGCTCGCCGGTGACGATCGCGGGCGCCGCGCAGCAGCCGATCAGGGTCGGCGGCGTGGTCGCCGTGACGTTGATCGCGGCCCAGTAGATCCCGGTCCTCGCCACTGTGTACGGGGAGGCGAGCGCCAGGGTCTTGGTGGTGTTCGCCGCCCACGCGCCTGTGGTCTGGTCGGCGGTCTGTGCCAGCAGCGCCGGGGTGGCCGCGTCGCTGTAGAGCGCGAACCACCACGCGGTCGGAGTGCCGGCCGCGGTCGCTCCCGAGCGGAACGACAGGTTGGTGACCACGTCGCCAGCCTGGAGGTAGATCGGCACCGAGGTCATCACGCCCGTGGCGAGCGCGACCTGACCGGTGTCGCTGGCCGAGTCGTACAGGCCGATCCGCGGCAGGTTGCGCCGGTGGAAGGTGTCCGGGCTGGACGGGTCGGAGAGGTTGACGTGCGCGAGCGCGTCGCGGACGTTGCGGGTGTAGGCGCCGAGCTGCGTCATGACGCGTTCCTCTCGGTGATCGTCTTGCGGGCCTTGCCGTCGGCCTCGGCGAGGAGGACGCGCATGACCTCGTCCTCGTCGTCGGCGACGGAGTCGAGGTACTCGATGACCTCGTCCACGGTGTGCTGCCCGGGGTCAAACGGGGCGTCGCCCTCGTCCTGGACCGGGGCGGCCGGAGCCTCGACCTCAGGCTCGACGTGGTAGCCGGCCTGCCGGAAGTAGGCCAGCGCCCGCGCGTACGGGTGCTGGGCGTCGTCGGGCACGTCGATCTCCGCGACGCCGGCGGTGAAGTTGACGCCCGCGGACACGCCGGTGAAGTCGGTGACGGGTGCGCTGATGCGGTACTGCATGCGGTTCACCCCTCTCAGACCACGTCGATGCCGCGGAGCACGCCCGCGGCCTTGGTGTTCTTGACGACGAGGGCGGCCGGGCCCATCTCGATCTCGCCGGTCTTGACGGCGCCGGCCGTCGAGAAGTCCGGGAGCCACGTCTGGACGAGCGGCTGACCGGCGGCGGACGCCGCGTGCACGGAGTCGAGGCCGAACGTGACCGCGTACAGGTCCGTGGAGCTGGACGAGACGGGGATGATCGGCGCGGAGCCGTCGGCGCGGTCGCCGATGTCGACGAGGACCCAGTCCCCGTACGACATGATCCTCCGGCCCAGGCTGTCCTTCTCCTCGGTGTACATCGCGGCCCACCGCGCCAGCGCCTTGAACCGCGTGATCGACTTGGTGTTGCCCAGGATCGCCTTCACGCCGGGCGGGAGCGCGCCGGGCGCGCCCTGGTCGCCGCCACCGGTGTGGGAGGGGACGATCGTGGACAGCCACTCGTCGACCTCGTCGAGCCGCGCCATGGCCAGGGCCTGCGTGACGACGGTCGTGGCGGTCCAGTCGGAGACGGTCGCGGTCCGCTCCGTGGTCGAGCCGACGAGGAGCTTCGACAGGCCGTCGAACCCGTTCGCGTCCACCGCGGTGTCACCCAGGATCAGTTCCTGGGCGAATCGGGTGCGGATGGAGGTCTCCATCTGCTGCATCTGGAACGTGACCTCGTTGGTCGCGGACTGGCCGAGGTTGGCGAGCACCCGGTCCACGGAGAACGAGCCACCCATGGGCTTGAGGTCCACGCTGTACCGCTGGCGGGTCGCCTGCCCGGGCGTGTACTCGGAGTTGATCGCTCGGAACGCGGCCGGGGCGGCGCTGACGAGACGGGTGTAGCCGTACGTGAGGCTGCCGCCGGCGGTGCCGGGGGTGACCGTGTCGTCGAAAACGATCTGGTCGAGCAGCCACGAGTAACGGCGGAGGTTGTCGATGACGGCGTAGTCCACGTCCGCCTGGGTGTTCACCTGCGCCTGCGCGAGGGTGATGGGCATGGGGTGCTCCTACTGGGTCAGCCGCCCCCGAGGGCGGCGGCTACGGCTTGGCCGAGGGAGGTGGGGCGGCCTGTGGTACCGGGCCCGCCGGTGAAGTCGCCCCCGCCCCGCCGCGGCGCCTGGCCTCCGCGGAGCTGCTGGTTCTGCTCGACGGCCGCGGTGATGGCGGCGTCGAGCTTGGTGGTGAAGTCGTCCGTGGCGGGGTCCAGCCCCTGGACGGAGGTCAGGAAGGTCCGTGAGTCGAGCAGGGCCGCGGCGTTGGCGCCGAGGCGGGCGGCCGCGCCGTGCACGGCCAGCTCCACGGCCTGCGTGCGTACGGTGGCCTCCAGCTCGCCGATGCGGCCGGTCTGTGTGGTGATGGTGCGGGTCAGCTCCGCGGGATCGGCCGGCTTGTCATCCTGGACGATGCCGAGGGCCTTGCCGATCTCCTGGGCAAGGGCGCTGCGGGCCTCCGCGGCCGCGTTGGCCTTGGCGGTGGTGCGCTCCTTGCCGGCCTCCGCGCGGGCGTCGGCGATGGCCTTCTGTGCCCACTCGGGGAGGGACTTCACGTCCCCCTCGGCCGCAGGCGCCGCGGGCGGCGTAGCGGGCGGGGTGGCGGGGGGCGGGCCGGGCTTGGGCGGGTCAGCGGCGGGCGGCTGCCCGTCGGTGCCGGAGCCGGCGGCGCCCTCGTTGCTGCCACCCGCGATGGGGTAGATGGGCCGTCCGTCGCGGCGCCAGCCGAGCACCTCCCCGGGGGAGTGCGTGGCCTGCGGGTGCCGGAAAGGGGCGAAGAACATGAGCCCTCCTGGGGCGCATCGGGCCCGCGCCTGGCGGGCGTTCAGCGGGCGCGGCCGATCTGCTCGCGCGCCGGTTGGCGGCGCACCTCCGGGTGCGCGGCGACGTTCTCGCGGGCGCGGGCCTGCCAGCGGCGCACGTAGGCGGCGGCGTATCGGCGGGCGTCCTCGTCCATGGCGGCGGCCTGGCGGCGTTTCCACGCGCGGATGTTCCGCTCGATGGCGCGCTGCCGCTGCGTGTCCTCGTAGTCGGTGCCGGGGGTGGCGTGGTGAGGGGGCCGCGTCGTCACCCCGGGCAAGTACAGGCCCAGCGAATGTCGGCAGTTCGGGTGGAACAGCCCGGCCGCGCGGGCCTCCGGCAGGCTGCCGGCCACGTGCACGGCGACCGTCGTGCGGGCGGCGAACAGGCCGGTGGGCTGGATCGCGTGGTCGAGGCGGACCGTGTGCGGCCCGGGCGGGCCCTGGAGCGCGAGGATCTCGCCCTCCCACGGCCGGCACAGCGGGCACTCCAACGGGGCGTCGGAGACGATGACCAGCGCGGCGCCGATCTCGGCGAGCGCGTCGATGTGCCCCTCGATCGCGGCCCGGGCGGTGACGGAGCGCACGGCCATCTCCGCGTAGGCGGCCAACTCCCACGAGCGGCCCGACCGGTCCACGAACCCGGTCACGCCTCGGCGGGCGAACTCGTTCAGCGCCCGCTGGCTGGCGTCCCGCCGGGACTGGCCGGTGAGCAGCTGCGCGCCGGCCGCCCGTGAGGTGACGCCGCGGAACACGTCCAGCACGGCCCGGGTGATGCGGGCGTAGAGCGGGCGGGTGTCGGCGGCGTACGAGGCGGCGAGCCGGTCGACCGCCGGGGCGCCCGGGAGCACGCGCCGGGCCTGGAGTTCCCGCCCGATGTCCAGCGCCCCCAGCTCGGCCACGGCTGCCTGCCGGCCGCGCCCGTACGCGGTGGCCAGGGCCTCGGCCACACGGCCGTTGGCGTCGGTCTGGAGCGCGTTGGCGACGGTCTCGACGGCCTCGCGGAGGTCTCCGATGCTGCGGAGCTTGGCTTCGGCCCAGCGCGGGGAGTCGATGCCCTCGGCCAGGGCCCGACGGAGGATCTCGATCAGGGCGAGTTCGGCGTCCTCGTACAGGACGGTGATCGCGGCGGCGAGATCCTCCGCCAGGGCCGGGGAGACGGGCATCAGTCCGCCTCCTCACCCCCGCCGCCGGGGAAGCCGGGCGCGCCGGGGCCCTCGGCGCCGGTCATCATCGGGTCGGCGACCAGCGCGCCGGTCTCCTTCAGGATCCGCTCGGTCTCCTCCTTCACCGCGGTGTCGTCCCACTCCGGGTTGAGGATCCGGACGCGGGTCTCGACGCTCGCAGCCTGGGCGCGGGTGAGGAGTTCGAGGGTCGTGGCGGTGGTCTGCCGGTCCTCGGTGACAGAGTCGGCCAGCTCCACCCGCGGCCGCTCGGCGGGGACGGTGGAGAACCCTTGCGCCCTGTCGAGCTGGAGCACGGTCTCGGCGAACTGGGCCAACGCCGGCACCCAGTAGCCGCCCTTCTGCCCCTTGGTGAGGAGCGAGCTGCGCTCCTGCGCGAGCACCTCGGTCGCGGTGATCGCGGTCGAGTCGCCAAGGCCGAACGACTGAGCGGAGTAGCCGGCCGACTCGACGGCCTTGCGGCTGAAGCTGCGCCACGACTGCTCATGCTCGGCGACGCGGATCCCGAACTGCACCAGTGTCAGGCCCTCACCGCTGGTGGGTGAGGCGTTGATGCCTGTCCAGATCTCCTGGTCGTCGTCGAAGGACACGCCCTTGCCGATGCCCTCGGAGCGCAGGTAGCCGTCGGGGGCGACCAGGCGGGCCTTGGCGAGGCGGATGTCCCGCATCCAGGAGGTGTACGTCTCGTCCAGGGACATGAACAGGTCGCGTACGCCGTCGGACTGCCAGTCCGACCGGCCCAGCATCGACTGCCGGAACTTGCGGTTGGGCCGCATGTTCGGCACGTAGACGCAGGTGAGCCCCGGCACGCCGGTCTTGATCGTGTCGCCCGGGCCCTCGGGGTCGAGGGTGTCGGCGATGCCCGCGGTATCCGGGTGCTCGGTGAGCGGGATCTTCATGCCGAGGTTGGTCGAGGTGCCCTCGTACAGGCCGTGCAGCACCGTGCCGGGCTCGTGGCGCTCCAGGTGCCGGAGCACGGTGTCGCCCTCGCGCTGGACCTCGCGCCAGATCGTGACGCCGGTCAGGACGCCGAACGACCAGTCCGGCAGGACGGAGTCGGCGTGCACAGCGGTGATCAGGACCCGCTGGGCGAGGGCGGTGTTCCACGTGGCGCGCAGCGCGCCGCCGCCGAGCGCCGAGGTCACCTCGGCCGCCTCGCGGAGCACGCAGTCGAGCCCGCACGCCTCGGCGATCTCGTCCCACCGCTTCTGCGCGGCCGCGGTCTCGAACGTGAACGTGGGCGCCTCGGAGAAGAGCAGCGCAGCGCTCTTGGCGGCGATGTCGGCGGCGAGCGGCACGTGGAGCCGCCCGTCGCGGCGGCCTACGGGGCGGGGCCGCTCCCAGAACCGCCACGGCCGGCCGGAGCCGTCACGCTCGCTGTGGCCAGTGCCGATGTCCTGGAGGGCGTACACGCGGCGCAGCTTGGCCTTGTCGCCGGAGTACCACGCGTCGTCGACCTGCATGTCCGCCAGCTGCGGCAGAAGCTTCGGGGGCGGCCAGGGCACGTTGTTGTCAGGCAGCGGCACCGGACACCTCCTTGTAGTCGATCAGGTGGCGCCACTCGTGCGCGGTGGAGTGCAGCGCGTACCGGAGGGCGTCGGCCGAGTGGTCGGCCACCTTCAGCGGCTTGTCCTCGCCCCGTTCCGCGGCCTTCTCGTCCCAGGCGTAGCCGGGGAGTTCGCCGAGGAGGCCCTCGCAGGATCGGTGGATGCGCAGCAGCCCGGAGCCGAGGGCGACGCCGACGGAGCGGATGCCGTCGAGGACGTCGTTGACGGCGGGGCTGATGCCGGGGACGTGCTCGGTCCACAGCTGGTTCATGAACGACGCGGCCGACGGGTCCACGAAGATCCATTCGGGGAGGACGCCCCGCCCGCCGCCCTGCTCGCCGGGCCGGCGGACGTTGGCCAGCCACTGGCGGACGTTGTGGCTGTACTGGGCGTCGGTGAGCTGCCGCAGCGCCTTCGCGCTGTCGTGCCGGTACTCGGAGACGGCGTACAGGTGGTCGTCCTCGCCCTGCCCGATCAGCACGGCGGAGAACGGGTTCACGGTGCCGTAGTCGATGCCGACCGCGGTCCAGCGGCGCATGTACGGGAGGATGTCGACCACGTGCCGGTGCTCATCGAACATGTCGTAGACGGCCCCGCTGGCGAGGCACCAGTCGCCGAGGATGAACCGCCTGAACCACAGGCCCGTGTACTGCGCCTTCAGCCGCTGGACGACCTGGGGATCCAACGAGGGGTTGTCGTCCAGGGTGAAGTGCCAGTGGTGCAGCCCGATCGCGTCCTTGCGGAGGATGAAGTCCTTCCGCAGCCAGTGGAACGGGCCGTCGGGGTTGGTCGTCGCCATCAGGCGGGACTGGTTCCCGACGCGCAGGCGGGACAGCAGCATCATCCAGAACGGCTGCGGGATCAGCGTCGCTTCGTCGACGTAGGCGAGGACGATCGTGGATCCGCGGATCCGGCCCTCCGCGCGGGCGTCGGACGCGCCGACGAGGTGCACGGTGCGGCCGAGGATCGTCGCGGTGGTCGAGCCGGCCGTGTGGTGCACGTGCCGGGCGAGGGGCCCGAAGAGGTGCGCGGACTGGAGCGGGTCGAGGAGGTTGCGTTCGATGGTGTTGAGGCTGCGGCCGACGATGACGACGAGCCCTTGATCGGGCGAGACGGCCAGTCTCAGCAGGAAGGCGAGCAGGCTCGCGATCGTCTTGCCGGACGAGACGGCCCCGGACCACAGGGCGATCGGGGCGTCCTGGGACTCGACGATCGATCTGATCTGCGCCGGGGAGAGGGGCAGGGGCACGTCACGGAGCATCACCGGCCCCCTCGGTGTCCATGGCCTGGTAGGCGGCGGTGAGGCCGGCGGCCAGCTGGCCAAGCATGCTCTTGGCGTCGGCGACGCCGTTGTCGCTGTTGAGCGCCTCCAGCTTGGCGGCCTGGGTGGTGGCGGTGGACACGGCGACCATGAGGTTTCGCACGTCCTGCGCGGGGAGTTCCTCGACCTGGTAGGTGACGACCTTGCCGAACGAGACCTCGCGGACGCGGTGGTCTTGGCGTTCGAGGCGGGCGAGGATCTTCTCGGCCTGGTCGTAGAGCCGTTCCATGATCTGGGTGCGGCGGGCGCGGGCGTCGACGGCGGCGGCCTGCGTGGCTGCGGCGGTGGCAGTGCGGTCGAAGGACAAGCCCAGCTCCTCGCAGATCACGCTGACGGTCCGTGGGGAGCGTTCGAGCTGGCGGGCGATGGCGTTGCGGCTGAGTCCCTCGGCGTGGAGGCGGCGTACGTCGGCCTTGGTCTGGTCGGTGACGGGGCGGGCTCCCTTGCGGGGCATCTCGTCACCTCCCGGGGAGGGGCCCGCCGTCCGGGGTTCTACCGCGCGCCCTCGTGCGCGGGAGCCAGCCGGACGGCGGGGGTCGGGTCAGCAGCCGTCGTACTTCCAGACGCCGCCCTCGCGGGTCCACGGCTGCTGGGACTGGTTGAGCTTGGGCACGGCGTACGTATACGAGACGCGGGCCATGTCGCCGGCGAGTTGGTCGATCGCGAACGACTTGATCTCTTGCTTGCCGTAGGCCTTGGCCGCGGTGTCGACGATGCCCGCGAACACTTCCTGCGGGCCAGCCTTCTTGGCGCACCGCTTGGAGAGCGCCCGGTACGCGGCGTCGCCGTCGGGCTTGAAGTACGAGTCCGAGTAGGCGTACACGGCGGCTTCGAGGTCGGTGCGGGCCTGCTCGTCGGGGATGGCCTCGGCGCCGAGGGTGGCGGAGCCGGACGGGCTGGCGTTCGTGGGCTCGGACTCGGAGGTGCAGCCGGTGAGGGCGAGGAGCGCGGCGGCGGCCGCGAGGGTGGTGGCGTGGTGTATGCGCATCGCGCCATGGTGGCGGGCGCGTGCGGGGGGTGCGGGGTGTGTGACGGACCTGTGACGCGCGAAAGCCCCGCACTCGGGCGGGGCTTCAGTGTCCGGGCACGCTGGACGTGGGGCCAGGATGACCGACGGGCGGGCGTTTTGCAACTGGGTGCAGAAAGGCCCCGCCGCGCGGGGGGCCGGCGGCGGGGCCTTGCCTTCGAGGGCGCTGCTCACGCTACGCCGGGTGTGGCCTGATCAACACCCTCCGGACTGGCCGGATTTCTGCGCGCTCTGCTGCTGTCCCTGGCTCTGCTGCTCGCGGGCGGCCGCCTGCTGCGACTCCTCGTTGCGGCGGCGGAGTTCGTCGATGGTGATCGTCGTCTGAAAGGTCACTGGGACTCCTCGGCGTAGTGCGGGTTGACGATCCAGCGGCCGGGTCGCTCGGGGTCGGGGATGATCGACATCCCCTCTCGGGCGTCTCCCCCTTCCGCGTCCGTGGCCTCGTGACCTGCGGCGTCGTCAGAATCGGGGGCGCCCCCTTCCGGTGGGGGAGTGGTGGACGAATCGGACACCGGGCGTCGGGCGACGCAGTACAGACCGACGAACCCGGCGGCCCACACGAGCACGATCCCCGCGTCCTGCGACACGGCGAACACGGCCGCTACGGCTCCGCTCGCGAGGCCTACGACGACGCACCCGCCGGCGAGCGGGCGCGAGGCGCGCTCCTCCTCGCCGGGCTCCGGCTCGGGCTCGGGGGCGGTCATACGATCACCCCGTACAGCTGCTCCCCGACCGCGTTGACGGCCTGCGCGAGGGGCACCGCGGCGAGCCCGGCGACCCCGGCGGAGGTGCCGAGGCACGCTCCGCACCACGCCCCCGCTTTGAGGTCCGCCCCGTACCGCGAGGTCTTGGCCGCGGTGACGATGCCGACGGTGAGCAGCAGCACGACCGCGGACCCGGTCTGCGTGAGCGGCAGGTAGGCGCTCCCGGCGGCGCTCTGGCCGGCCTCGCCGCCGACGCCCCAGACGAGAGCGACGTCGCCGAGCCAGGAGGAGATCCACACGGTGGTGTCGAACGCCCAGCCGATGACGCCGCCGACGGTCAGGACGGCGAGGACTCCGTAGGCCCACGCGATCAGGAACGGGAGCAGCGCGGCGGCGTGGGCGAGCGGGTCGGCGCGGAGGGCCTTGAGGCCGGGCCACCAGAGGGTGAGGTAGCGGACGAGGATCGCGAGGCCGACGGTCACGCCGCCGATGGTGAGCGCGGTGTTCATCAGGGTCCCCAGAGGATCGCGACGTAGATGGTGAGCAGGCAGAGGCCCGCGATGGTGCGCACGGCCGGCCACACGTAGGTGGTGCGCGGGCTGGCGGGCGGGGCGACGGCGACGAGGGCGAGGAGCGCGCCCATCGCGGCGAGCGGCGGCCCGACGAACAGGAGCAGCATCACGCGCCCCGCTTCAGGCCGCGGAGGTACCGGTTCACGGTCTCCTCGGAAGCGTTGGCGTCGGCGCGCTTGCGGACGTAGCGGAGGACGGCGTCCGGGCTGGTGATGCCGCTGGAGACGGCCGTCCGGACGGCATCCACGGTGCTCATGGGCGCGGTGAGCGCGGACGGCTCCTCGTCGCCCTCGTCATCTCCGGACGCTTCGGGACGCTCCGCGGGGATCTCCGGAGTCGTCCGGAGGCCGGTCCGGACCTCGATCCGCTCCAGGTGCCGGGTCTGCGCGGCGATGGCTGCGCGGGCGCCGAGGCGGGCCTGACGCTTGCGCAGCCACAGGGCGGTGGCCGTGTCGAGGGGGCGGGCGTGCTCGCGCATCACCAGCGTCCACGTGCCCTTCGCGAGGGCTGAGATGGCGGCCGCGGCAAGGCCGGCGGCGAGGGAGTCCTCGCGGACGCCGTGGGCGCACAGGACCGCCATGGCGACGAGGAGCGCGGCGTTCCCGGCGCGGCGCGGGGCGCGGGCGCGCTGGGGGTCGTAGCGGGCGAGCCACTCCAGCAGCAGGCAGATGATCCACACGAGGTCGAACGCGGTCGCCGCGGCGTAGGCGACCTCCTCGGGCGCGGTGGCGGCGAGGAGGTGCCCGGCGGAGACGGTGGACCAGGCGATGGAGGCGACGACGAGCAGCGCGGCGCCGATGGTGGCGGCGGTGAGCGCGATGTGGTCCCAGTCGCGGGGGTCGGCGGGGGCCTCGTACGGCATGTCGATGATCTCGGCGTGGCCGTCGACGACGTGCCGTACGGGCGTGTACCGGGTGGTGGTGCGCATCAGCGGGCACCGCCGGCGGCCTTGCGGAGGCGGAGGGCGTACTCGCCGCGGGTCTCGTCGTCGCGGACCTGGGGGGCGTGCTTGAGGGTCTCGGCCTCGGCGGCGAGGGCGCGGCGCGTGTGGAAGCCGTACAGCTCGGTGGAGTAGCGGAGGGCGAGCGCGGGGCGGGAGGACTCGCGGGCGACGAGGTCGGGCCAGTTCTCGGTGAGGCGGTCGGCGATGGCGGTGAGAACGGCGCGGGCGTCGGGGCCGGGGCCGGCCTGTCGGAGGGCTTCGTCCTGCTGGGAGGGGTAGGTACGCTCGGGCATGGCCTCTCTCCTGGTCACGTCAGGGGGTGGGCTGGCCCCGGCTGGAGCTGCGAACTCCGGCCGGGGCCGTTCTGCATGGTGCTGCGGTGCTGCTTCCGTCACTGTAGGGGGACCCCCTACAGTTTGGGAAGCGGGCCGCCCGAAGAGAGGGGCCGGATGAGCGAGGAGGCGCGGCGAGTGTTCGACTCCATGGACGCACTCGGGAAGATCGCTGACCCGACCGAGCGGGCGAGGGCGCTGGGTGAGGTGCTCAAGGCGCTGCCGGCGCGCAACAAGGCCTTGAAGGAGGCGCGCAGGGAAGCGGTGGCCGAGCTGATGGAACGCCCTGGGGCGTCGCTCCGGAGCGTGGGGGCCGAGCTGAACCTGAGCTTCAGCACGGTGCAGGACATCCTGAGGGGCTACTCCGGGTCCGGCACGAAGCGCCCCAAGGCTGACGAGCCACCGACCGAGTAGCCGCGCGCGGATGAGCCCCCACCCGTCTGGGCGGGGGCTCTGTGCTGTCCGGATGCGTCCGGACCCGTCCGGACAGAGGCTGAGGGCATGGCAACCGAGCTGCGCGTGATCGTCTACCCGCCCGACGCCGAGGGCGCCCGCCGCGTGCGCCTGGACGGGGTGATCCTCGGCCGCGCGTACGGCCCGGGCGACATCCTCGAATTCCTGCGGCGGGCCGGCCTGGATCCGGACGACATCCTGTTGGACGACCCGTTGCTGATCGAGTGGCGCGGCGGCGGCCCGGCCGTGTGGACCCCGGACGACGAGCCGCCGACCGCCTGACCTACGCCGCGCGCACGTCCGCCGAGGTCCACAGCCGCTCGCAACCCTCGCACCGCGCCATCGGCGGCGCGCCCGCCCCAGACCTGACCACAATCGTCCCGCCGCAGTCAGGGCACGGCCGCCCGTCCGGCGTCTCCACAGTCAGCAGACCGAGGACGGACTCCATGCGGTGCACCGCCTCCCGGGCCACCCCGCGGACGTACGCCCGGTCGGCGCTGCTCAGCGGCCGGAACGGGCCCCGCCGGTCCTCGACCCTGGCCAGCAGCCACAGCGCGGTGTACGGCGCCCGCGGCGGCCGCCCGCGGTACCTCCAGCGGCGGGGATCGGCGACGTCGGCCCGGGATGCTGCCGCGCGGCGGGCCCGGTCGGCCGCCGGCCACTCCGGGCCCGGGAAGGGAATCGGTTCGATCTGCACGCGGCTGGCGATCACGTCGGCGCAGCCTGCGAGGGCCACCTCGATGGCATAGCGGACGTCGTGGACGTCGATGGACAGCGGAGGCCGCGTGGTGCCGAGCTGAGCGGGGTCGCGGTCGAGGACGGTGCGGTGGGCCAGGCGCCAGCGGAGGGCGTCGGCGGCGTCGGCGTCGTCGATGGCGTTGAGGTAGTCGCGCATGCGGCCGGCGGGGGGCCAGGTGGTGGTGCGGCCGTCGGCGAGGGCGTCGTTGAGGCGGGGCCATTCGGTGGTGATGGTGCGGAGGTGGGTGGCGGCGGTGGTCATCGTGGCTGCTCCTGGTGCTGGGGCGGTACGGTGATCGCACCTGTGGGGCGCGCCCGGTCTTGGCGGACGGTGGGCGCGCCCCTCGCGCGTGGTCAGGGGCCGGTGCGCTCGTGCACGTCCTCGTCCGGCGACTGCGTGCAGCGTCGGCAGATCCAGTGCTTGAGGGTCGAACCGGGGTCCAGCCGGACCGCGGCGGGGTCGGCTGCGTGTGGCCGCTCGCGCTCGGCGTCGCACTCGGCACATGCCGTGCCGCGCGGGATCCAGGCGTACCCGTGAGCGCACGTGTACGAGGACTGGTCCACGGCCACGGCTACTTCTCCTTCTCGTTGAGGCGGACGGCGGCCCAGATGATGGCGAGGATGACGGCGGTCACGCAGAGGGTGGTGACGGTGGGCAGGCTCACGGGCAGGTCTCCTTCGGGCGGGTGATGTCGGCGAGGTCGGCGCCGAGCCAGGCGAGCAGGGACACGAGGGCGTCGGCGTTGGGGGCGGCGCCGGTGGTGGTCATGCGGCTGAGGGTCGACGAGTTGATGCCGCATGCGGTGGCGACCTGGCGCCAGGACATGCGGCGTTCGTGGCGGCGGGCGTCGAGGCGGCGGCAGAGTTCGGGGACGTCGAGGCGTAGGGCGGTCACAGGGGGCTCCTTGGGCTAGTCGTCGACGACGACCAGCAGGGCGACGCCGAGCCACGTGGCGACGGCCGCGCCGACGCCGACGAGCGAGGCGAGCCCGCCGTCGGCGGTGAGGCCGTACGTGAACCCTCCGGAGATCACTCCGAGGACGAGGCCGAGGACGAACAGCGGCATGGTCAGGTCTCCTTGGGCTGGTCAAGGAAGTGGCGCACGTTGGCGGCCACAGGGTGGACGGGGGCCGACCAGCTGAGTCGCCGCGCGTTGCTGTCGAGCTGGTCGCACCAGGCGCGTACGCGGGCGATGGCGGCCTCGGCCTGCTCGGCGCGCTGCTCGGCGGCCTGGCAGTCCTGCACGGCGCCGACGTACGCCCGCTTGTTGCTGCGACAGACGCCCTCCAGCGTGGCGATCCGGGCGTACAGGGCGTCGAGTTCGTCGTCGGTGATGGTGTCGGCGGTGTGCCGGCGGGGCTCGGTCATCGGCGGTTCCTCCTAACGGGCGTGAGGGTGATCCGGTAGCCGCAGGCCAGGGCGGCTAGCTGGGCGGTGATGTAGGCGGCGGCGAAATTGATGCCGGTGACGGCGAGGGTGGTCATCGGCGGTTCCTTCGGTGTTTGTTGCGGTGGTGGCCGGCGCGGGCGAGGAGCGCGCCGAGGACGAGGGACAGGGCGATCCAGCCGCCGAGAGCGAGGAGCGTGATGCCGAGGGCGCTCACGGCTCCTCCGGCTGGTCGTCCCACGTCTCGCCGGACGCGGTGCGATGGGTGGTGTGCGCGCCGGCGGGGATGACGCACACCTCGGCGGGCCCCGGGCCGATCGGCAGCAGCGCGGTGGGGCACTGCGGGGGCTCGTCGTCCCACACGAACTGCGTGGCGCCTGCGTGCCCGTGTACGGCCTCGGCGTCGCCGATCCGGTCCCACGTGACAGTGGAGGGCCGTTCGCCGAGCCAGCGGACGCTGGCGGTGCCGTCGGGCCACATGACGCCGAGGGCGACGATGCCGGTGCCGGAGACGCCGGATACGTCGCGGTGGCGGAGGAGGTGGAAGCGGCGGGGCAGCGTGGGCGGGGGCGGGGCGCAGTCGGGGCAGAGGCCGGCGCAGTTGGCGTTCTCGCACCAGGGCGGCTGCTCGGCGGCGCGCGGGGCCGGGACGGCGGCCGGGGTCTGCCCGCGGGCGGTCGACCGCATGCCCGCGATGACCTCCTCCAGTCGGGCAAGGGGCAGGTGCGCCACCGCCGACACGTAGGGGCCGGAGTTGTCGTACTCGGTGATGCAGATGGCCAGGACGGGCGTGCCGTCGCGGAGGACGGTGGCGTTGGCGGTGAACGTGTCGCCGTCGTGGTAGGTGAACTCGAAGCGGCTCATGGGCGGGTCCTCTCGTACATGTACGGGCGCGTTGTGCGCGAGGGCTGTCGATCCGGATGCGCGCTGGGTCAGGGCTTGATCAGCTGGATGACTTCGTGACGGCGTTGGCAGAGTCCGCCGCAGCCGGTGTTGTCGACGAGTTCCTTGGCGTCTCGGGCGTCGTTCGCGGTTTCTGAGAGCTGGACGGTGGTTCCGCGGCCGCAGCGCGCTACGGAGGCGTATGGGCCGTTTCCGTGGAGCCATAGGGCTCTGGGCCAGATGCACTTGGCGAGGGCGGTCCAGGTGCGGTGGGTGCGGGAGCAGTTGTGGTGGCGGTAGGCCTTCATCGGGTCCTCGGGGGGTGGGGTGGTCGGTGGTGCGACCCCCTCCCTCTACGTAGTAGAGGGGGGTCGCGTGAAGCTGGGCGTGAAGCGGGCGTGAAGCTGTGACCTGGGGTTTCGTGTTTTGCGTGAAGCTGCGTGAAGTTCGGCGTGAAGTGGTGCGTGAAGCTGGGCTGCGTGAAGCTGC
This sequence comes from Streptomyces sp. NPDC101132, assembly GCF_044759225.1. Classification (NCBI taxonomy): domain Bacteria; kingdom Bacillati; phylum Actinomycetota; class Actinomycetes; order Kitasatosporales; family Streptomycetaceae; genus Streptomyces; species Streptomyces sp. NPDC101132. The sequence goes on from NZ_JBIVYX010000002.1 coordinate 643,458, forward strand.
GTGGAGTGGTGCGTGAAGCTGCGACCTGCGCGGTCCTTGATCAACGTGGAGAGCGTGAAGCGTCCGTGAAGCCGGATTTCCTTGATCAACGTGAAGCGCGTGAAGCTCCGCGTGAAGCCCGGGATGTCCGTTTCAGGCGTCATCGTCAAGGACTCCCTGCTCGTTGAACGCGGGGAAGTAGCCGACCGGGGATGTCCGGCTTGCCCCGGTCTTCCGGGCGACGGCGAGACCCTGCTCGACGTACTGCTCCAGGCGCCGGCGGGCCTTCTCGATCTCGGAGGTGGTGGGCTTGGACTTGGGGTTGGGATAGAGGTTCACGGCGAGCGCGGCGGGGGTGAGGCCGCCCGCTCCGGCGGCCCGCAGGAGGGCGAGGACGTCGACCTGGTGCCAGACCTCGGTGCGCCCCGCGGGGTGGTCGTGGCGCAGCTTCCACGGGCCGCACTCGCCCGCGGGCTGCTTGAGGTGCCGCAGGGCGACGATGGGCTCGCCCGCCGCGCCCCACAGGCTGAGGACGGACCCGGCGCCGGCGGTGATCCAGGTCGAGCCGTACAGCTCGTCGAGGCTGGTCGGCTCCTTCCCGGAGTCCTTGCCGCCGCCCTGCTTGCGGTGGTGGTGCAGGCCGATGACCTCGATGCCCTCGACGAGGGTGCGCTGGATGGCGGTGTTGATGGCCTGCCCGCCCTCCTCGGAGGCGAGTTCCCCCGCCATGTCCTTGAGGGAGTCCAGGCACACGGCGTCGGCTCCGGCGGCCTGGCACAGCCGCAGCAGGATCCCGGGGTCCTTGATGAAGTCGGACGGCGGCGGGCCGGGCCAGAACACGAGCCGCTCGTCGAGGAGGGCCCGGTCGTCGGGGCCGACCATACGGCCCATGGAGCGGGCGGCCTGCTGCGGCCTGTCGGAGGCGAGGTAGAGGAACTTGTTGAAGCGGCGGACGGGCAGGCCGAGTACGGGCCCGGGGTGGACGCCGACGCTGGCCAGGATGACCTGCTGGGCCACGGTGGTCTTCCCGACGCCGGAGGGGCCCGCGATGAGGAGCGCCTCGCCCTCTGCCCACAGCACCTGGTCGCCGTGGCCCCACAGGGCGGGGACGGTGTCGGGCCGGTCGAGGATGAAGCTGCCGCCGGGGGTGAGGCGGTCCCCGAAGGGGTTGGAGGCCGGGGCGGCGGCCTGCTTGAGGAACCCGGTGATCTGGGCGTGGAGTTCCTCGTCGTCGGCGCCGGTGAGGACCTGGGCGCGGAGGCTGATGGCGAGTTCCTCGACGCGGCGGACGCGGGCCTTGGCGCGGACGATCTCGGCGAAGTAGGTGGCGTGGCCGCCGCCGTTCTCGTTGGCGACGGTCCACAAGTAGTCGCCGTTCCCGACGAGGCGGAGCTGGCCGAGCTTCTCGATCTCGGCGCGCAGCGCGATGGGGCTGGTCGGGGCGTCGTTCTTGACCTGGTGGCCGAGGACGTCCCAGATGAGCCGGTTGGCCGGCTGGGAGAAGTCGCTGGTGGTGACGATCTCGGCGGCGTCTTCGTACTGCTTGGGGAAGAGCATGCACTGTGCGAGGAGGGCGCGTTCGGAGGCGGGGTCGCCGATGGGAGCCCGGTTCAGGCCGTCGCCGTCCACCGTGGGGCGGGGGATGTGGTGGACGTTCTCCACGGGCGTGCTCCTCAGAACAGGGTGGTGGGTGGACAGCGGTGTTCGGTGACGTGGGGGTGGGGGCAGGCCGGCGGGTGGTTGGGGCCGGTCCAGCGCAGGCGTGGGGTGACGTGGGGGCTTTGGACGAGGCACCAGATGAGCCGGTTGGGGGCCCGGGCGGCGGCTTGCTCGGCGACTGTGAGCGGGGTGAGGTCGGCGACGACGTGTACGGCGGCGACGTGCCCCACCCACTGGCGCAGGATGGGGGCCCGGCAGCGCGGGCACCGGGAGTCGGCGGCGCCCGCACTGCCCGGCCCGGTCATCAGGCCGCGTGCTCGTCGAGGGTGCCCTCGCTGGTGCGCCGCTGGTGCAGGTCACGGAGCAGCTGCCGGATCTCGTTCTCGAACGCGGCGGTGGGGGCGATCTCCAGGTCGGTGACGCGGAGCTTCACCGACGGGTCCTTGTCCTCGTCGGGGCCGGGCTGGACGCGCTCGACGTGGGCCAGTTCGATGACGGCGACCCAGCGGCCCTGGCGCTGCTTGAACATCTCGGAGGCGTGCGGTTCCAGGGCCTCGGCAACGTCGGTGAGGATCTTCGAGTCGAGCTTGACGTCGGCGTCGATGCGGATCGGGGTGCTCATGCTGCTCGTGCTCCTTCGGCGAGGGCGGCCGCCGGGCAGGTAGCCCGGTGGGTGGTACGGATGTGGGCGGTGAACGCCTTGACGGCGTCGGCGCCGGTGACGATCTCGGAGGCCCAGCCGCAGGCGAGGCACTCGTAGCGGGCCCGCGGCTGGGTGGTCCACCACATCTGGCCGGCGCGGTCGCCCTGCTTGATCTCGCGTCCCTCGCCGAGGTCGACGAACAGGGCGGCCGTGACGCGCCGCGGGCCCGTGGCGGGCCGGGTGCGGGTGGCGGGGGCCGTGGGCGCGGTCGGGGCGTCGCCCTGGCCGGTTGTCCGCGCCTGCGGGGCGTGGGTGGTGCAGCGCCAGCCGCAGACGTACAGACGGAGCGTGCCGTCGTGGCCGTCCGACGGCACGTCGCAGTCCCGGCCGGTCATGCGAACAGCCCGAGTTGGCGGGTCGGCTCCGGCGGGCGGCAGGTCCGGCACGCGCACACCGCGCGGCACGGCCGCCCGGCGCGGTGCACGCGAGCCCGGGGCGGCCAGGCCAGCCCCGCCCCGTACACGCCGACCTCGCGGTCGTCCAGGTGGCCGCCGCACTCGGTGTGGCTGCCGGCCTGGCAGGGGCCGCACGGGCGGCGGGCGTCGCAGGGGCAGGGCCCGCCCGCCCGCGGCCCGGGTGAGGCCGCGGAGGGGACGAGGACGTGGTCGCGGATCCACGCGGCCGCCGTGGCGTTCACGCCTTGGCCTGCGCTCGGTCGGCGGCGCGCCGCGCGTTCCGGGCCGTGTAGTGGTCCTTGTAGGCGGCGACACAGGCGTAGTCGACGGGCTCGCCGTTGCGCTTGTGCCGCATGTAGGCGGCCACGGTGCCACACGGAGCGGGCGGGTTCCCGCCCGTGTGGCGCCGCGGTCCGGAGCGAGGGCGGCGAACGCTCTGCCGCTCCTTCTCGGAGAGCCCACCCCACACGCCGTAGTGCTCACCGCTGTCGAAGGCGAAGGCCTGGCACTCCTCACGGACGGGGCAGCCGGAGCAGATCCGCTTGGCGGCCGCCGAGGACACGCCACTGTCGGGGAACCAGAGGTCAGGGTCGACGCCCGCGCACGCGCCGCGCAACTGCCAGGCGGACATCAGAGCACCTCCAGCAGGGAGTTCTCCGGCCAGCTGCACCCCGCGAGGGCCCGCCGGTTCTTCTCCGGGGCCGGTGCGAGGGGCTGGCCGAGCCAGTCGTAGGCGGCGGCGAGCGCGGCGTAGGCGTCGGCCTCGTCGTAGCGGGCGGCGCCCTCGGTGTGGACGCCGTACCGGTCGGCGATGGCGGAGCGGACCTCGCCCTTGGTCGCGTTGCCGCGGCCGGTGGCGTACAGCTTCAACGTGGAGGGCGGAATGACCGCGTAGGGGATCTGGTGCCGGTAGCAGAACCTCCGGACCAGCACCCTGAGTCCGGCGAGGTCTTCAGGGTTGCGGGGACCTGCGTGCCCGAACGAGGGGCCCTCCATGACGACCAGCTCGGCGGACCGGATGAACGAGACGACGCCGCTCTCCAGGTACGCGAGCCGTGCGTCGCCGCGGGTCTTGGTGCGGATTCGGTCGGTCCAGCCCTCTCCGGCCACCCCGGTCGAGGTGAGGGAGAGGTCAAGGCCGATCACGAGGGGCCGGGCACTGGCCCCGGCCGCGGCCGGGCGACTCAGGGTCTGCCCGGCCGCGGGGGTCTCGGTGAGCGTCACAGCGCACGCACCCTACGGATGCCGCTGTTCGCCGCCTGGAGGTCCGCGAGGCGACTCTCCAGCGCGCGGGCCGCCGCCCGCGCCTGGTCGCGGTCGTAGCGCAGCGCTGCGGTCTGCGCGTCGTCCACGACGCCGGCACGGAGCTGGTCGATCAGGCGGGCCCGCTTGTCCAGCTCGGTGGTCAGGAACCGGATCCGGTCGTCCGCGCCACCGGCCCCCGACCGCATCAGCTTGACGACGGCGGCCTCGGCAGCCTCCAGCTTCGACTCAAGGTCGTGGATGCGGGCGTCCTTGGCGACGATGACGTCCTGCGCGGCGCGGAGCCGGCGGACGAGCGGGCGCATCAACATCACTGCTCTCCGTTCTGCTGGTGGGGGATGAGCGGCCACTCGGGCCGGACGCCGTCGGCGAGGTGCTCTTTGCCGGCCGTGCGCCGGAAGTAGGCGGCGAGGCTGCTCGCCTGCTCGGCGGCCCACGCGGTCTGCTGCTTGTGGAGCGTGTCCAGCGGCAGCGCGGCCAGCTCCGGCCGGGTCGCCCCGATCCGCCAGGCGACGCGGCACGCGGCGATGGCGTCGGCGTCCGCTGAGTGCGCGTCGCTGATCGTCACTCCGTAGTGCTGGCAGAGGTCGACGAGCTTGCGGGAGCCGCGGCGGCGGCTGATGTGCTTGTCGAGGATGAGGGGGTCGATCACGGGCCCGGTCGGGAGCGGGTCGTAGCCGTGCCGGCGGGCCTCGCGGTCGAGGAGCGTCAGGTCGTAGCGGGCGTTCATAGCGACGATCGGGACGCCGGCGGTGATGGCCTGCCCGAGTGCGGCGAGGATGTCGGCGACGACCTCGGCGGCCGGGCGGCCCTCGGCGCGGGCCCGCTCGGTGGTGATGCCGTGCACGCGGGAGGCCTGCTCGGGGATGTCGATGCCGGGGTCGGCCAGCCACGTGGCGGACGCGGTGGGCTGGTCGCCGCCGCACTGGACCACGCAGGCGGTGACGATGCGGTCGGTCTCCACGTCGACGCCGGTGGTCTCCAGGTCGAAACCGGCGAGGCGGCCGAGGTGCCAGCTCATCGGCTCGCCCCCGATCCGGGGCGCGCGGCCTCCGGCCAGACGGCGGCCGTCGGCTCGTCCTCGTCGATGACCTCGACCTCGTAGGCGCCGTCCTGGTCCGGCTGCGGGTCCGGCTTCCAGCCCGACTCGCCGGCCGCGTCGGACACCTCCTCAACGTCCTTCCGCTCCGCGACGGCCATCAGCGCGTCGTTGAGCCGCTGGTCCATGTGGCCGGCCTCCCGGGCCCGCCGCCACACGTCCCGGACGTCGTCCGAGCTGAGTGCGGCCTCTGCCTCCGCGAGGTAGTCGGGACGCGGCGCCTCGATTGCGGCGACCGCCCGGGAGCCGGAGGGGTCCAGCGCGGTGGCCGCCGACAGCGGGCCGGTCAGCGCCTGCCGCGGGGTGATCCCGCGCAGCTCGACCACGACCACGGGGAACTTCTTCGTCTGCCCGTCCCGGACGACCTGCCGCGGCTCGATCCGCAGCGTCACCGGGACGAACCCGCGGCCGTCGGTGCCGGCGAGGACCATGTCGACCATGCCGCCCCACTCCGACGCGGCGTAGAACGAGTGCGTCTCGGCCCGCCACATGCCCATGCCGGACAGGTCCGGCAGCATCACGGACAGGCGGGACGTGGTCGAGCAGACGCGGCCCTTGGGCTGGGTGTGCCAGTTCTCGCCGAACTGGCGGGCGCACAGGCAGGGCTGGCGCGTCAGTTGCTCGGTCTGGCCGTCGCACCGGCGCTGGCAACCGCCCGCCGACCACATCTCGTTGTACTGGGACAGCGGGTCCCCGGGGGTGATGATCGCCTCGATCGACGCGGCGTCCGTCGTCACCCGCCACTGCGCGGTGCTCTGGTTCAGCGGCGTCCACGGCTCCGGGGTGCCGCCCCACAGCTCGGCGGCCCGCCGGACGTGCTCCTCGGAGTGCGAGGTCACGATCCACGTGGACGACCGCTTGGGCGTCTTGCCCTGGGTGTAGCCGGTGCGCAGGCGGCCGTGTTCGGCCGTGCGGCGCTGGATGTTCAGCAGGCGGGAGCCCATCAGGCCGCCTTTCGGGACGGCGCCGTCGACGGGGACAGCGCGGTGTACGTGGTGGGCGCGGCGTGCAGCCAGCGGGCGGCCTCCAGCGCGCCGCGGAACGCCCGGTGGGCGTCCCGGCCGGCGGGCATCGGCACGAGGGCGTACGACGCGGCGCGGAGGTTGAGGACGCCGGTCCGCTCGATGCGGGGCATCGGCGCGTCGGTGTCGTCCGGGAGGAGCACCGCCTCGCAGTAGCGGAGCGCGGCGAGCTGAAGGGTGTTCTCCGGGTAGACCGACGTGGCGCGGCGCGTGGCCGACGTCTTGTAGTCGATCAGCCACAGCTCCCGGCGCCGGCCGGGCCCGGTCGGCAGCCACACCATCAGGTCGGCGGTGCCGGCGTAGCCGAGGCGCCGGTGCACACAGGTGATCTCGGTCGCCTCGATGTCCTCATCGAGGTCGATGCCCCACGCGTCGAACCACAGCTCCAGCTGCGTGATGTACGGGGCCACGTCGAGTTCCTGGGGGAACGGGGCGCCGAGGACGCGGGCCTCAGCGGCGGAGTGGATGCGGTCGCCGAGGTCGGCGGCGCGGTCCTTGGCGTTGCGGTGGACGGCCTTGATCTCCTTGACCACCGCGGTGCGGTTGGTGGCCAGCCGCCGGGTGATGGAGGGCAGGTTCGCGAGGACGTGCTCGACGGTGAGCTTCACGGCCCACGGAATGAGCGCCTTCTTCGCGACGGCGGTGTCGAGGACGTTGGTGACGCTGACGAGGTCGGGGCCCCCGGCGGGGTCGCTGTAGTAGCGACCCCGCTCGGTGTCCCGCGCGTGGCGGGGGTTCGTCACGCCGCGCCCCTCTCGGCCTCGACCGTGATCGACGCGTCGTAGTAGCGACGACCCCGGAAATCCACCGACAGCAGAGCCCCGCGGGCGACCAGCGCCCCCAAGTCCTTCCGCGCGGTGTTCCGGCCCGACGTCGGCCACGGCGACACGGCGAGCAGCTGCGCCGCGCGGTGCGTCGTCACCGGGCCGCCCTCACGCTGTATGGCCGCGAGCAGCCACTCCCGGCGCGTCACGACGCCCTCCGCTGCTTCGGGACCGCGATGCGGACCGCCGCGAGGAGCCGCTCGGCCAGCCGCGTGACGGCCGGCCCGTACAGCGGCACCCGGGACGAGGCGCGGGCCGTCAACGCGGTCTCCAGCTGCTCGCGGTCGAGGGGGTCGGTGTCCCCCTCGGCGCGGGCGGGCGGGTTGGCCACGGCCTGGAGCAGGTCCCACAGGTCGGTGCTCTCCGGGTCGATCAGGGCGTCGATGACGTCGGAGATCACGTGCGCGGTGAGGGCGCTCATGTCGAGGGCGGCCCCGCCGGGGGTGCGCTTGACGTAGATCGGGATGGGCCCGGTGACGGGCGGCTGCTCAGACACTGGGGTACTCCGGGAGGTCGCGGGGGATGCGGTAGTCGTGGTGCTCGGGGCCCTCGTGCGGGGCCTCGGCGGCCGGGGTCAGGACGTAGGCAATCGGGTCCTCGTCGATGGGCCGGTCTTCGGACCGCTCGGCCTCCAACTCGGCCACCCGGGCGCGGAGCTTGGCGGTGTCGAACGTGTAGCGCCGCTCGACCTCGTCGACCCGGGCCCGCAGCCGGGCCAGCTCGGCGGCTTCCACCGGCGCCCGCATCGACTCCCACAGGCCGATCACCGCAGCCATGCCGATACTGAACGCGGCCGTGTCCCACGAGCCGGCGAGGTAGTGACCGCAGCCCTGAGGCCAGTCCACGCAGGCGCACAGGTCCTCGTGGTAGTGGTCGTTCAGCGCCCGGTTACCGGCGTCGGCCAGGGCTTCGACCTGCGCCTCGGTGAGCTGCGCGGGCGTCGCGTTCTCCAGCAGACGCAGCCGGGCCAGCTCAGCCGCGGTCTCCGGCGACTGGAGCAGCTGCGCCGACCCCAACGCGAACACCACCGTCGACACCAGGTCGTACGACGCGTCCCGCGTGGACTCAGCCGCGTGCGCGACCTTCAGCGCGGCCAGCTCGGCCGCCGTCGGCGAGTGCGTCATGCCGCACGCTCCGGGGCCGTCGCCGCCAACTCCAGGAACGCCACCACGTCCAGCTGCGCCGCCACGTCGCCCCACTGGTCGACGTGCGCCGCCAGGCTGAACGGGTCCCGCCACACCGGCTCGTCGTCCCCACCGAGCGACAGGGACAGGAAGTTGATGGCGAGCTCGGCGAGCGGGGACTCCTTCTGCGGGTCACCCGCCACCGCGCACCGGATCGCGCCGACGATCGACATGCGCCGCTCGCGCATCGGGGTCGCCAGGCCGCGGCGGTTGAGCGCGTCCTCGACGACGTCCCCGACCCACAGGCCGTTGCGGTGGATGATGCGGGCCGCGGCGAGGAGGACGCCGTCGACGGTCGTCGGGCGCGGCGGTTGCATGGGCAGGATCACGCGGACCGTACGGCGGTCTCCGCGCGGGAGGTCGGTAGGCTGGGTGGTCATGGTGTTCCTCGATTTCGCTAGTGGTTGAGGAATGCCGGGGCTGCTCGGGCCGGGAAGTCGGAGCGGCCCCTTCTTCTTGGTCAGCCGGTCTTGCGGCTGCGCCGGACGGGCTGGATCTGCGACAGGGCCTTGACGACCGGGGCCTGAGCCGGGGCGGCCGTGGGCCGGACGCGGTGCATGTCCTTGATCTCCGCGAGTTCGTCGTCGTCGAATGCGACGGCGGCGCCGATCTTCTGGTGCGGCAGTTTCCGGAGGTTGTCCTCCAGGTACCGCGGGGCGCAGCCGAGGATGTCGGCGGCCTGCTCCAGGGAGTAGTTGCGCGAGATCGTCATGCCGCGGCCCCCTCGGTGATCAGCTCGGACTCGTCCGCCTCAAGGACCTGCCGCATGCCGGCGTAGACCGTCGCGGAGGGCTGCACCCTGCCGCTCTCGATCTTGTAGATCTGCCACTTGGAGCAGCCGGCCGCGGCGGCGACGGCGGCCACGGTGAGGCCGCGTCGTTCCCGCAGGCGCCGGATCTTCGTTCCGTCGACCTTGAGGCTCAACATGACTCCAACATACTCCAACGTTGGAGAGAATCAAGGCGTACTCGCGGGGAACTTGTCCAACGTTGGTCCCATGTGCCTCAACGTTGGCGTCTAAGCGGAAGGTTGTACGCCCGAACGTGATGAATGTGTAAAGGCCGGATCCAACCTTGGAGTAATTTGGAATCCGCTTGTACTCTCGGCCTCATGAGGGCAGACGACGCGGACACCGTGCGCCTCGGCGAGCACGTCGAGACGCGCATCCAGGAACTGGGGCTCGACTACGTCGACGTCGCCAGGCGCGCCGGCTTTTCCGTCGAGACCCTGTCCAAGATCCGCCGCGGCGCGGTGGTGAAATCCGCCACCTACCGCAGGCTGGAGCGCGCTCTTCAGTGGTGCCCGCAGAGCGTCGACACCATCAAGGCCGGCGGCGAGCCCACGCTCATCCCGGCCGACGAGCCGGTCGAGGCCGACGACGAGCCGGTCGACCCGCGTGCCGAGGCGATCCTCACGATCCTGGAGGGCCTCCCCAGTCGGGTCCAGGCGCAGGTGCTGCGCGAGCTGGGCTCGCGGATTCCGCCCGAGGCGCGGGACCGCCTCGCTAGCTGACCCCGCGTCACAAACGTGCTCCCACCGGTGTTCCCGCGGGAACACGGGGGCGTGACCGAACGGGCCCGTCCGGGTTGAGGCGGGTCTAGACGGGACGAAACGCGGAGGTCATCGCATCGCCCCAGCTCAGAGGGGGTGACGGGTCGGGTTCAAGTCCGGCTCCGGGCACTCACCTTCGCGTCCTCGCCGGCCGTACCGACGGTTCCGGGCCCCAGGGGCGCGGGGGTCGCGCCGGATTCCGCTTCCCGGCGTGAACCGGGGCGCGCCCCGGTTTTCGCGCCGGCTCCCGCCGGTTTCCCCCTCCGTCGCGTACAACCCCCGCGCCCCGTCGCGAGTCCGTACACCCAACCGCGTAGGACCACTCGGCAACCCGGCGGATCCCCCTGTCCCACCACCGCGCACCACAACGGCTGTTGGCCACCGCCGCGGCCGCCGCCCTCGCCGCGCCCGCCCCACCACCGGCGGCCGCCCCGGCCTTCACGGCACCGCCCGCCCCGGCCTTCTCGCCGCCGTCCAACGCGGTCGCCTGACCGCCGCCACGTCCGCGCGCTCCGGCGATCACCGCCGGGCCGTGCGGCGGGCGCCGCGGCGCCGCCCGTGCGGACAGGCGGGAATCCGCTGGTCAACGGCTCCGGTGCCGTGGTTATGATCCGCCTGGATCGAACAGGGGGGCCGGTTCGATCCGGCAAGTCTTCTCCGTTCCCCGTGCTTCCGCCGCCCGGTCCTGCCCGGCGGCGGACCTCCGCGCCCTCCTGTCGTGTACCGCCGTTCCCCAGGAGGGCCGATGCCCCGCCGTCTTTCCCGCCCGTTGCTCGCGACCGCCGTCGCCGCCGCCCTGGCGGCGACCGGATCGCCGTTCGCAGCCGTGCCGGTCGCCGCGGCGTCCGCGGCGTCCGCGGCGACCGGTTCCGAGACGACGGCAGTGGTGAAGCTGACGCCGGGCTCGGTGGTGCTCAGCGCGGGCACGACGGGCTTCCTCTCGGTCGACCGCCAGGAGAACCTCGTCTGGACGCGGTACGCGGACGGTACGAGCACCAAGGTCGGGACGACCGAGTACGACTGGGGCGCGGAACCGAAGATCTACGGCGGTTCCTCCGACGTCGTGGCCGTGCCCGACAACCCGTACCCGCACATCGCGACCTCCGTCACGCTGCGGGACATGGCCGCCGGCACCTCCGCCGTGATCGAGTTCCCCGAGGCGCCGCGGGGCAGCCGGGGCTACATGTACGCGGGTGCGGTCGGCCGGGTCGTCGTGGCCTGGAAGCAGTTCGGTACCGAGGCCCCGGAGATGCGTCTGCTGAGCACTGCCGACGGAGTCCTGACGGACCGCAAGGTGGCGCTGCCCGCCGGGGCGCGTGCGCGGGGCGGCGTACGCCCGCTCGGACCCGGCCGGGCGTACATGGACTACAACCTGCGGACGGCCACGGGAACCGACGCGCTCTACACCGCGGTCGTGGACGTCACCACGGGGCGGGTGGAGAAGTCCGTCCGGCAGTCCGGGGAGGAGCAGCACCTCGCGGCGTCGGACGCGTACGTCGCGGTGGCGGCGGTCGACTACGAGGACAGGAAGGGCACCCTGCGGGTCTGGGACCGGGCGGCGGGCCGGTGGACCACGCTCGCGCCGCCGAACCTCTCGTCCCAGATCCTCGGGGTCACGGGCGGAGCGGTTGTGTACGGCCCCGATGTCCCGCTCTCCGGAGGCGACGAGTGGAGTGAGGACTGCTCCGTCAGGGCGTATCCCGTCAAGGGCGGCGCCGGCCGCAAGGTGCTCGACCACGCCACCTCCCTCACCCCGGCCGCGGACGGTTCCATGCTGGCGCTGGGCGGCACGCTCGCACAGGGGGAGGGCGTCTACCGGATCACCGCCACGGCCGACGGCACGCCCACGGTGCGGCTGGTGGCGAGCACGGGCGAGCCTACGAAGATCACCTTGCTCGACTCCGACGTGCCCGCGGTCGCCGACATCGACCGCGTGGCCTGGCGCCCCCGCTGGCTGCTGTCGCGCTGGAGGGGCACCAGCATCCTCCTGACGCTCCGGCACGTGGCCACAGGAGCGGAGGCCTACGCCTCTCCCGACACCAACCACCCCAATGGCGCGAACTGGGCGGAGTGGAACTGGGACGGGCTGCTCCACCTGAACGGTCAGGGGCTGTCCGCGCCCGCGGGCGACTACGTCTGGAAGGTCCGCAGCACCCCGGAGAACGGCATAGGCCCCGCCCTCTCCGCGAGCGGCACGTTCAAGGTCGTGCGCAGACCCGGCCCGCACGACTACACCGACAACCACTCGCCCGACCTCCTCGCCAGGGACGACGCCGGCCGGCTGTGGCGAGAGGACACCTGGTACGGCCCCCAGTACCCCTACATCGGCTCCCGTCCCCGCAAGCTCGTCGGCACCGGCTGGGGCGCGTACAACAGGATCGCCGCGGCCGGGAACCTCGGAGGCCGGAAGACCGGTGACCTCGTGGCCCGTGACGGCTCCGGTGTGCTCTGGTTGTACCTGGGCAACGGGGACGGCACCTTCTCCAGCCGCGTGCGGATCAGCTCCGGCTGGGGCGGCTACACGCAGCTCACGGGCGGCGGGGACGTCACCGGGGACGGCCGGGCCGACCTGCTGGCCCGCGACGGCTCGGGCACGCTCTGGCTGCACCGGGGAACCGGCGACTGGAAGGCGCCCTTCGCCTCCCGCAAGAAGATCGGCACGGGCTGGAACGCGTACCACCAGATCACCGCGGTCGGCCACGTGGCCGGGGCCGCCGCCGGCGACCTCGTGGCACGGGACAGGGACGGCGTGCTCTGGCTGTACCTGGGCAAGGGCGACGGCACCTTCGCCTCGCGCGTGAAGGTCGGCGCCGGCTGGGGGGCGTACGGGACCCTCGTGGGCCTCGGCGACGTCAACGCGGACGGCAGGGCGGACCTGCTTGCCAGGACCTCCGGTGGTGTCGCGTACCTCTACCGGGGTACGGGGGACTGGCGGAGTCCGTTCGGTGCCCGCACGGAGGCCCCGGTCCTGTTCTCCGAGGGTTACAACACCGTGCTCTGACCGAAATCCGCCCCCTACTGCTGGCAGGAAAAGATCCTCCCTGAGCAGTAGGGTGGATTCTTTGCTAACGCATTACTCTTGACGCAAGGCCGCGCTCGGTGGCCATGGAGGAGTGAGATGAGGAGCAGCAACCCGGTCTTCTCGCGACGGGGGTTCAGCCGCGACAACGGCTACGCGGGCTTTGACGCGCAGCAGGTGCAGGCCGGGACCGCGACCAACCCGTACGCGACCAACCCCTACGCAGCGGACCCGCAGACGGGGCTGCCGCAGGCGCCCGCGCGCGGCAACGTGATGACCATCGACGACGTCGTGAGCCGTACGGCCATGACGCTCGGCACGGTCATCCTGACCGCCGTCCTGTCCTGGGTCCTGCTGCCGGTCGACCCGGCGAACATCAACAAGTCGTACGGCATCGCCGTGGTCGCCGCCCTCGTCGCGTTCGTCCTCGCGATGGTGCAGTCCTTCAAGCGCAAGCCGTCGCCCGCGCTGATCCTGGGCTACGCCGCGTTCGAGGGCGTGTTCCTCGGCGTCATCAGCGCCGCGACCAGCACGTACATCTCCTCCGGCGTGGTCATCCAGGCCGTGCTCGGCACGATGTGCGTGTTCGCGGCCGTGCTCTTCGCGTACAAGATGCGCTGGATCCGCGTGACCCGCCGCTTCTACGGCTTCGTGATGGCCGCCGCGCTGGGCTTCGTCCTGCTGATGGTCGCCAACTCGCTGTTCATGGTCTTCGGCGGCGGTGACGGCCTCGGCTTCCGTTCCGGCGGCCTCGGCATCGTCTTCGGCATCGTCGGCGTCCTCCTGGGTGCCGCGTTCCTCGCCCTGGACTTCAAGCAGGTCGAGGACGGCGTGACCTACGGCGCCCCCCGCGAGGAGTCCTGGCTGGCGGCCTTCGGCCTCACCATGACCCTGGTGTGGATCTACCTGGAGCTGCTGCGGCTGTTCCAGATCCTCTCCGGCGACGACTAGTCGTACCGGGAGGGACTCCGTCCGGAGCCCCCTCACATGCGGGAAGCCCCCCGCGAGCACTGCTCGCGGGGGGCTTCCCGTATGTGAGGGGGTGGGTGTGACTGAGGGTGGGTCCTTTCGGCTAGCCCAGCTTCCGGGCGGCCCGGCGCAGGTCGTACTCGTGGATGATCGCCTTCGCCTGGCCGTAGGACAGCGGGTGCTGCCCGCGGAGCCAGTCGACCTTCTCCTCGAAGCGTACGAGCGAGGGGCCTTCGTCGACGGCGCGGAGCCAGTCGGAGAGATCACGACCGGTTGCCTCGGGGATACGGGAGAGCATGTTCCGGTGGGTTTCCTCGGAGAACTCTTGGGACATGGGCGCCTCCGGACGCATGGGACGTGCCTGGTTCTCTTCACGCCACGGTGCCCGAGCATTCGTCTGTTGGCAACACTGCCGGGCGGCCGCGTAGGGTCGCCGGGTGCTCGATACCTCACCTCTGACCACTGCCGTGGAACGTTTCGCCGACCGGCTCAGGGCCGCCCCGCAGAGCCGTCTGCAGCGCGGCGCGGCCGCCGAGGGACTGGCCGTGGCCAGGCAACTGGCCGCCCGTGCGCTGGAGCTGGAGGGGCTGGAGCCGCGCGAGCTGCCCGACGCCGGGATCTTCGTCGTGGGCGATCAGCTGTCCGTGGCGGGGCGGGATCTGGCCGAGGCGCTGCGCACAGCGGAAACGGCCCCGTCCGTGGTGCTGGACGAGGCCGTTCGGCTGGTCGCGGAGGCGGAGACGCGGGCCCTGGGGTGACCGCCCCCGGCGGTCGGTGCCGGGCCGGGCGGCCCCCGTCAGCCGGCGCTACAGCGAGGCGATGACGCGGTCCGCCAGGATGTAGACGTTGTTCTCGGGGTTCTCGGTGTCGCCGCCGCACGAGAACGTCAGGGCGTACGCGCCCGAGATGCCGGACCCGCCCAGCAGCACCGGGGCCGTGCCCGCGCGCAGCGCCTCGGCGAGCCGCTCCGCCGTCTCCCGGTGGCCCGGGGTCATGCAGAGGGTGGTGCCGTCGGTGAACACGTACACGTCGAGCGTGCCCAGCGGGCCGGGACGGACGTCCGCGAGCGCGGTACGGGCCTCCGCGAGCTCTTCGAGGCGGCTGACGGTGCGCTCGTGGTCCGCGCCCGGAGCGGCCTGGACCGGTACGAAGTCGGGGTGCGAGGGGTGCCGGCGGCGGGCCGCGGCCAGCTCCGGCGAGTCCTCGGGGTACTCGGGGTCGGCCGGCTCGTCCAGCAGCGGCTCCAGGCCCACCAGGTCCGCCTGGCGCGGCAGGAAGACCGGGCCGTCCTCGCCCAGCCCCGGGAGCCCGCCCAGCAGCGACGCGGAGGCGTCACCGGCGAAGCGGGGCGCGGCGTCCGCGGCGTCACGGGCCTCCTGCGCGGCCCAGAAGGCGCGCGCCTCGGCCAGCTCGCGCTCGCGCTCCTCGGCCAGGGCCTCGGCGACGGCGGCTCGTATCTCGGCGGCCGGGCTGTCGGCGGCGGCACGGGCGTGCGGGACGGTCGTGCCGCGCGGGTGCGGGGCCGCGAGCTCGCCGCGGAGGGCGGTGACCTGCTTGCGCAGACCGTGGACGGCGTGCAGCGCAGCAGCGCCCACGGCCGTGGCAGCGGCCGTGGTCAGCAGCAGGGCAAGAGACATGGCGCTCACTGACTAACTCCTGATGTGTTCCGATCCCCCGACTTCCTACATCAGCTTGTATCGACCTGGGAATGGCGTGCAGTGCATTACGTCACGAAATGGACAGGGCTTTCGTCACAGCCCAAGGGCCTGGACACCGGCTGACCTGCGCAAATGCCGAACCCCCAGGACGTAGGTCACATCCTGGGGGAAATTCGGTCACAGGTCGGCCGCGACGCGGTTGGGGCGTGCGGCCCGCGGGGGACGCGCGAGACCTGCCCGGCCGGGCGTGGCCTGGGCGGGAAGGGTCTCGGGGTGCCGGGCGCCGACGGTCGCCCGTAACCGGGCGGGAACGCAGCGCGACGGGGTGGGAAGGGGGGCGCGGTCGGCGTCGCCGGCCCCCGGGGCGTCAGCTCAGGCGCTCGATGACCATGGCCATGCCCTGGCCGCCGCCGACGCACATGGTCTCCAGGCCGAACTGCTTGTCGTGGAACTGGAGGCTGTTGATCAGCGTGCCGGTGAGGCGGGCGCCGGTCATGCCGAAGGGGTGGCCGACGGCGATGGCGCCGCCGTTGACGTTCAGCTTGTCGATGTCGATGCCGAGGTCCCGGTACGACGGGATCACCTGGGCCGCGAAGGCCTCGTTGATCTCGACCAGGTCGATGTCCCCGATGGTCAGGCCGGCGCGCTTGAGCGCCTGCTTCGAGGCCTCGACCGGGCCCAGGCCCATGATCTCGGGGGAGAGGCCCGAGACGCCGGTGGAGACGATGCGGGCCAGCGGGGTCAGGCCCAGCTCGCGCGCCTTGGTGTCGCTCATGATGACCAGCGCCGCGGCGCCGTCGTTCAGCGGACAGCAGTTGCCGGCGGTGACCAGGCCGTCGGGGCGGAACACCGGCTTCAGGCCCTGCACGCCCTCCAGCGTGACGCCGGCGCGCGGGCCGTCGTCCTTGCTGACGACCGTGCCGTCGGGGAGGGTCACCGGGGTGATCTCGCGCTCCCAGAAGCCCTTCTTGATGGCTTCCTCGGCGAGGTTCTGCGAACGGACGCCGAACTCGTCCATGTCCTGGCGGGTCACGCCCTTCAGGCGGGCCAGGTTCTCGGCGGTCTGGCCCATGGCGATGTACGCGTCCGGGATCAGGCCGTCCTCGCGCGGGTCGTGCCAGTCGCTGCCCTCGCTCTGGGCGACGGCGGCCGTACGGGCCTCCGCGTCGGCGAAGAGCGGGTTGTGGGTGTCGGGCAGGCCGTCCGAGGAGCCCTTCACCGAGCGGGAGACCATCTCGACGCCGGCCGAGATGAACACGTCGCCCTCGCCCGCCTTGATGGCGTGCAGCGCCATGCGGGAGGTCTGGAGGGAGGACGAGCAGTACCGGGTGATGGTGCAGCCGGGCAGGTGGTCCATGCCCATCTGGACCGCGACGATGCGGCCCAGGTTGTGGCCCTGCTCGCCGCCCGGGAGGCCGCAGCCGAGCATCAGGTCGTCGATCTCGCGCGGGTCCAGCTCGGGGATCTTCGCGAGCGCGGCCTGGACGATGGTCGCGGTGAGGTCGTCCGGGCGGAGGTCCTTCAGCGACCCCTTGAAGGCGCGGCCGATCGGTGAGCGGGCTGCGGAAACGATGACGGCTTCGGGCATCACGGCTCCAAGGGGGATGCGGTACGGAAAAGGGCAGGCCGCAGGTGAAGTTACCGGTCCGTACGGTCGAGGTCACCGCCTGACGCGTGTGACGAGTGCCGCATCGCCCTACGAGCCTGCCCCGACCCCGACCGCCGCAGCCCCCGCCCGCAGGGGCCGTACCCCGGCCCGGGCCGCAGCCATGGCCCTGCGCGGCGTGCCCCGGCCGCCGCAGCCACGGCCTGCGGGGCCTGCCCCGGCTGCCGCCGTAGCCACCGCCCCTGCTGGCCGCCGTCGCTGCGCCGCGGTGGCCCGCCGGGCTGCGCTGAGGGTGCCTGCGGGGCCGGCCGGCCCTCGGCCACCGCTCGTAGGCTCCCCGCCCCGCCCTTTTCCCGTTCACGGGGGTGGCCCCCGGCCCCCGGCCGCGCCCCCGCAGGGGCCCGGCCCCTGACCCTCCGGTCGAGGGTGTCCCTCGATCGAACCCCACGGGCTGTACCTCGCTGTGCCTCCGCGGCCCGGACGCGGTCTCGGGGGTGCCGGCGGGGGCCCGGGGGCGCAGCCCACGGTGAACGGGAGAAGGGTGGGGTGGGGCCGGCCCCGCAGGGCGCCCCAGCGGCGCCGTCGCCCCCGAACGGCCTCAGGGGGCCGCGGGGGTCCCCCAACGGGCCTGGAGAGGCTCCAGGGGCCGTGTGGGGCCCCAGGAGCTCCGTCGCCCCTCGACGCCCCGCAGGACGGGCGGCCCGCAGTACCGGCGCCGGCAGGGCGGGCCGCCCGCTGGACGGCGCGCCCACAGCACCGGCCGCCGCAGTGCCGGCCGTCCGCAGGACGGGCCCCAGCACCCGCTGCTCGCAGCAGCGGGCCGGCCGCCATGGGTTGGCTCCCTGGTGCCGGCGTAGCCGCGGGGCCGGTGTCGGGGCCGGGGCAGGCGCCCCGGGAGCCCGGGCCCGCGGGGCAGCACCCCCGCCCCCCCGGTGCCGGGCCGGTGCGGGGCAGCGGGGCGGCGCCCCCGCCCCCCGGCGCCCGGCCGGTGAGGGCCAGGGCGCGGCGCCCCCCGGTGCCGGGCCGGGATCGGGAGGGGGACGGTTGGGCCCCGCGGGGTTACGGCTGGGGGGACGGGTTCTGGGCCGCTGCCGGGGTGACCTCGGCCGGTTCCAGCGCGGCCACCCGCCGCCGGCGCCGGTGCTTCAGCAGGGCCCACGGCGCGCGGGCCGCCGTGACCTCCGTACCCGCCACGGCCACCGCCGCGGACGCCGCCTTGGCCACCGGCAGCATGTCCTCGTTCCGGGTCGTGTCCAGCCGGTCCGACTCGGGCCACAGACCCAGCGACGCGCACAGCGTCGGCAGCACGGCCATCGCCGCCGTGGCGTACCCCTCCGCCGACGGGTGGTACGCGTCCGGCCCGAACAGCTCCCGCGGGTTCGCCGCGAACTCCGGCCCCAGCAGGTCGCCCAGCGACACCGTCCGCCCGCCCTGCTCGACCACCCCTATGGTCTGCGCGGCGGCCAGCTGCCGCGAGACCCGCCGGGCCACCCACCGCAGCGGCTGGTACACCGGCTCGATGGTCCCCAGGTCGGGGCACGTGCCCACGACGACCTCGGCCCCCGCCGCCCGCAGCTTCCGCACCGCGGTGGTGAGCAGCCGCACCGACTGCGTCGGCGGCATCCGCCGGGTCACGTCGTTCGCGCCGATCATGATCACGCAGACGTCCGGCGCGTACGCCGACGGGTCCGCCAGCAGCACACCCACCTGCCGGTCCAGGTCGTCCGACATGGCTCCCGACAGCGCCACGTTCCGCAGTTCCACCGGCCGCTCCGCCACCGCCGCCAGCCCGGAGGCCAGCAGCGCCGCCGGGGTCTGCCCGGCCCGGTGGACACCCAGTCCGGCCGCGGTGGAGTCGCCCAGCATGGCCAGCCTCAGCGGCCGCGCGTCCGGGCCGCCGAACTCGGAGCCGTACCGGCCGTCCGCCCGCGGCGGATCCGGCTGCCCGGTCCCCACCACGCGCTTCGCCAGCTGCACCTCGGCCAGCACCAGCCCCACGGCCGCAGCCCCGAGCAGACCGATGCCGCCACCGCCGTAAGCGGCGCCCGCCGCGATGCGGCGCGCCGTCCTCGCTCTCGACACCCTTCCGGCCACCTCCTCGTCGCGACCCGGCCGTACATGCCTCTACCTGCCCCGTACCGCCGGTCCGCCAATCGCTTTCGGCTTACTCTGGCGGTGCCTCCCGGAGAACCCGTGGAGTCCCCTCCCTGGAGAACATGGTGCAATTCCACGACTCGATGATCAGCCTCGTCGGCAACACCCCGCTGGTGAAGCTCAACCACGTGACCGAAGGCATTCAGGCCACGGTTCTCGCCAAGGTCGAGTACTTCAACCCGGGCGGGTCCGTGAAGGACCGCATCGCCGTCCGCATGATCGAGGCCGCCGAGCAGAGCGGCGCGCTGAAGCCCGGCGGCACGATTGTCGAGCCCACGAGCGGCAACACCGGTGTCGGACTCGCCATCGTGGCCCAGCAGAAGGGCTACAAGTGCATCTTCGTCTGCCCTGACAAGGTGTCCACGGACAAGATCAACGTGATGCGCGCGTACGGCGCCGAGGTCGTGGTCTGCCCGACCGCCGTCGACCCGGAGCACCCGGACTCGTACTACAACGTGTCCGACCGCCTCGCCCGCGAGCCCGGCGCCTGGAAGCCCGACCAGTACAGCAACCCGAACAACCCCCGTTCGCACTACGAGACCACCGGTCCCGAGCTGTGGGAGCAGACGGAGGGGAAGATCACCCACTTCGTCGCGGGCGTGGGCACCGGCGGCACCATCTCCGGCACCGGCAACTACCTCAAGGAGGTGTCCGGCGGCACGGTCAAGGTCATCGGCGCCGACCCCGAGGGCTCGGTGTACTCCGGCGGCTCCGGCCGTCCGTACCTGGTCGAGGGCGTCGGCGAGGACTTCTGGCCGACCGCCTACGACCCGAACGTCACCGACGAGATCATCGCGGTGTCCGACAAGGACTCCTTCCAGATGACGCGCCGCCTCGCCAAGGAGGAGGGCCTGCTCGTCGGCGGCTCCTGCGGCATGGCCGTGGTGGCCGCGCTGCGCGTCGCCAAGGACCTCGGGCCGGACGACGTGGTCGTCGTACTGCTCCCCGACAGCGGCAGGGGCTACCTGAGCAAGATCTTCTCGGACGAGTGGATGGCCGGTCACGGCTTCCTGGAGGAGGCCGGCCCGGCGGCCCGCATCGGCGACGTCCTGGCCGACAAGGAGGGCGGCAGCATGCCGTCCCTGGTGCACATGCACCCCGAGGAGACCGTCGGCGAGGCCATCGAGGTGCTGCGCGAGTACGGCGTCTCCCAGATGCCCGTGGTGAAGCCGGGCGCCGGCCACCCGGACGTGATGGCCGCCGAGGTCATCGGCTCGGTCGTCGAGAAGGAGCTGCTGTCGGCGCTCTTCGCGCAGCGGGCCGCCCTGTCCGACCCGCTGGAGAAGCACATGAGCGCGCCGCTGCCGCAGGTCGGCTCCGGCGAGCCGGTGTCCGACCTGATGGCCGCTCTGGGCGAGGCGGACGCCGCGATCGTGCTGGTCGAGGGCAAGCCGACCGGTGTGGTCAGCCGCCAGGACCTGCTGGCCTTCCTGGCCAAGGGCGCGAAGTAGCGGCAGGCCCCGGCCCGTCGCCGGCCCGCCCCACGCGGCGGGCCGACGACGGCCCGGGGGCGGTGGACCGGCGAGGGGCCGGGGGCGGTGGACCGGCGAGGGGCCGGGGTGGACCGGTGACGGCCGCGGCGGACCGGCGGTGGGTTTCGCGAAACCGGTACGAGCGCGACACGTGACGGCAGCACCGGCTTAACACGCCTCCGGCACAGTGGTGTGCGTCGGCAGGGCCCGAGGAGGGGCCGGCCGGCGGCACAGAACGGCGCCAGGAACCTCCGGAGCGGCTCCCGGACCTCCAGGCAGCCTCGGACGCGGCACCGGCCCTGACCCGGAGCCCGTGTCCTCCGCGGGGACCGCCGTCGTCCCGCCCCCCGGGCCCGCCCCGGGGGTGCGGCGGTCCCCGCGCCAGACCCCGGCCCCGGACCCGGCGCGGCCCGCCGAGCCGGACCCGCGCAGGCGCGGGATCCCCCGCGGAGGTCAGCCCTCCGCGTCGCGGCGCCAGGACTTCGCGGCCGCGCAGAAGTTCACGCCGAGGATGCCGCCCCAGGCCACCAGCAGCCCCCCGATGCCCGCGTTGGCGACCCCGATCGCCGACAGCGGGACCGCCAGCACCAGGCTGAGCGCCGCGAACCCGTACCGCGCGCCGAACCCCCGCAGGTCGGGGCCCTGGTCCGTGCCGCGCGCGGCCGCGACGCGCTGCTCGGCCAGCCGGCGCGTGAGCTGTACGTCGACCTTGTCGAGGAAGGACTCGACCAGCGCGGGCTCGTACTCCGGACCGAGGTCGCGGCGGGTCTGGAGCGTCGCCTCCAGGTCCTTCTTCAGCACGTCCTTGTCCACCGCGTCCATGACGACCGTCCTCCTCGGGTGCCCGGGCGCCCGGGTCTCCGGGTGCCCACGTCCGCCACGGTAGGAAGGACCGCATTCCGGGTCACTGGGGCCAGCACCCCTATCCGCCCCTCGGTCGCCGCTTGCCGTGCTGCATAGATGCATGCACAGTGCAGGGTGACTGAATGGATGGGAGGGGCGGATGAGTGACAGCCCGGCAGCGCGGCTGCAGAAGCTGTTCGAGGGGCACCGCCTGACGCCGACGCAGCGGCGGATCGCCCACTGCATGGTGCGCGGTGCCGCCGACGTGCCCTTCCTGTCGAGCGTGGAGCTCGCGGAGCTGGCCGGCGTCAGCCAGCCCTCGGTGACCCGCTTCGCGGTGGCGCTGGGCTTCGACGGCTATCCGGCGCTCCGGCGCTACCTGCGCGAGGTGGCCCCGGCCGCGGCACCGCCCGAGACCGGCGCGGAGGACTCGTACAACTCCTACCAGCAGGCCGTGCAGGCCGAGATCGACAACCTGCGGCACCTCTCGGCGATGCTGGCCGACCCGGCGCCGGTCGAGGAGGCCGGACGCCTGCTGGCCGCGTCCCGCCCGCTGCCCGTGCTCGGCCTGCGGGCCGCCTCGTCGCAGGCCCGCGGCTTCGCGTACTTCGCGGCCAAGGTCCACCCGGACGTACGGCTGCTGGACGAGGGCGGCTCGATGCTGGCCGACCGGATCGACGCGTCCGTCCGGGCCGGCGCCACGGCGCTGTTGTGCTTCGCGCTGCCGCGCCATCCGCGGGAGGTCGTCGAGGCCCTGGAACACGCACGGGACGCCGGCCTGACCGTCGTCACGGTCGCCGACTCGGCCTTCGCCCCGGTGGCCCGCGTCTCGGACCTCCTCATCCCGGCCGCGGTGGGCACCGGCCTGGCCTTCGACACGGCGTGCTCGCCGATGCTGCTGGGCCGGGTGCTGCTGGAGGCGATGGCCGACGCCCTCCCGGACGCGCAGGCACGCCTGGAGGAGTTCGACGCGAAGGCGGCGGCCCGGGGCCTGTTCGTCGATTAGGGCCTGTCTTTCGGATCAGGCCGGATCAGGGAGCGGGGCCTGGTGCGTGCGATCGCAAGGCGGAGGAGGGAGTCAACGCGGAGCGTTGGCGACCGACGACAACGCGGCGAGCGTGCGTGCCAGGCCCCGCGAGCCCGGCGTGATCCGAAAGACAGGGCCTACGGCCGCCGGTGGTGGCCCCGGCCGCCAGGCCCGGCACGGCCCGCCCCGGCCCCTGTCCTACGGCAGCCCATGCCGCTGCCCCGCCCACGCCCTACAGCAGCGCGTCCCGCTGCCCGCCTCCCGCCTCCGCCACGATCGACGCCGCCCCCTGCGCCTCGCGCACCAGCGCGAAGCGGACGCCGGTCCCGTCGACCATGAAGCCGTGGACGGCCGGGCGCGGCAGGCTGTTGTAGCCGTACGGGGTGGCGAAGCAGTACGCGCCCGTGTCCGGTACGACGACCAGGTCGCCCGGCGCCAGTTCCGGCAGCGCCCGCCCCGCGGCCAGCAGGTCGCCCGCGAAGCAGGCCGGGCCCGCGACGTCCTGGACCACCGGCGGTCCCTCCTTCGGGGTGCCCTTGGCGTCGTACGCCAGCACCCGCAGCGGCCAGGCCTCCGGCACGTACACGGTCCGCGTGGCGAGCTGGACGCCCGCGTGGGTGACCGCGATGGCCCGGCCGCCCGAGGCCTTGGTGTACTCCACCCGGGTGACGACGAGCCCGTGCCTGGCCAGCAGTGACCGCCCGAACTCGGTCACCAGCCCGTAGCCGCCGCCGAACAGCTCCGGCGCGGCGGACCGCAGGGCGCCGACGTACTCCGCGTACGTCGGGGACCCGGTGCCGGAGGTGAAGTCGACCGGCAGCCCCCCGCCGATGTCGAGGGTGTCGACCTGGCGCCGCCCGGCCGCGGCGTTGATCTCCCCGGCCAGGGCGTGGACCTCCCGTACGCCCTCCGCCATCCGGGCGAGCGGCACCCCCTGGGAGCCGGAGTGGACGTGCAGCCGGGTGAGCCAGGGACGGTCCCGGTACGCGGCGACCAGCCACTCCCGCATCCCCGCGTCCCGCAGCGCGAAGCCGAACTTCGAGGTGGCGGTGGCGGTGGACAGCGCGCCGATCGCACCCGCCCCGGTCTGTGGGTTGATCCGCAGCCCCAGCGGCGAGCGGGTCGGGGCCGAGCCCACCAGGGCGTCGAGCCGGGCCAGCTCCTGGGCGTTGTCGGCGTTCACCGCGATGCCCAGCGCCAGCGCCTCCCGCAGCTCGGCCGGCGTCTTCGCGGGGGAGTCCAGCACGGTCCGCTCGGGCGGCACCCCGGCCGCCCTGGCCAGTGCCAGCTCCCCGGGGCTGGCCACCTCGCAGCCCAGCCCGGCGTCGGCCAGCAGCCGCAGCACCGGCACCAGGGGCGCGGCCTTCACCGCGAAGGCGTGCAGCACGGGCGTGCCGGCGGGCAGGGCAGTGGCGAAGGCGGCGGTCAGGGCGGCGGCCGACGCGCGGATCCCCGCCACGTCCAGCAGGCACACCAGCGGCTCGTCACCGTCCCCGCCGCCGATCAGTCCCTGGTCGACGGCGGCGCGTACGGCCAGGTCACGGCGTACGACGGCGTCCTGCGCGGAGCTTTCCGGTGCCCGGTCTGCGGCCATGGGACCCAGCCAATCACCGGGGAGTCCCCCGCGCAGCTGTTGACTGAATCTATTCAGCCCGCCAGGATGTGAATGGATTGACCAACATCCTCAGGAGGCAACGCCATGTCAGGACCCCGCCCCGTACGTGCCGCGCGCGGTACCGAGCTCAGCGCCCTGGGATGGCAGCAGGAGGCCGCCCTGCGGATGCTGCAGAACAACCTCGACCCCGAGGTGGCCGAGCACCCCGACAAGCTCGTCGTCTACGGCGGCACCGGCAAGGCCGCCCGCGACTGGCGCTCCTTCGACGCCATGGTCCGCACCCTGCGGACCCTCAAGCAGGACGAGACCATGCTGGTCCAGTCCGGCCGCCCGGTCGGCGTCATGCAGACCCACGAGTGGGCCCCCCGCGTCCTGCTCGCCAACTCCAACCTGGTCGGCGACTGGGCCAACTGGGAGGAGTTCCGCCGCCTGGAGCACCTCGGCCTGACCATGTACGGCCAGATGACCGCCGGCTCCTGGATCTACATCGGCACCCAGGGCATCCTCCAGGGCACGTACGAGACCTTCGCCGCCGTGGCCGCGAAGAAGTTCGGCGGCACCCTGGCCGGCACCATCACCCTCACCGCCGGCCTCGGCGGCATGGGCGGCGCCCAGCCGCTGGCCGTCACGATGAACGACGGCGTCGCGATCTGCATCGACGTCGACCCGCGCGCCATCGAGCGCCGCATCGAGCACCGCTACCTGGACGTCAAGGCCGACGACCTCGCCCACGCGCTCCGGCTGGCCACCGAGGCCCGCGACGCCCGCCGCCCGCTCTCCATCGGCCTCCTGGGGAACGCCGCCGAGCTGCTCCCGCAGATGCTCGCCGAGGGCGCCCCGATCGACATCGTCACGGACCAGACCTCCGCCCACGACCCGCTGTCGTACCTGCCGGTCGGCGTCGCGTTCGAGGACATGGCCGACGCCGCCGCCAAGGACCCGGCCGGCTTCACCACCCGCGCCCGCGAGTCGATGGCCAAGCACGTCGAGGCCATGGTCGGCTTCATGGACGTCGGCGCCGAGGTCTTCGACTACGGCAACTCGATCCGCGGCGAGGCCCAGCTGGCCGGCTACGACCGCGCCTTCGCCTTCCCCGGCTTCGTCCCCGCCTACATCCGCCCGCTGTTCTGCGAGGGGAAGGGCCCCTTCCGCTGGGCCGCCCTGTCCGGCGAGGCCTCGGACATCGCCAAGACCGACAAGGCGATCCTGGAGCTCTTCCCGGAGAACGAGTCCCTGCACCGCTGGATCAAGATGGCCGGCGAGCGCGTCCACTTCCAGGGCCTGCCCGCCCGCATCTGCTGGCTCGGCTACGGCGAACGCGACAAGGCCGGCGAGCGCTTCAACGACATGGTCGCGAGCGGCGAGCTGGCCGCCCCGCTGGCCATCGGCCGCGACCACCTCGACTGCGGCTCGGTGGCCTCCCCGTACCGCGAGACCGAGGCCATGCTGGACGGCTCCGACGCGATCGCCGACTGGCCGCTGCTGAACGCCATGGTCAACGTCGCCTCCGGCGCCTCCTGGGTCTCCCTGCACCACGGCGGCGGCGTCGGCATGGGCCGCTCCATCCACGCCGGCCAGGTCACCGTCGCCGACGGCACCCCGCTGGCCGGCGAGAAGATCCGCCGCGTCCTCACCAACGACCCGGGCATGGGCGTCATCCGCCACGTCGACGCCGGCTACGACATCGCCGAGTCGGTCGCCGACGCCAAGGGCGTCCGCGTCCCGATGCGCGAGGGTGACTCCGCGTGACCTCGTCCGACGACCGGTCCCCGGCCCCCGCGCCGGGGGCCGGGGCCTCGTTCCACACCATGTGGGACGAGCTCCGGCCCATCGGCCGCAACGCAGACACCGGCGGGTACCGCAGGTACGCCTGGACCGGGGCCGACCGGGACTGCCGTGACTGGTTCCGGGCGCAGGCCGAGTCCCGCGGCCTCGTCTACGAGGTGGACCGCAACGGCAACCAGTGGGCCTGGCTCGGCGACCCCGCGGCCGGCGACGCCGTCGTCACCGGCAGCCACCTGGACTCCGTTCCCGACGGCGGCGCCTTCGACGGCCCCCTCGGCGTGGTGTCCTCCTTCGCCGCCCTGGACGAACTCCGCGCCCGCGGCGCCCGCTTCACCAAGCCCCTCGCCATCACCAACTTCGGCGACGAGGAGGGTGCCCGCTTCGGCCTGGCCTGCGTCGGCTCCCGGCTCGCGGCGGGCCGGCTGACCAAGGAGCAGGCGTACGCGCTGCGCGACGCGGACGGCACCAGCCTCCCGCAGGCCATGGCGGCCGCCGGGTACGACCCGGAGACCATCGGGCCCGACCCCGAGCGGCTGGCCCGCATCGGCGCGTTCGTCGAGCTGCACGTGGAACAGGGGCGCGCCCTGGACCTGTCGGGCGACCGGGTCGGCATCGCCTCCGCGATCTGGCCGCACGGCCGCTGGCGGTTCGACTTCCACGGCGAGGCCAACCACGCGGGCACCACCCGCCTGGTGGACCGCCGCGACCCGATGCTCACGTACGCGCAGACCGTCCTGGCCGCCCGCCAGGAGGCCGCGCTCGCCGGCGCCGTCGCCACCTTCGGCAAGATCGCCGTCGAGCCGAACGGCGTCAACGCCATCCCCTCCCTCGTCCGCGGCTGGCTCGACTCCCGGGCCGCCGACCAGGCCACCCTCGACACGGTCGTCACCGCCATCGAGAAGGCCGCGCGGGAGACCGCCGAGCGCGACGGCATCGACCTCTCCATCGTGCGCGAGTCCTTCACGCCGGTCGTGGAGTTCGAGCACGCCCTGCGCGACGAGCTGAACCGGATCCTCGGCGGGCAGGTCCCCGTCCTCGGCACCGGGGCGGGACACGACGCCGGAATCCTCTCCGAGTCCGTCCCGACCGCGATGCTGTTCGTACGCAACCCCACCGGCGTCTCCCACTCCCCGGCCGAAACCGCGGCCGAGGACGACTGCGTCGCCGGTGTCCTCGCCCTCGCCGACGTACTGGAAGGTCTCGCATGCCGGTGACCACTCTCTGGCTGGAGCACGCCTGGCTCGGCACCCATGTGGAGCCGGGCGTCGCCCTGGACGTGGCCGACGGCCGCATCACCGCCGTCCGCACCGGTACGGAGGTGCCGCCCCCTGGCGCAGAGGTGCTGCGCGGGCTGACGATTCCAGGCTTGGCCAACAGTCACAGCCACGCCTTCCACCGAGCTCTGCGCGGCACCGTGCAGGTCGGCTCGGGGACCGGATCACCCCCACATCCGCGGGGAACGCGCGCGGCGGAAGACATGGGGCGTGCGCCGGATTCGTTCTGGACGTGGCGCGAGGTCATGTACGGCGTGGCCCGGAAACTCACCCCGGAGAACTACTTTTCGCTCGCGCGTGCGACGTACGCGGAGATGGCGCTGGCCGGCATCACCTCGGTCGGCGAGTTCCACTACGTGCACCACGCCCCCGGCGGCACCCCGTACGCCGACCCCAACGCGATGGGCGAGGCGCTGATCGCGGCCGCCGCCGAGGCCGGCATCCGCATCACCCTGCTCGACACGGCGTACCTCTCCTCCGGTTTCGGCGAGGCCCCGAACGCGCACCAGCTGCGCTTCTCGGACGGCACCGCGGAGGCCTGGGCGGAGCGCGCGTCGGCCCTCAAGGAACGCGAGCACGCCCGGATCGGCGCCGCGATCCACTCCGTACGGGCCGTCCCCGCGGACCAGCTGTCCACCGTCGCCCGGTGGGCCGAGGAGCGGCAGGCCCCGCTGCACGTGCACCTCTCGGAGCAGCCCGCGGAGAACGACGCCTGCCTGGCCGCCCACGGCGTCACCCCGACCCGCCTGCTGGCCGACCACGGCGTCCTCGGCCCGCGCACCACCGGCGTCCACAACACGCACCTCACGGACGCGGACATCGCGCTGCTCGGCGGCACCACCACGGGCACCTGCATGTGCCCGACCACCGAGCGCGACCTCGCCGACGGCATCGGCCCGGCCGTGCGCCTGCAGCGGGCCGGCTCGCCGCTGTCGCTGGGCAGCGACAGCCACGCGGTGATCGACCTGCTGGAGGAGGCGCGGGCCATGGAGCTCAACGAGCGCCTGGCCAGCCGGACGCGCGGCCACTGGACCGCCGCCGCGCTGCTGCGGGCCGCCACCGCCGACGGCCACGCGGCGCTCGGCTGGTCCGAGGCCGGCACGATCGAGGCGGGTGCGCTGGCCGACCTGACGACGATCGCGCTGGACTCGGTCCGCACGGCGGGCCCGCTCCCGCGTCTGGGCGCGGAAACGGCGGTCTTCGCGGCCACCGCCGCCGACGTCCGGCACGTCTTCGTCGGCGGCCGCCAGGTCGTCCGTGACGGCGCCCACCAGTCCGTCCCGGACGTCCCGTCGGCCCTGGCCGAAGCCATCGCCGCCGTCCGCAGCTGAGGAGTTCCCCCACCCGCCCATCCTCCGTTCCCCGGGGCTCCGGGAAGGGGCGGGGTGGGGGACTGCCAACGCCCTGAGAGGAACCCGCATGACCACCACCCTCATCAAGAACATCGGCAGTCTCGTCACCAACGACCCCGCCCAGGGCGACGGCAGTCGCCTCGGCCTGGTCGGGGACGCGGCAGTCGTCCTCGAAGGCGACCGCGTCGCATGGGTCGGCCCCACCGCCAAGGCCCCGTCGGCGGACGCGTCGTACGACGCGGAAGGCCGCGCCGCGATCCCCGGCTTCGTGGACAGCCACAGCCACCTCGTCTTCGCCGGCGACCGCACCCAGGAGTTCAACGCCCGGATGTCCGGCCGCAGCTACTCCGCCGGCGGCATCCGCACCACCGTCGCCGCCACCCGCGCCGCCACCGACGCGGAGCTGGAGGCGAACCTGCTGCGCCACCTCCACGAGGCCCGCCGCCAGGGCACCACCACCTTCGAGACCAAGTCCGGGTACGGACTCACGGTCGCCGACGAGGCCCGCGCCCTGCGCGTCGCCGCCGCCCACACCGACGAGGTCACCTACCTCGGCGCGCACATCGTCAGCCCCGACTACGCCGACGACCCGGCCGGCTACGTGGCCCTCGTCACCGGCGAGATGCTGGACGCCTGCGCCCCGTACGCCCGCTGGGTCGACGTGTTCTGCGAGAAGGGCGCCTTCGACGGCGACCAGGCCCGCGCCATCCTGACCGCCGGCAAGGCCAAGGGGCTCGTCCCGCGCATCCACGCCAACCAGCTCAGCTTCGGTCCGGGCGTCCAGCTGGGCGTCGAGCTCGGCGCGGCCTCCGCCGACCACTGCACCCACCTCACCGACGCGGACGTCGACGCGCTCGCCAACTCGGACACGGTGGCCACCCTGCTGCCCGGCGCCGAGTTCTCCACCCGTGCCCAGTGGCCCGACGCCCGCCGGCTGCTGGACGCGGGAGCCACCGTCGCGCTCTCCACGGACTGCAACCCCGGCTCCTCGTACACGAGTTCCATGCCCTTCTGCATCGCGCTCGCCGTCCGCGACATGGGGATGACGCCGGACGAGGCCCTCTGGTCGGCCACCGCCGGCGGCGCCCGCGCCCTGCGCCGGACCGACATCGGCACCGTCACCCCCGGCGCCCGCGCCGACCTGGCGCTCCTCGACGCGCCCAGCCACGTGCACCTCGCCTACCGCCCCGGCGTCCCGCTGGTCTCGGCGGTCTGGCAGCGGGGCGCGCGGGTGGCGTAGCCGCGACGGGCGGCGCGGCCCCCGTACGACCGCCAGGACGAGCCGGACGGCACCCGCCGATCCGGCTCGTCCTTTGTCTTCCCTCGGCAGGGCCCCGGGCGTACCTTGAGCGCCCAATCTGATGTGTCGTCAGTAACTTCGGTCCGAGGGGAACTCAGAGGTGTCCACGCAGAAACGCTCCGCCGCGCTCGCGCTGGCCGCGGCACTGGCCGGTTCGGCGGTACTGATGGCCGCCCCCGCCGCCCACGCCGACGTCGTCGACGTCAAGTACGACTGCAAGACCCCGATCGGGCCGAAGTCCGCGGTCTCGCCCATCGACATCACCGCCGTCAGGAACGGCGACTCCTACACGCTGACGATGTCCTTCCGGAAGGGCGTTTCCTCCAGCCCCATCGAGCTGGGCAAGGGCGCGATGAACCCCAGCGCCGTCATCCGGGTCGGCGGCGCCGAGACCGGCACGGTCGCCGTCTCGGGACCGCCCAACGCCGTGGCCGCGCCCGCCAACACGCCCATCAAGATCAGCGACCTGTCGGGCACCTACACCCCGAAGAAGAGCGGCACGGTCACCTTCACCGCGGACGTCCTCACCATCAAGGCGATGATGACCGAGACCACCTGCACCCCCGGCAACAGCCCCGGCCCGTCCCTCCGGATGGACGTCACCGCCGCGGGCGGGGCCAGGCCGCAGACCGCCGAGAAGGCCGCCACCCTGCCCCGGACCGGGCCCATGGACTCCGCGCTCGCCCTCGGCACCCTCGGCGGCACCGTCCTGCTGAGCGGCGCGGCCGGGGTCCTGTGGCTGACCCGGCGCGGCCAGGGATCGCGGGTCTGACCGGCGCCGCCGCACGCCACGACGCCGATCCGCGACAGGGAGACCCGTACATGCCGTCGCGCCGCAGCCGGCCAGCCTCACTCGTCACGCTCGTCACGTCCGCCGCGGTGGTGCTCCCGGCCCTGCTCTGCCCGCACCCGGCCGGTGCCGCCCCCGCCACGGGCCCGGCGGTCACCGCCGCCCGGCCCGCCACGGCCGCGGCGGTGACCGCCGCCCCGCCCGCCACCGCCCTCCGGGGCCCCCTGCGCGACCCCGGCGGCCCGGGCTGGACCGCGCGGCCCGCCGCCGGGCCGGCCACCGAAGGCGCCGAGGGGCGCCCGTACTTCTACCTCGAAGGCGCCCCGGGCACCGTGCTGGAGGACCGCCTGGCCCTCGACAACCCCACCGGCGAGACCCGCACGGTCACCCTCCGGGGTGCCGACGCGTACAACGCCGAGGGCGGTGCCCTCGCCGTCCGCCCGGCCCGGGAGACCCGCGCGACCGGGAGCTGGGTGAGCTTCGGCGCGCCACCGGCCACGGTCCGGATCCCCCCGCACACCCGCGCGGTCGTGCCGTTCACCGTCACCGTGCCGGACGGCGCGGCGCCCGGGGACCACCCGGCCGCCGTGGTGGCCGCCGAGGGCACCCGGGAGGCGGCCGTCCGGGTCCAGCTGCGCGTGACCGGCCCGGCCCTGTCCGCGCTGACCGTCGAGGACGTCGCCGTCACCGGCGAGGGCGCCGCGGGCCGCATCACGTACGCCCTGGTCAACCGGGGCAACACCGCCGTGGTCCCGGAGCTCGCGGTCGCCGCCGAGGGCCTGTTCGGGGACCTGCCCGACGGCCGCGCCCACCCGCTCGGCCTGGAACTGCTGCCCGGCCAGCGGGTCGAGCTGACCGAATCCTGGCCCGGGGCGCCGGTGTTCGGGTCGGCGGACGTGACGCTGACCGTCACCGCCGCCGGGGGAGCGCGGGCCGAGGGGAGCGCGTCCGCGTGGTTCGTGCCCTGGGGCGCGCTGGGCTGGACGGGTGCCGGCGTGCTGGTCCTGGCGGGCACCGCCGCGGCCGCCGCCCTGCTCGTACGTACCACCAGGTCCCGGCGCACGGAGGCGCCGGGGGACGGGGTGCGGGCCGGACGGCCCGTACCGGAAGCCGAGTTGACGGGAGCGGTCAGGTGAGCGGCAAGCTCGGGTACGGGTCTGCGGCCCGGCGTGCGCTGGCGGGAGCGGCCGCGCTGGTCGCCGTACTGGCACTGCTCTGCGCCACGGCACCGGCGGCCGGCGCGGCCCCCGCGGAGGGGAAGCCGACCGTCGAACTCTCCCTCCCCGAGGTCGCCAAGGGCACGGAGGTCACGGTCGCGGGCACCGGCTGGCGCCCCAGGACCCTGCTGATGCTGCTGGTCTGCGGCCAGAACATGATCGGCGGCACCAACACCTGCGCCAACGCCGACGGCCGCGCCGTCACCACCGACGACGCCGGACGCTTCGGCAAGCAGCTGCCGGTGGTCGCACCGCCCAAGCCCTGCCCCTGCGTGGTGCACGTGGCCACGGTGACCGGGGACCAGGCCGCCGTCGACGCCGCCGTGAAGATCACCGACCACCCGGTGGCCGCGCTGCCGTCCGCGAGCGGCAGCGCCCGGCTCGCGGTGCTGGCGGCGGCCCGCCTGGAGGGCGACGACGGGATCCTCACCTGGTTCGGCGCCCCGCCGAGCCGGAGGCTGGTCGTCACGGTCGGCAACCTGGGCTCCGCCCCGGTGAAGGACCCGCTCTTCCAGATCGGCACCTCCCACGGGGTCTTCGCCCCGGTCTGGGAGGAGCGCCAGTGGAAGGGCACGGTCGGGCCCGGCCAGAAGGCGCGGGTCGCGCTGGAGGTGACGCTCGGCGCGGGCGCGTACGGCGACCACACCGTCTATCTCAAGTACGGGGAGAAGACGCTGGTCACCCAGCCCTGGGGGGTGGACCGCCCGTACGGCGTGACGCTCTTCTGGATCCTGCTCTGCCTGGTCGTCCCGGCCGGGATCTTCCGCATCGGCATGGCGGTCGTCGACCGCGTCCGGCCCGGCGGCGCGGCCCCCGGAGGCCGGCACCGGGGGAGTGCCCGGCTGCCGGAGGGGGCGGCCGCGGTCACCGCGAAGCTGCCGCGGATCCCGGCGGCCGGCCGGCGGTCCGGTCCGGCCGGCGGTACGCCGCCCGGCGCGGCGGCCGTTCCGGGCGGCACGGCCCCCGACCCCACGACCACCACGGCGGTCCTGCCGTGGTTCGCCCCGGACACCGCGCCGGGGGCACCGAACCGGGCCCCTCGGGAGCCGGCCGCGCAGGAGGCGGCGGCACCGGAGCCGGCCCCACCGCACGGATCCGCCCCCCACGGGTCCGTCCCACAGACATCCGCACCGTCTGAGAACCGTCCGACAACGAAGGGACAGTCGTGAAGACCCAACGGAGGGTAGGCGCGGCCGTGGCCGCGCTCGTGCTCGGCGGCGCGGGCATCGTCATGGTGGCCTCGCCCGCCCAGGCCGCCGAGGTCACGTTCAAGGTCAGGTGTGTGCCGCCCGCGGGCGGCGGCGACCCGGTCGAGGGCGAGACCACCGCGAAGATCACGGCACCCGCCTCGGCCAAGGTGGGCGACGAGGTGGACGTGAGCTGGGAGACCGTCAAGCCCGCGTCCAACAACACCGACCTGATGGACATCCCCAAGGACTCGGTCAAGCCCACGGGCTGGATCGCCCTGGGCGGCGGGGGCGAGCTGAAGGTGGAGGGGGAGAAGAAGAACCCCCCGATCCCCAAGAAGGCCCCGATGCAGATGTCCGTGATGAAGGGGAAGCTGAAGCTCACCAAGGCCGGCAAGGTCACGCTGACGCCGGGCAAGTACGACGTGGCCGTCACCTTCTCCTTCGGCACCTTCGTGACGAAGTGCGCGCCCACGGGCTCGGTGGGCGTGGGCGCCACGATCGACGTGTCCGGGGGTTCCAGCGGCGGCACGACCTCGGGCACCACCTCGGGGACGACGTCCGGCACGACCTCCGGCACGACGTCGGGCACCACGTCCGGCACCACGTCGGGCACGACCTCCGGGACCACGTCCGGTACGACGTCGGGCAGCACGTCCGGTACGACGTCGGGCAGCACGTCCGGCACGACCGCGGGCACCACGTCCGGGACCACCTCCGGGACCACCTCCGGCACCACCTCCGGCACCACGGCGGGCTCCGGCGGCGGTGACGGCGGCAAGACCGACTTCCCGGGCAAGCCCGTCCAGGTCGCGTACGACTGCGGCGCGGTCGTCCCCGGCGGCATCAAGACCCCGGTGACCGTCAACGCCAGGAAGAACGGCGGCGGCTACGACCTCACGGTCAAGACCGCCAAGGGCGCCATGGCCAGCCCGATGGACCTCCCCGCGGGCGCGCTCAAGCCGCTGATGGACATCAAGCTGGGCGGCGCCGACAGCGGCGCGGTCCGGGTCTCCGGCCCCGCCAACTCGGCGCCCATCCCCAAGGGCAGCCCCGTCTCCCTCTCCGACATGACCGGCACCTACAAGCCCGGCAAGACCGGCAAGGTGACGCTCAGCCCGGACACCCTCACCATCGAGGTCCGCATGGCGGCGGGCGCCACGCCCATCACCGTGCCCTGCAAGGCGGCCAGCTCCGGCGTCTCCCTGGAACTGGACACCGCGGCGCAGCCGGGCGGCTCCGCCGGCACCACCGGCGACAAGTCCGGCGGCACCACCGCCGGCCCGCCCCTGGCCGAGACCGGCGCCGAGGACGACGCCGCGCTCAGGGCGCTCGGCCTGGTGGCCGGCACCGTGATCCTGCTCGGCGGTGCGGTCTTCGCCTTCACCCCGTGGCGACGCCTGCGCGGCACCCGCTAGCCGCACCCGCCGGCCGCCCCGCGGCCGGCGCACCCGCGGCGGGACGCGCGAAGGCCCCGGCACACCAGGTGTGCCGGGGCCTTCCCGTACGAGTGCCGCCCTCGGGGGTCCGGGCGTGACCTCGGTCTCAGGTCAGTGCACGTCGCCCATCAGGGCCTGGACCTTCTTGCGGTACATGAAGACCGCCAGACCCGCGATCACCGCGAGCGAGGCCTGCAGGGCGATGATGCCGATGCCGTTCAGGTCCACGCCGGCCGTCGACAGCAGACCGGTGGTGCAGTCACCGGCGGTGACGGCCAGGAACCAGACGCCCATCATCTGGGAGGCGTACTTCTGCGGCGCCATCTTGGTGGTCACGGACAGACCCACCGGGGACAGGCACAGCTCACCGATGGTCTGGATCATGTAGATCGAGACGAGCCACATCGGGGAGACGGTGCTGCCGCCGCCCGCCATGTTCATCGGGACGATGAAGACGAAGAAGGAGGCGCCGACCAGGACCAGACCCATCGCGAACTTCACGATGGTGTTCGGCTCCTGGTTCTTGCGGGCCAGCCACAGCCACAGCCAGGCGAAGACCGGGGCCAGCGCCATCACGAACAGCGGGTTCAGCGACTGGTACCAGGTGGCGGAGAAGCCGAGCCCGAAGACGGTGTCGGCGGTCTTGGAGTCCGCGAACAGCGACAGCGTGGAGCCACCCTGGTCGTAGATCATCCAGAAGACGGCGGCGGCGACGAAGAACCAGATGTAGCCGGTCATCTTCGACTGCTCGGTGGTGCTCAGGTCCTTGTCGCGCTTGATCTTCGTCAGGACCGCGATCGGGATGAGCAGGCCGGCCAGCATCAGCGGGACCATGGCCCAGTTCAGGGTGTACATGCCCAGGGCGACGACACCGGCGTAGAACACGGCGACGACCAGGGCACCCAGGCCCACGCGGGTCAGGACGGTCCGGCGCTCCTCGGGGGAGAGCGGGTTCGGGACCACGGAGCTCTTCGGGCTCAGGTGGCGGGTGCCGAACAGGAACTGGGCCAGACCCAGCGCCATGCCGAGCGCGGCGAGCGCGAAGCCCAGGTGCCAGTTGTACTCCTTGCCGACCGTGCCGATGACGAACGGAGCGACGAAGGCACCCAGGTTGATGCCGATGTAGAAGAGGGTGAAGCCACCGTCACGGCGCGGGTCCTCGGGACCGTCGTACAGGTGGCCGACCATCGTCGAGATGTTGGCCTTCAGCAGACCGGAGCCGATCGCGACCAGGATCAGGCCGGCGAAGAACGCCGCCTGGCCCGGCAGGGCCAGCGCCAGGTGACCACCCATGATCACGAAGCCGGCGATGGTGACGGTCTTGCGGGCGCCCCAGACGCGGTCGCCGAACCAGCCGCCCGGCAGGGCCATCAGGTAGACCATCGACACGTACACGGAGTAGATCGCCGTGGCCGTCGCCGCGGTCATCGCCAGGCCGCCGCCCTGGCTGCCCTTCGCCATGTCCGCACCGCCGGAGACGATGTAGTACACGAGGAGGGCGCGCATGCCGTAGTAGGAGAAGCGCTCCCACATCTCGGTCATGAACAGAGTGGCCAGGCCGCGGGGGTGGCCGAAGAAGGTCTTCTCACCGGGGGTGCCGGCGCGGTCCTTCGTCAGGCTTGACGCCATGGTCGTTCCTTGCTTGCTCGGGACGCGCTTCGCTTTGTGGGCGGTATCGCGCCTCGTGAGGTACGGCCGACAGGGAGCGCCGTCGCTCCCGATGGTCCGGTCCGCAGTTCTTTGCGCTGCACAGAAATAGAGACCTTCAGCGAGCAATTACGCATAAAGGTCCACCGTCAGTGCATCAGATGTCTCGCCACCATACGACACGACAGTGCCGGATATGGAAGGACTTGAGATATGGATCACAGGATTCCAGGGAACCGTTTGGCCACATTCGAAGGAGATCAAGAGCCATAAGACCAGATATCCAGGCCTGCGCGATCACACTCCAGGGTGTGCCGCCGTCGGACTACCATCACCCACATGACGCGTGTACTGCTCGCCGAGGACGACGCATCCATCTCGGAGCCCCTGGCCCGCGCCCTGCGCAGGGAGGGCTACGAGGTCGAGGTCCGCGAGGACGGACCCACCGCCCTCGACGCCGGACTGCAGGGCTCCGTCGATCTGGTCGTGCTCGACCTCGGCCTGCCGGGGATGGACGGGCTGGAAGTGGCCCGCCGCCTGCGTGCCGAAGGTCACGGCTTCCCGATCCTCGTGCTGACCGCGCGCGCGGACGAGGTGGACACGGTGGTCGGCCTCGACGCGGGCGCCGACGACTACGTCACCAAGCCGTTCCGCCTGGCCGAGCTGCTCGCCCGGGTACGGGCCCTCCTCCGGCGCGGTGCCACCGAGCCGGCGCAGCCCCCGGCCACCCACGGCGTGCGCATCGACGTCGAGTCGCACCGGGCCTGGATGGGCGAGGAGGAGCTCCAGCTCACCGCCAAGGAGTTCGACCTGCTGCGCGTCCTGGTCCGCGACGCCGGCCGCGTCGTCACCCGCGACCAGCTGATGCGCGAGGTCTGGGACACCACCTGGTGGTCCTCCACCAAGACGCTCGACATGCACATCTCGTGGCTGCGCAAGAAGCTGGGCGACGACGCCGCCAACCCGCGGTACATCGCCACCGTCCGCGGCGTCGGCTTCCGCTTCGAGAAGAGCTGAACCCGCACGCCGCACCCGCTGAACCCCGCTGAACCACCCACGATGAGGTCATGCGCCGCCGTCTGATCAATTCCACGCTCGCCGTGGTGCTCGTGGTGATCGCGGTCTTCGGGGTCTCCCTGGTGATCGTCGAGACCCGGACGATCACCAACAGCGCCCACGACAGCGTCGAGTCCGAGGCCCAGAGCCTGCTCGGCACCGTCGAGACCAAGGTGCTGGAGAAGGAGGCCCTGGACCCGGCGGCCCTCGCCGACCAGCTCGACGCGGGCCGGCACGCCGTGGTCGTCGTCCCCGGCAGCCCCGACCTGGAGATCGGCCCGCCGCCCGAGGGCGGCGCGATCACGGCCACCGCCCGGGGTGACCAGGGCGTGGCCGTCACCGTCGAGGAATCCCGCTCGATCGTCACCCGCGAGGTCGGCCGCACCCTCCTGGTGGTGGGGGCCGTGGCGCTGCTGGCCGTCGTGGCCGCCGTACTCCTCGCCGTACGCCAGGCCAACAAGCTGGCTTCCCCCCTGACCGACCTGGCCGAGACCGCCGAGCGGCTCGGCTCGGGCGACCCCCGGCCGCGCCACAAGCGGTACGGGGTGCCCGAGCTGGACCGGGTCGCGGACGTGCTGGACGCCAGCGCCGAGCGGATCGGCCGGATGCTGACCGCCGAGCGGAGACTGGCCGCCGACGCCTCCCACCAGCTGCGCACCCCGCTGACCGCGCTCTCGATGCGGCTGGAGGAGATCACCGTCACCGAGGACCTGGAGACGGTGCGCGAGGAGGCCTCGATCGCGCTGAACCAGGTGGAGCGGCTCACCGACGTGGTCCAGCGGCTGCTGACGAACTCGCGCGACCCCCGGACCGGCTCCGCCGTCCCCTTCGACGTGGACGAGGTCGTCAAGCAGCAGGTGGAGGAGTGGCGCCCGGCCTACCGCAGCGAGGGCCGCGCCATCGTCCGCTCCGGCAAGCAGGGCATGCGGGCCGTCGGCACCCCGGGCGCCGTGGCCCAGGTGCTCGCGGCACTGATCGAGAACTCGCTCATGCACGGCGGCGGCACCGTCGCCCTGCGCACCCGGGTGACCGGCAACCAGGCCGTCATCGAGGTCACCGACGAGGGCCCCGGCGTCCCCGCCGATCTGGGCAACCGGATCTTCGAGCGGGCCATCAGCGGCCGGAACTCCACGGGCATCGGCCTGGCCGTCGCCCGGGACCTCGCCGAGGCCGACGGCGGCCGGCTGGAGCTGATCCAGGCGCAGCCGCCGGTCTTCGCGCTGTTCCTCAGCCGTACGGCGCCCGACCGCCCCGCCGACCGCGAACCCACGGTCCGCTAGGACCGCCGCGCCACCGCGGCAGTCGGCTCGCGGGACTAGCGCCCGGCCCGGACCTTCGGCCGGTGCCCGGAGCGCGCCGCGGCACGGGCCGCGGGGGCCGGCGTACCGGACCCGCCGGCGGCCGGGGACCCGGCGGACGGCACGGGCGTGGTGGCCGGCTGCGGCACCGGCATGGCCCGGAACACCCAGGTCCGGTAGGACCAGAAGCGGAAGGCCGTGGCCACCGCGATGCCCAGGAACTTGAAGACGTTGCTCTGCAGCGGGCTGTCCCAGCCCAGACCGTAGGTCGCCGCGTACAGCAGACCGTTCTCGATCACCAGGCCGACCGCGCTGAACAGCAGGAACAGCGTCATCTCGCGGGTCCGGCCGCTCTTGTCGCGGTCCCGGTACGTGAAGTAGCGGAAGCCCACGTAGTTGAACGCGATGGCGACCACCGTCGCGATCACGCTCGTGCGCACGACCTGGAGGTCGGTGGTGTGCCGGAGGAGGTTGAACACGCCCAGGTTGACCAGCAGACCCAGGCCGCCGACCGCTCCGAACTTGGCGACCTCCCGTGCGAGCCCACGTGCCCGCCCGATGAGGTCCGCCCGCTTGGAGGCGCTCATGGTGATCGTTCAGCCCCTGTCGGTCGATGGCGTCGACTCGAATGCGTCAACCCCGTCATGGTAAGCGGCGACCCGCGGGTACGCCCGTGGCTCGCTGAACACGCGGCACGACCTGCGTGACCGCCCGTTCACCCTGTGCTGACCAGGGCGGCCGGGTCTCGGACCCGTCCCGAATGGCGGATACCCTGGAGGAGTGACGTTCCCGGTAGTCGGCATGGTCGGCGGCGGTCAGCTCGCCCGCATGACCCACGAGGCGGGCATCCCCCTCGGCATCAGATTCAAGATCCTCAGTGACACCCCGCAGGACTCGGCGGCCCAGGTGGTGAGCGACGTCGTCATCGGCGACTACCGCGACCTGGACACCCTCCGTGCCTTCGCGCGCGGCTGTGACGTGGTCACCTTCGACCACGAGCACGTACCCACGGAGCACCTGCGGGCCCTGGAAGCGGACGGAATCCCCGTCCGCCCGGGGCCCGACGCGTTGGTGCACGCCCAGGACAAGGGGGTGATGCGCGCCAGGCTCGACGAGATCGGCGCGCCCAGCCCCCGCCACCGGATCGTGGCCGATCCGGCGGACGTGGTGGCCTTCGCGGACGAGGTCGGCGGGTTCCCCGTCATCCTCAAGACCGTGCGCGGCGGCTACGACGGCAAGGGCGTCTGGTTCGTGCGCACCGCCCAGGACGCGGAGGCCCCCTTCAAGGCGGGCGTCCCGGTCCTCGCGGAGGAGAAGGTGGACTACGTCCGCGAGCTCGCGGCCAACATCGTCCGCTCCCCGCACGGCCAGGCCGTGGCCTACCCCGTCGTGGAGTCCGTCCAGGTGGACGGCGTCTGCGACACGGTCATCGCCCCCGCCCCGAACCTCCCCGAGGCCCTCGCGGGCGAGGCCCAGACGCTGGCCCTGCGCATCGCCTCCGAACTCGGCGTCGTCGGCCACCTCGCGGTCGAGCTCTTCGAGACCACCGACGGCCGGATCCTCGTCAACGAGCTGGCCATGCGCCCCCACAACTCGGGCCACTGGACGATGGACGGCGCGGTCACCTCGCAGTTCGCCAACCACGTACGCGCGGTCCTGGACCTGCCGCTGGGCGACCCGCGCCCGCGGGCCCCCTGGACCGTGATGGCCAACGTGCTCGGCGGGGACTACCCGGACATGTACCAGGCGTACCTGCACTGCATGGCCCGCGACCCGCAGCTCAAGATCCACATGTACGGCAAGGACGTGAAGCCCGGCCGCAAGGTCGGGCACGTGAACAC
The DNA here is from genome assembly GCF_044759225.1 of Streptomyces sp. NPDC101132. Taxonomy (NCBI): domain Bacteria; kingdom Bacillati; phylum Actinomycetota; class Actinomycetes; order Kitasatosporales; family Streptomycetaceae; genus Streptomyces; species Streptomyces sp. NPDC101132. Next base: position 683,686 of record NZ_JBIVYX010000002.1, read on the forward strand.
CTACGGCGACGACCTGGACGACGTGCTGGAGCGCGCCCGTCACGCTGCCGGCTACCTCAGGGGAACAATCACCGAATGAGCACCTCTCCTCTTATCGGCATCGTGATGGGTTCCGACTCGGACTGGCCCGTCATGGAGGCCGCCGCCCAGGCGCTGGACGAGTTCGAGATCCCCTACGAGGTCGATGTCGTGTCGGCCCACCGCATGCCGCGCGAGATGATCGCGTACGGCGAGCAGGCCGCCGACCGCGGCCTCAAGGCGGTCATCGCGGGCGCCGGCGGCGCCGCCCACCTCCCGGGCATGCTCGCCTCGGTGACCCCGCTGCCCGTCATCGGCGTCCCCGTACCGCTCAAGTACCTCGACGGCATGGACTCGCTGCTGTCGATCGTGCAGATGCCGGCGGGCGTGCCCGTCGCCACCGTCTCGGTCGGCGGCGCGCGCAACGCCGGCCTGCTGGCCGCCCGCATCCTCGCCACGCAGGACGCGGACCTGCTGGCCCGGATGAAGGAGTTCCAGCAGGAGCTCAACGACCAGGCCACGGAGAAGGGCAAGCGGCTGCGCAACAAGGTGGCCGGCCAGGAGTCGTTCGGATTCGGCAAGTGAGCGCGGCCGCGCGGCTCGCGGAGGCCCGCGAGCTGCTCGCCGAGCACCCGGTCGTCGACGGCCACAACGACCTGCCCTGGGCCCTGCGCGAGCAGGTCCGCTACGACCTCGGGCGGCGCGACATCGCCGGCGACCAGTCCGGGCACCTGCACACCGACATCCCCCGCCTCCGGGCGGGCGGCGTGGGCGCGCAGTTCTGGTCGGTCTACGTGCGCTCGGACTTCGCGGGCGACACGGCGGTCAGCGCCACCCTGGAGCAGATCGACGCGGTGAACCAGCTGATCGACCGTTACCCGGGTGACCTGACCCGGGCCCTGACGGCCGACGACATGGAGAAGGCCCGCAAGGAGGGCCGGATCGCCTCCCTGATGGGCGCCGAGGGCGGCCACTCCATCAACAACTCGCTGGCCACCCTGCGCGCACTGCACCGGCTCGGGGTCCGCTACATGACCCTGACGCACAACGACACCATCGACTGGGCGGACTCGGCGACCGACGAGCCCCGGCACGGCGGCCTCACCGACTTCGGCCGCGAGGTCGTCCGGGAGATGAACCGCGTCGGCATGCTCGTGGACCTCTCCCACGTGGCCGCCACCACGATGCGGGACGCCATCGCCGCCTCCACCGCGCCGGTGATCTTCTCGCACTCCTCGTCCCGGGCGGTCTGCGACCACCCGCGCAACATCCCCGACGACGTGCTGGCGCTGCTGCCGGCCAACGGCGGCGTGGCGATGGCGACCTTCGTGCCGAAGTTCATCCTCCCCGAGGCGGTGGCCTGGACGGCCGCGGCCGACGAGAACATGCGCGCCCACGGCATGCACCACCTGGACACCACCGCCCCGGCGATGGCCGTCCACCGGGCCTTCGAGGCGGCCAACCCCCGCCCCGTGGCCACCGCCGCCACGGTCGCCGACCACCTCGACCACATGCGCGAGGTGGCCGGCATCGACCACATCGGCATCGGCGGCGACTACGACGGCACCGCCTTCACGCCGTCCGGTCTCGACGACGTGGCCGGCTACCCGAACCTGGTCGCCGAGCTGCTGCACCGCGGCTGGTCGCGCGCCGACCTCGCGAAGCTGACCTGGTCGAACGCGGTACGCGTGCTGCGGGACGCCGAGTCGGTGGCCGCCGCGCAGGCCCACGTACCCCCGTCGAACGCGGTACTGCCGGCCCCCGCTCCGTAGCGGCGGCGTGGTGTGTGGCGTTCGGGCGTTGACCCGAACGCCACACCCGCCGCGAACGCACGCGCCCCTCGTGTCACGGTGGCAACAACGCCCTGCTGCCGCCGAGACCGGAGCGAACGCCATGGCCGACCTGCAGGATGAGACCCACGAAGGCCCCGGGGCCGCCGGGGCGGCCGAGCCCGCCCCCGCCGTGCCCGGGCCCGCGGCCCACCCCGCCCCCGCACCGGAAGCCGCCCCCGCCCCGGCACGGCCCGTGCCGGAGCGCGTGGCCGCCCTGCTCGCCGCGCACCCCGTCGTGGACGGCTGCAACGCCCTGCTGTGGACGCAGCGGCAGAGCCCCTTCCACGACCTCGCGACGGTGGAGAGCACCGTCGACACCGACCTCCCCCGGCTGCGGGCCGGAGGCGTCGGCGGTCTGTTCTGGTCCCTGCTCGTGCCCGGGGAGACCCCGGACGCGACCGGGGACGCCGTCCCGGACGACGACAGGGTGGTGGCCGGGACCCTGGAACAGATCGACTTCGCCCGGCAGCTGCTCCGGCGCTACCCCGACAGCCTGTGCACGGCCTACGGCCCCGACGAACTCGCCGACGCCCGCAACCGCGGCCGCATCGCCTCGTTCATGGGCCCCGTCTCGGGACGCGCCCTCGACGCCTCCCTCGGCCCGCTCCGCGCCTTCCACGCCCTCGGCGTGCGCAGCCTGGCCCCCGCCGGGGCGGCCTGGGCGGAGCGCGGGCTCAGCGCCTTCGGCCACGAGGTGGTACGCGAGATGAACCGGCTCGCGATGGTGGTGGACCTCGCGGGCTGCGGGCCGGAGACGGCCCGTACCCTCATCGCGGCCTCGAAGGCGCCGGTGCTGGTCTCGCACGCCGGGGCCGCCGCGCTGCACCCCCACCCCCTCAACGTCCCGGACGACGTGCTCGAGGCGCTGGGCGCGGCGAACGGCCTGTGCATGGTGACCTGCGCCGCGGACCGGCTGGCGCCGGCCGGCGTGCCGGTCACCGCCGCGACGGTGGCGGACCACCTGGACCACGTACGCACGGTGGCCGGCCCCCACGCCGTGGGCCTCGGCGGCACCTTCGGCACGGGACCGGCGGCCCCCCGCCCCGAGGGGCTCACGGACCCCTCGGGCTACCCGCGGCTGATCGCCGAACTCCTCGACCGCGGCTGGCCGGAGCCCGACATCGCCCTGCTGACCTGGGGCAACGCCCAACGCGTGCTCAGGGACGCCGAGTTCACCTCGCGGGCTGCCCAGTACCGCCGCTCGGGCTGAGCCCCCGCCCCTCCGGGGGCCGGTCCTCCCTCAGCAGGCGCAGAGGCAGAACGGGTGCCCGGCCGGGTCGGCGTACACCCGCCAGGTCCGGCCCTCGGGGCCCGGGTCCAGCAGCTTGGCGCCCAGGGCGAGGGCCCGACCCTCCGCGGCGTCCAGGTCCTCCACCGTCAGGTCGAGGTGGAACTGCTGCGAGGCCTCGGGGGAGGGCCAGTTCGGCGCGACGTGCCCCGGCGCCTTCTGGAAGGCGAGGGCCGCGCCCCCGTGACCCTCCAGGTCCGCCCAGGTGCCCTCCTCGTCGAGCGCCGGCGTGCCGCCGAGGAGGGCGGCGTAGAACTCCGCGAGCGCGAGCGGGTCGGGACAGTCCAGGACGACGGTCCCGAGCTTGGCGATGGCCATCTTTCCTCCAGAGAACGTGCCGGGGTTACCGGAACAAGCCATTAACCGGTAACCCTCAGGGTAGGCGTTACCGCTTGCCTTCGCTAGGAGGTAACGTCGACGACATGACGGAGAGAGCGCCCGCCCCCGGAGGCCTCGCGCTCGTCGAGGCGCTGGTCAACACGCTGAGCGTGGACACGGGAGACGACCGCCTGGCGGCGGAGTTCGGCCTGACCGGCGACGCCCTCGACCGGGCCGTGGCGCTCCGCGAGGCCCTCCGCGCCGCGTGTCTCGCGCACGCCGGCCACGACATCCCGCCCGGCCGCCTGTCGGAACTGAACGCACTCCTGGCCGAGGCCCCCCTGACGGTCACCCTGGACCACGAGGGCGCGGCCGCACTCGCCCCCGCCGGAGCGCCCGGCCTCACCGCCCGCGTCGCCACCGCCATCGCCGAGGCCCTCGCGGCCGGCACCTGGACCCGCCTCAAGGCCTGCGCGGCCGACGACTGCCACTGGGCCTACTACGACCGCAGCCCGGCCGGCCGCAGCCGCTGGTGCAGCATGTCGGTCTGCGGCAGCCGGGCGAAGATGCGCACCTACCGCGCGAAGCGCGGCTGAACGGGGTGGGGACCGCACCGGCCCCCACCCCGGAGCCTCAGGCCCGCGGGCGGCCCATGGCGCGGTACGTCCAGCCCGCCGCGCGCCACAGGGTGGCGTCCAGCGCGTTGCGGCCGTCCAGGATCAGCGGGGTCGCCACCAGTGCCGCCAGGTCCGCCGGGTCCAGCTCGCGGAACTCCCGCCACTCCGTCAGGTGCAGCACCACGTCCGCACCCGCCACCGCCGCCGCCGCGGTCTTCGCGTACGCCAGGGTCGGGAAGACCCGGCGCGCGTTCGCCATGCCCTTCGGGTCGTACACGGTGACCTGGCCGCCCTGCAGGTGGATCTGGCCCGCCACGTTCAGCGCCGGCGAGTCCCGCACGTCGTCCGAGTCCGGCTTGAACGTCGCACCCAGCACCGCCACCCGCTTGCCCAGGAACGAGCCGCCCACGGCCTCCCGCGCCAGCTCCACCATGTGCCCGCGCCGCCGCATGTTGATCGAGTCGACCTCCCGCAGGAAGGTCAGCGCCTGGTCCGCGCCCAGCTCGCCCGCCCGCGCCATGAAGGCCCGGATGTCCTTCGGCAGACAGCCGCCGCCGAAGCCGATGCCGGCCCGCAGGAACTTCGCGCCGATCCGCTCGTCGTGCCCGATGGCCTCGGCCAGCTTCACCACGTCGCCCCCGGCCGCCTCGCACACCTCGGCCATCGCGTTGATGAACGAGATCTTCGTCGCCAGGAAGGAGTTCGCGGCCGTCTTCACCAGCTCCGCCGTCGGGAAGTCCGTCACCACCATCGGCGACCCCTCCGCGACCGGCGTCGCGTACACCTCGCGCAGCAGCTTCTCCGCGTGCGCGCTCCGCACGCCCACCACGATCCGGTCCGGGTGCAGCGTGTCCTGCACGGCGAAGCCCTCGCGCAGGAACTCCGGGTTCCACGCCAGCTCCACCTGGTCGCCCGCCGGCGCCAGCTCCGCCAGCCGTCCCGCGATCCGGTCCGCCGAACCCACCGGCACCGTCGACTTGCCGACCACCAGCGCCGGCCGGGTCAGGTGCGGGGCCAGCGACTCGACCGCGGCGTCCACGTACGACATGTCGCACGCGTACTCGCCGTGCTTCTGCGGGGTGTTCACGCACACGAAGTGGACGTCGCCGAAGGCGGCCGCCTCCTCGTACGAGGTGGTGAAGCGCAGCCGGCCCGTGGACCCCTCGATCCCCGCGACGTGCGCGCCCAGCAGCTCCTCCAGCCCCGGCTCGTACATCGGGACCCGCCCCTGGGACAGCATCTCGATCTTCTCCGGGACCACGTCCAGGCCCAGCACCTCGAAGCCCAGCTCGGCCATCGCGGCAGCGTGCGTGGCGCCGAGGTAGCCGGTGCCGATCACGGTGATCTTGAGGGCCATGCGGGAACTCCTGGGGGAGGGGGAGAACAACGGCAACCGAGCATAGTCGGGCCCGATCGGAGGACGTTTCCCGCAGGTACGCCCGGTTGTCACGCAGCTCACGCCCCGCACTCGTATCCCTACGGGTGAGTAGCGGACTAGGCTTGGGTTACTTAACGGTAGTTAGCGTCACCTTGGGGAGTGAGACACCTTGGCGGGTTCCGACTTCGACCTGTACCGCCCGGCCGAAGAGCACGACATGCTCCGCGAGTCCGTCCGCGCGCTCTGCGAGGCCAAGATCGCGCCGTTCGCCGCGGCCGTCGACGAGGAGGCCCGCTTCCCGCAGGAGGCCCACGACGCCCTCGTCGCCAACGACCTGCACGCCGTCCACGTCCCCGAGAACTACGGCGGCGCCGGCGCCGACGCCCTCGCCACGGTCATCGTGATCGAGGAGGTGGCCCGCGTCTGCGCGTCCTCCTCCCTCATCCCCGCCGTGAACAAGCTCGGCTCGCTCCCGGTCATCCTCTCCGGCTCCGAGGAGCTGAAGAAGAAGTACATGACCCCGCTCGCCAAGGGCGACGGCATGTTCTCCTACTGCCTCTCCGAGCCCGACGCGGGCTCCGACGCGGCCGGCATGAAGACCCGCGCGGTCCGCGACGGCGACTTCTGGGTCCTCAACGGCGTCAAGCGCTGGATCACCAACGCGGGCGTCTCCGAGTACTACACGGTCATGGCCGTCACCGACCCCGAGAAGCGCTCCAAGGGCATCTCGGCCTTCGTCGTCGAGAAGGGCGACGAGGGCGTCTCCTTCGGCGCCCCGGAGAAGAAGCTCGGCATCAAGGGCTCCCCGACCCGCGAGGTCTACCTCGACAACGTCCGCATCCCGGCCGACCGCATGATCGGCGCCGAGGGCACCGGCTTCGCGACCGCCATGAAGACCCTGGACCACACCCGCATCACCATCGCGGCCCAGGCCCTCGGCATCGCGCAGGGCGCCCTCGACTACGCCAAGGGCTACGTCCAGGAGCGCAAGCAGTTCGGCAAGCCGATCGCCGACTTCCAGGGCGTCCAGTTCATGCTCGCGGACATGGCGATGAAGATCTCCGCCGCCCGCGCCCTGACCTACCAGGCCGCCGCCGCCTCCGAGCGCGGCGACGCCGACCTGACGTACCTCGGCGCCGCGGCCAAGTGCTTCGCCTCCGACATCGCCATGGAGGTCACCACGGACGCCGTCCAGCTCCTCGGCGGCTACGGCTACACGCGCGACTACCCGGTCGAGCGCATGATGCGCGACGCGAAGATCACCCAGATCTACGAAGGCACGAACCAGGTCCAGCGGATCGTCATGGCCCGCAACCTGCCGTAAGGCCCGCAGCCTGCCGCGACCCACCGGTCGCGGCACGTGGAAGAGGCGCCTCCCCCGTCCGGGAGGCGCCTTTCGCGTTCCGCGCTCAGTTGCCGCGGACGGTGACCTTCTCGTCGTTCTGGATCTGCTGGACCAGCTGCTTGACCTTGGCCTTGTCCCAGACCAGGTTGCCGCCGCGGGAGCCGTTGATCGGCATGTTCATCGACACGCCGTCGCCGCCCGTGATGCCCTTCATCGCGAAGAACATCTCGCCCAGGTCGAACAGCGACATGTCCTCGTCCACGATCAGCGTGTCCAGGCCCGCGCCCATCACCGGGTAGAGCTCGAACGGGTTCAGGATCGTGCCCGGCGTCGCCGCCTGACTGGCCAGCGCAGACAGGAACTTCTGCTGGTTCTTCGTGCGCGCCAGGTCCGACTCCGCGAAGGCGTACCGGGTACGGACGAAGGCCAGCGCCTGCTCGCCGTTGAGGGTCTGCTTGCCGGCCTTGAAGTCGGCGCCCGACTTCTTGTCCTTGAAGCCCTTCTCGATGTTCATCTCGACGCCGCCGAGCGCGTCGACGATGTTGGCGAAGCCCGCGAAGCCGATCTCCGCGTAGTGGTCGATGCGCAGGCCGGTGTTGTACTCGACCGTGCGCACCAGGAGTTCGGGGCCGTCCATCGCGTAGGCGGCGTTGAGCTTGGTGCGGACGCCCCGCCCCGCGTACTTCTTGCCGGACTCCGAGCCGACGAAGGACGGGATCTCCACGTCCGAGTCGCGCGGCAGCGAGATCATCGTGTTCCCGCTGGAGCAGGCCGCCAGCACCATCATCGAGTCGGTGCGCTTGCCCTCGGCCGAGCCGGTGTGGAGCTTCTTCTTCTCCTCGGCCGACATGCCCTCGCGGCTGTCGGAGCCGACGATCAGGTACGTCGTGCAGTCGCCCTCGTCCGGCCGCTCGATGACCTTGGACAGGTCCACCTCGCGCCGCATCTTGGAGTCGGCCCAGAAGTACGTGCCGACGGACACCACGGCCAGCGTGGAGACCAGCACGATCGAACCGATCTTCAGCCGCCGGCCCCAGTCGACCGGCCCCTGCGGCCGGCCGCCGCCCTGGGGGGCGCCGGTGCGGCCCTGGCCGCCGCCCGGACCGCCGCCCGAGGGGCTGCCGTAGACCTGGCCCGTGTTGTAGCCGCTGTCGTAGCCGCCGTACGTGTCGTGCTGCGGGCCCTGCTGCGAGGGCACGCCGTAGCCCTGCGGGGCCGGCGGCTGCCGGTACCCCTGCTGGCGCGGCGGCCGGGGCGGCTGCGCGGGCGGGTACGGGGGCTGCTGACGGGGCTGCTGCGGTTCCTGGGAGCCCCGCTGGACGTGGCGCATGACCCGGGCGCCCTCCGGCTGTGCGCTGGAGCTGCCACGGCCGTGGCGCTCGTCGCGGTTGTCGGTCCACCCCTCGGGCCAGTCATTCATGCGGACAAGGATGCCTGGCCCGGCGTGTCGTCCGACAGGCCGGGGCGCACTTCGTGCCGGGTCTGTTGCACAGCCGGTGCATCCGTCACGCATTTAAGGTGGGTGCATGACAGATGTTTCGGGCGATCTTCCCGGTAAGCCCACCTCGGCGTCCCGCACCACCCTCAGCCACATCATGACGGCCAACGACACGAACCTGCTGGGCACGGTGCACGGCGGCGTGATCATGAAGCTGGTGGACGACGCGGCGGGCGCGGTCGCCGGCCGCCACTCCGGGGGCCCGGCCGTGACGGCCTCCATGGACGAGATGGCCTTCCTCGCGCCGGTACGGGTGGGCGACCTGGTGCACGTACGCGCGCAGTGCAACTGGACCGGCCGCAGCTCGATGGAGATCGGCGTGCGGGTGCTCGCCGAGCGGTGGAACGAGTCCACCCCGCCCACCCAGGTCGGCAGCGCGTACCTCGTCTTCGCGGCCGTGGACGGGGACGGCAAGCCGCGCACGGTGCCGCCGGTGCTGCCGGAGACCGAGCAGGACAAGCGCCGCTACCAGGAGGCGCAGATCCGCCGCACCCACCGGCTCGCCCGGCGGCGCGCGATCATGGAGCTGCGGGAGCGCCGCGCGGCCGAGGGCCTGGACGACGACTGACCGGCGGGGCCGGCCGGAGCGCGCCGTGCGGGCCCCGGCCCGGCCCCGTCACGTCGTGCGGCAGGCCACCTGGTCGCCCGTGACCACCCCGAACTCGCCCTGGTGCGGGTCCTCGGCCCGCACCGGCGTCACCTTGCGGTAGTCGGTCCCCGCGGTCACCCGCAGCACGGGGCCGAGCCCGGGCACCGCCCGGGTCGCCGCACCGGACAGGGCGGTGGCCAGGGTCTTGGCCGAGCGGTCCCAGCGGGGGTCGTACGAGACCACCGTGCGCGTGACGTTCCGCGCGGACCCTCCCGTGGGCGCCTGGTCGGTGGCGAAGCCGGTCGCGCGCAGGGCCCGGTCCACCCGCCCGCCGAGCCCGTCGATCCGCGTGCCGTTCTCCACGTGCACCCGGATCTGCTGCGGGGCCACGTCGACCGGCACCGCGGTGTCCTTGCGCCGGGGCTTCGCCGGGGCCAGCGGCTTGTCGTCGCGCAGGGCCTGGAAGAGCCGGGCGGCCTTGGGCTCGTCCCAGCGCACCACCGAGCCCAGCAGCCGCACCGGCGGGGACTGGGCGAGGATCGGCACCGAGGCGAACTCCGAGGAGGCGGGGGTGAAGTCCCGCATCGCCTGCCCGAGGTCCAGCATCTCCTGCGAGCCGAAGCCCCGGTCGGCGCGCACCGAGCCCAGCAGCTCGGAGCTGACCTGCTTGAACTTCACCGGGTTCAGCAGCATCCCGCTCCGGGTGGCCTGCGAGATCAGCGCGGCGACGAACCGCTGCTGGCGCTGCATGCGGGCGAGGTCCGCGGCGCCGTCGAGGTGGCGGGCGCGTACGTACTGCAGGGCCTGGCCGCCGGTCAGCCGGTGCGTGCCCGGGGGCAGGTCGAGGCCCGAGTAGCGGTCCTTCAGCGGCTTGGCGGTGCAGATCTCCACGCCGCCCATCGCGTCGACCGTCCGCATGAAGCCGGTGAAGTCGACCTCCAGGTAGTGGTCGATCTTCACGCGGGTCATCTGCTCGACGGTCCGGACGGTGAGGTGGGGCCCGCCCTCCGAGTAGGCCGCGTTCAGCTTCACCGGGTGCGGGGAGTGCGGCTTGCCGGTCAGCGCGTCGGTGTGGGCGGGCAGTTCGGCGTACGTGTCCCGGGGGAGGCTGATCACGCTGGCCCGCTCCCGGTCGGCGGAGACGTGCACCAGCATGATCGTGTCGGTGCAGTTGCAGGAGGTGCCGCCCAGGCGGTACTCGCGCCGGTCCTCCTTGGCGATCTTCTCGCGGCCGTCGGTGCCGACGATGAGGAAGTTCACGCCGTGTCCCGCCTGCGGGCGGTTCTTCATGTCCTTGAAGGGGTCGACCCGGCTGATGCCGGTGTCGAGCCCCGTCATGACCGCGTGCCCGATGGCGCCGGAGCCCAGGACGGCCACGGAGAGTGCCGTGGCCAGCCGTACGCCCCACCGGGGCCGCTGCGCGGGGCGCCGCCGCGGGCTCCCGCGCCGGGGACCCTGCGGAGGCCGGGGACGGGGGTAGCGCTGCGGCTGGGGCACGGGGGACACCTCCGCGGAGGAACTGGTCACAGGCGGCCTCAGAACAGTAGGCCCATACGATCAGTCACCGTCCGTCCCGATCGTCCGGCACGCCCCGATTCCCCCGTACGCGGTAACGGGGGCGGGCCCGTCGGGGCCCGCCCTCCTCCGTACGCGCGTCCTCAGAAGGTGAAGCCCCGCTGGATCTCCATGCAGGCGCCCTCGTCGTCGCCGTTGAGCGGACGGGCCGAGTCGGGGGCCTTGGCGGGCGCGGCCGGGGGCGCGACGGGCTTGTCGCCCTCCCGCCAGTCCTTGCCGACGAACAGGGTCACGCCGGTGACCTCGGTGGACCGCTGCACGGCGGTGGGCGGCAGGCCGAGCGCGGTGGCCACCGCGGCGGCGTCGCCGGCCTGGTCGAGCCCGGCGTACCGGACGACCGTGGTGTCCTCGGCGGCGGTCTGGCTGTCGGCCACGGCCTTGGCGAAGCCCTTGGCGGCCAGCAGCGCGGCCACGTCGGCGGCCCGTCCGCGGACCCGGGTCGCGGTGTGCTCCTTGCCGCTGGTGGCGTTGCGGACCATGACCGGGATCTCGGCGGCCGGTGCGGCCGGGTCGGTGACCGCCGTGGCGGTGGCCGCGGGCTTCGGCTTGTCCGGGGCCTTGCCGTCCAGCGGGATGTCCTCGCGGACCATCCGGAAGAGCTTGTCGGCGTCGGCCGCGGGCTCGACCTTGCCCCTCCAGCGCGTGCTCTCGACCCAGGGCATGGTCGTCATGGTGATCCGGCCGGTGGGGACCCTCTTGAGCTCCATGCTCAGGTCGAAGAGCCGGTCGATCCGGTTCAGGCCCTCGTCGACGACCATGGCCTCGATGGCCGCCTGGGCCAGGCTGTTGAGCTTGAGCGGGTTGCTCAGCTTGGCGTTCTTGCGGAACTCGCGGGCCATCGAGTTCATGTACATGTGCTGGCCGTGGGCGCGCGCGAGGTCGCTGCCGTCCTCGAAGCCGTAGCGGGTGCGCAGCCACTGGAGGGCCTGGACGCCCTTGATGGGGTGCGTGCCCTTGGTCAGGCGGAGGCCGGAGCCCTCGCCCTTGTAATTGCGGGAGTGGACGTTCTGCTTGACGCAGACGGGGACGCCGCCGATCGCGTCGGCCATCGACACGACGCCCTTGAAGTCGATCATCATGAAGTGGTCGACCGGTATGCCCGTCCGCTCCTGCCAGGTGGCGACGGTGCAGCCGGGGCCGCCCCGGCCCAGCGACTCGTTGATCGGCCGGACGCCCTGGGTGGCCGGGTACACCTTGCCGTCGGTGTCGGTGCACTTGGGCAGCTTGAGCAGGGTGTCGCGCGGCATGCTGATCACCGACATGTTGCTGCGGTCCGCGGACAGGTGCAGCAGCATCTGGACGTCGGCGAGGGGGGTGCCGTTGAAGGTCTCCTTGGCGCCGCCGAGTTCCTGGTTCTCCTCGCCGTCGCGCGCGTCGGAGCCGATGAGCAGGATGTTCAGCGGCGTCTGGCCGAAGGCGTTGGGCTTGTGCTGCGGGCCCTTGCCGTCGCCGAGGTTCAACGCGTCCGTCTGGATGGAGCCGTTGAGGTGCCGGTAGTACAGGTAGCCGGCGCCGGCGGTGCCCAGGATCAGCAGCGAGAGCGCGATGGCGACGTACCGCAGGACGCGCCGCCTGCCCTGGCGGCGGGGGCGTACGGCCTTCCGGCCGCCGGCGCCGCGCGGGCCGGCCGCGCGGGGCTCGCCGTCGCGGGAGCCCCCGTCGCGCGGCCCGCCGTCACGGGGACCGGACGGGGTGCCGGGCGCGCCGGATCCCGCGTCCGGTATGCCACCGGGCTCCGCGTCCGGTATGCCACCGGGCGCGTGGGCCGGCGCCCCCTCCCCTCGCACGCTGCTGTGCCTCACCCGTATCCCCCCATTGGTCCTGCTGTGTCAGGTGTGTACTACTCGGCGCAGGTGGCCTTGTCGGCCTCGACGCGCTGAATCCCCTCGGGCGCCTTCTTGGGCGCCGTGATCGGGATGCCCGCTCCCTTGAAGTCCGCGCCCAGGGTGAGCTTCATCGGGGTGCGGTCGGGTGCGTCGGCGGTGCCGGGCTTCAGGGCCGCGGCGGGCAGACCCATCATGTCCGCGAGGGCGCGGGCCTGATCGGCCTGGTTGGGTGCGTACTCCAGGGTCGTCTTCGCCAGCTTCTCGGGCGCGTTGCCGTTGTTGCTGGACTTGGAGACGTCCTGGTTGTTCTGCAGCCAGTTCAGGGTGGTCTGAGCGGAGCCGGTGGGGCCGCCGCCGTTGTAGACCTCGACCCGGATGTCCGAGGCCGGTGCGCGGGTGCCCTGGAGCAGGGCGTTCTGCGCGTTCTGGGCCGCTTCCTTCTGCTTCTTGACCTCGGTGAGGGAGGTGTCCTCACGGATCATCGCGAGCAGCGGCTCGGCCTGCGACTCCTTGACGACCACGGTCGCCTTCACCCGCTCCGCCGGGTTGTCGTCCACGGGGAGGGTGGTGAAGGTGATGTTCTTCGGGTTGACGTCCTTCAGCTCCTTGGCCAGGCGCGTCAGTTCGGGGATCCCCCCTATGCCCGTGTCGACGGTGAGGGCCTGCGTGGCCGCCTCCGCCAGGGAGAAGAGCTTGGTCGGGCTGGTGAGCGTCTCGCTGGACTTCATCTGCCGGATCATCGAACTCAGGAAGGCCTGCTGGGTCTTGATCCGGTCCAGGTCGCTCTCGTTGCCGAAGGCGTGCCGGGTGCGGACGAAGGCCAGGGCCTGCTCGCCCTGGAGCCGGTGCTCGCCCTTGGTCAGCCTGAGCTTGGAGTCCTTGTCGTTGACGTCCTTGTTCACGCAGACCGGGACGCCGCCGACGGCGGTGCTCAGCGTCTTGACCGCGTTGAAGTCGGCCATCATGAAGTGGTCCACGGGGATGCCGGTCAGCTTCTTGACCGTGCGCATCGTGCAGCCGGGGTCCCGGCCGCCCTGGCCCAGGCTGGTGTTGAAGCGGACCCCGCTCTGGCCCGGCACCGTCTTGACGGAGCCGTCGGGCTGCTTGGTCGGGCAGTCCGGGATGTCCGTGATCAGGTCGCGGGGGATGGAGAGCGCGGTCGCGTTCGTCCGGTCCTTGGAGACGTGGAAGAGGATCGTGGTGTCCGCATGGCCGGGGCTGTTCTTGTCGCCGTAGCCCGTGTTGCCCGAACCGGTCCGCTTGTCCGTGCCGATCACCAGGATGTTGATGGCCTGGTCGGTCTTGAAGCCGCCGCTGCCCGCGTCGCCGATGTCGGTGGTGCTGATGTTGTTGTTCAGGTGGCGGTAGTAGAGGTAGCCGCCCACCGAGCCGGCGACGAGGACGAACGCCATCGAGCCGCCGGTGATGAGCAGGACCTTCTTCTTGCGGTCGCCGCCGCCCGGGCGTTTGCGGCCGCCGCGCCGGCCGCCGCCCGGCGGGGTGCCGCCGCCGCGCCGGGGCGCGGGGACGCCGGGAGCCGTGCGTACGGGGGGACCCGACGGGCTCGTGACGGGGGAGGGGGCGGCGGGTGCCGCGTGTGCGGATCTACGAGGACGGGAGACCGGCCGCTGCCCTGCGGAGCTGTCCAGTCGCAGTTCGTAGTTGCCAGTGCTCGGGTTGAGTACCCACTGGTCTGCGGGGTCGATGTCGTTCGCCCGCCCACGGCCTTGCGCATCCACGGTTGTCTGAATCCTCCGTCGGTGCCACACGAAGCGCCTCCCCCCAGGCGCCTGGTCGTCGATCCGGCAGTGCACGGCCTGGTCGTTGGTCTGGCCTGGGCACCGGATCGCTCACACTATCCGCCCAGTTCGGCTGCAAACCATGCTGGTGACAAATTCCACTCCCCTTATAACCGGGCAATCCGCACATCCCGCACGGCCGGGCCCCCGGCTTTTTGGATTGCTTTACCGGCAGGTTGCCGTGTCGGCCGTGGTGCCGGTGAAAGTGGGGGCCGGGGTGGCGCTCCCGGTCACCTGCGAGGACGTGCTCGCGGCGGCCTCGCCGGGCTGCTTCGGGTCGGCCGCGGCCTGCGCCGGCTGGGCGGGGGAGACGGTCACCGGGCGGTCCATCCGCAGCTGGAGGAACAGGCGCGAGGCGTCCGGTTCGAGGAGTTCGTCGCGGTTCGGGTTCGCCTCGTAGGGCTTGCGCGGAACCGTGAGGAACTGGGTGCGGTCGATCGGGATGTCCCGCATGTCGCGCACGAGTTCGTACAGGCCGCGCAGCGACGCGAGCCCGGGGTCCGTGGTGACGGAGGAGGTCGCCGCGTCGAGCAGCGGGTACAGCTTGGCCGGATTCAGCAGGACGCCGTTGCTCTGCACCTTCTTCACGAGGGCGCCGAGGAACTGCTGCTGGCGGGACATGCGTTCGGTGTCGCTGCCGTTGCCGAGGCTGTAGCGGGCGCGTACGAAGCCCAGTGCCTGCTCGCCGCGCAGGGTCTGGCGTCCCGCGGGCAGCTTCAGCTTCGCCTCGGTGTCGTCGATGGGCCGCTTCAGGCAGATCTCGACGCCGCCCACCGCGTCGATCATCTTCTTGAAGCCGCCGAAGTCGACGACCATGTGGTGGTCGACGCGGATCCCGCTCAGCTTCTCGACCGTGCGGATCGTGCAGGCCGCGCCGCCGAACTGGAAGGCCCAGTTGAACTGGGCGAACTGCTCGGTGGTCCGGCTGCCGTCGGCCCTGCGGCAGCTCGGGACCTCCGTCATGAGGTCGCGGGGTATCGACACCGCGGTGGCGCTCTTCCGGTCCGCCGCCACGTGCAGCAGGATCGTGGTGTCCGACCGCTGGGTGCCGCCGTCCTGGCCGTAGCGGCCGTTCTCCTTGCCGGCCCGCGAGTCCGAGCCGATGAGCAGGATGTTCTGGGCGCCCCGGACGGCCTGGGTGGGGCGCTCCTTCTCGTACCGCTCCAGCTCGGCGGCGGCCGACGTGTCCGGCGTGATGTTGGCGTCGAGCTTGCGGTACAGCCACCACGCGGCGCCCGCTCCGACCAGCACCATCAGGGCCATGGCCAGTCCGACCCAGCGGAGCAAGCGTCGCCTGCGCCCGGACGGGGGCTTGCTGCCGCCTCCGTCCGGACCGTTCACGCCCGGCATGCCCGCTGCATCGGTCACGTCTGCGTCCATCCTCGGCGGTCGGCGGCGGCCGCTGGGCCCGGCTGCTTTTGGGGTAGAGCGTCCGGTATGCGGCCTTCCGTCGATCATCCCACCGACGCGGCGGAAAGAGCCCTGGTGCGGGGCCCTGTGTTCCGCCATGTGGGTGACAAACGCGATGGCCCCGCCCTTGGGCGGTGTGGGTGAACGGAGCCTCGGCAGAGTGGGTGACCTGCGATGACGCGATCCGGGTGACCCCCGGACCCCGGCCGGGGCGGTCCCCCTTACACGGTATGGGTGACCCGCTCGCTCTCGATCCGCTGCGCCAGGGCGTCGGCCCCGAGCCGGTCCAGGTTCCGGCAGAGCACCACGGAGCCGCCGGCCGCCAGGGGCGCGTACAGCCCCGCGGACAGGCCCTCCCAGGTGTCGTAGCCCAGCCCCGACAGCACCCGGGACCCGGGCCCGAACCCGAGCTTCCCGGCGTCCTGCCGCGCCTGGTCGACCAGCTCCGCGTACGAGAACTCCGCCCCCTCCACCGCCAGCCCCTCCCCGTCGGCGTCCACCGGGACGAAGGGCGCGAACCGGTCGCCCTGGCCCGGCACCTCCACGGCGTAGTCCGCGAAGCCCGCCGGCGGCTGCGGGAAGCGCCCGCCCAGCGGCCGCAGCGCGAGGGCCACCCGCTCGCCGGAGCAGGCCCGCGCCTCCTCCAGGCTGTCGGGGCCGCTCACCACCAGGTCCGCGTCGGCCGGGTCCCCGCCCACCTCGGCCACCACGCCCACCGAGGCGCAGGCCAGCAGCCAGACGGCGGTCTGCCAGTGCGCGGGCAGCAGCAGGGCGAGCCGGTCGCCCGGCTCCGCGCCGAGGTCGCCCTGGAGGAGGTTGGCGGTCTTGGCCACCCAATTGGCGAAGGTGGCCACGGACAATTCCACGCGCTCGCCCGTGGCGTCGTCGTAGAAGGTGACCAGGGGGCGGCCGGGATCGGCGGCGAGCGCGGATCGCAGCAGGTCGGCAGGGGTGCGGTCGTTGGCGTTCACGCCGTAAGCGTACGTGGGGGCGCCGGGGCTCCCTCGCCCGTACGGGGGCGGGTCCGTCGCCCGTACGGGGGCCGCCCGCTCGGCCGTACGGGGGAACGGCGCCGCCCCGGGATCCGATGGTCCGTCAGGTCTCGGCTGGCGGGCCGTCAGAGGTGTGCTCAGCATCGGCTGCATGCGTGGATTCCTGGTTTCCTCGATCGGCGTCGCGACGGCGGCCGCACTGGCCCTCCCGCTCGCGCTGACCTCTCCGTCCCTGGCGGCGGGACCGGGCGCACCGCCCGCCCCGGCCGGTGCTCCGGGTGCCGTGGCGGCCGTACCCGGCGCCGAACCGGCCGTACCGGGCGCCGTGCCCGCCGCCGGCGTCGCGGCCGAGCCGGCCGTGCCCGGCTCGACCCAGTCGCTCCCCCTGACCCCGCTCACCCCGCGGTCCGACCGGGCTTTCCCCGGCATGTCGGCACGGCTGCCGGAGACCCCCGCCATGGGGCTCTCCGCCCGCGGGACCGGCACCTTCTCGATGGTCGGCGTCGTCTGGGACGACGCGCGCACCGAACTCCACGGACGCGTCCAGGTCCGTACCCGGGCCGCCCACACGGGCACCTGGACCGAATGGCAGGACGTGGAGATCCACAACCGTGAGCACGCGGCCGACCCCGGCACCGCGGAAGGCGCCTCCGGCCGGGTCAGGGGGGCCACCGCGCCCCTCTGGGTCGGCGAGTCGGACGGCATCGAGGTGCGGGTGCAGGCGGAACCCGGCGAGGCCCCCGGTGCGGCCGTGTCGCCGGAGGCCGGGGAGGCCTCCGACGCCGCGGGCCACCGGGCCGCGGAGCCCGGGCTCCAGACGCTCCCCACCGGCATGCGGATCGAACTGGTCGACCCGGGCAGGACCCCGGCGCCCGCCGAGGAGGGGGCGCGCCCGCTCCCGGCCGCCGACGGCGTCCGGAGCCGGGCGGCCCGCCACGGCGCCTGGCCGGCCCGCTTCGCGGACCCCGCCACCGGCGTCGCCGAGCCCGCCACCGGCTTCGACGGACCCGGCCCCGACGAGAAGGCCGAGGCAGCCGGGGCGGCGGAGACCGCCGGCGCGGCGCAGGCCGCGGTCCTCCCGGCCATGAGCCAGGCCACCATCGAGACCTCCGCCGCCAACCTCGGCCTCGCCGCGCTCGGCGCGGACGCGATCGAGGCACGGGACAAGGCGGGCTCCGCGTCCGACGTGCTCATCGCCTCCGACGGCAAGGTCGGCGTCGCCGCCCGCCCGTACATCGGCCCCCGCCCGCGCATCGTCACCCGCAAGGGCTGGGGCGCCAACGAGTCCCTGCGCGAGAAGGGCTTCGTCTACACCGGCAGCGTCAAGGCCGCCTTCGTCCACCACAGCGCCTCCGGCAACAACTACAAGTGCTCCGAGGCGCCGGCCGTGCTGCGCAGCCTGTACCGCTACCACGTCGTCAGCAGCGGCTGGCGCGACTTCGGGTACAACTTCGCCGTCGACAAGTGCGGCACCGTCTACGAGGGCCGCGCGGGCGGCGTCGCCAAGGCCGTCCTGGGCGCCCACACCATGGGGTTCAACACCAACAGCATGGGCGTGGCCGTCATCGGCACCTTCACCTCCAGTGCGCCGCCGGCCGCCGCGGTGAAGGCCATCGCGCAGCTCACGGCGTGGAAGCTCGGCCTCTACGGGGCCAACCCGCTCGGCAAGACGACCCTCAAGTCCGGTGGCGGGAACCTGTATCCGAAGGGAAAGCAGGTCAAACTCAACGTGATCTCCGGACACCGCGACGGATTCGCCACCGAGTGCCCCGGCAAGAAGCTCTACGGCAAGCTCGGTACGGCCCGGTCCACATCGGCGCGATTGCAGGGCAGGTGAGGAAAACCTCTGCATAAACTGGCCGCCCGCCCCGGCCCTGCCGCGGCTCCGTCCCAGGCCAGACCCAGCAGGAAGCAGAGCGAAGTTGACTGAAGCGATCCTCCTGGTGGGCGGCAAGGGAACGCGGCTGCGCCCGCTGACGGTGCACACGCCGAAGCCGATGGTCCCGGCGGCGGGCGTCCCGTTCCTCACGCACCAGCTGGCACGGGCGCGGGCGGCCGGCGTCGAGCACGTGGTGCTCGCCACCTCCTACCTCGCGGAGGTCTTCGAGCCGTACTTCGGCGACGGGTCCTCCCTCGGACTGCACCTGGAGTACGTCACCGAGGTCGAGCCCCTCGGCACCGGCGGCGCCATACGGAACGTCGCCTCCCGTCTGCACTCGGGGCCCGACGACCCGATCCTGATCTTCAACGGCGACATCCTCACGGGCCTGGACATCCCCGCCCTCCTGGACACCCACCGGTCCTCGGGGGCGGACGTCTCCCTGCACCTCACCCGGGTCGAGGACCCGCGGGCCTTCGGCCTGGTCCCGACGGACGGGACCGGGCGGGTCACGGCCTTCCTGGAGAAGCCGCAGACCCCCGAGGAGATCGTCACGGACCAGGTCAACGCGGGCGCGTACGTCTTCCGGCGCTCCGTCATCGACACCATTCCGGCGGGCCGCCCGGTCTCCGTCGAGCGCGAGACCTTCCCGGACCTGCTCGCCGCCGGCGCGCACCTCCAGGGCATGGTCGACTCGACGTACTGGCTGGACCTGGGCACCCCCCAGGCCTTCGTACGCGGCTCCGCCGACCTCGTCCTGGGCCGCGCCCCGTCCCCGGCCGTCCCCGGCCGCACGGGCGAGTCGCTGGTGCTGCCCGGCGCGGTGGTGGCCCCGGACGCCAAGCTCTCGGGCGGCACGGTGGTCGCCGAGGGCGCGGAGGTCGGCGCCGGCGCCAGGGTCCACGGCAGCGCGGTCCTGGCGGGCGCGGTGGTCGAGCCGGGCGCGGTGGTCACGGACTCCCTGATCGGCGCGGGCGCCCGCGTCGGCGCCCGCACCCACCTGACGGGCACCGTGGTCGGCGACGCGGCCGTGGTGGGCCCGGACAACGAACTCCGCGAGGGCACGAGAATCTGGTGCGAAGCCACCCTCCCGGCCGCCACGATCCGCTTCTCGTCGGACCAGTAACCCACCCCCCACCTCCCGCCGGGGTCGCGGCTGCAGCCCGCCCCGAGGGGCCGACCTGCGGCCGGGCATCCGTGTCCCTGTCCAGCCCCGCCGGCGTGGGAGGCGCGGGGTCCGGGGCGGAGCCCCGGAGGGGTCCGGGGCGGAGTCCCGGTGAACGGGAGAAGGGCGGGGAGGGGCCGGCCCCGCAGGGCACCACCCCGGCGCCGCCCGCCCTGCACCCCCGGCCCCACCTCACGCGGCCGGACCGACCGGCCCGCCCCGCGGCCCTCGCACGCCACGGCCCACCGCCGACCCAGGGGGTCCGCGCAGCGTGGCTCCGGCGGCCGGCACCGTCACCACCGCACCGCACCGCCGGCCCCCCGCGCCTCCCGCACGCCCGGGCCCCGTACCGACCCCGGTGCCCCGCACCCGGCGCATCGTCGGCCGGGCCGCAGACACCGGACCCGCGGCCCCGGGGCACGGCGGGGCGTGCCGAACGCCACCCTTCGGACCGCCCGGGCCACCGCCCCGCCGGGACTACGCTCAGAGGGTGGCCGGCAGATTCGATCCCCTCACCCGCACCACCGTGCGCGGTGGCGCGACCCGCGTACCCGCACCGACGCCTGCCACGCCGAACGCCACCGCCACGGGCGGCACGGCCGGCACCGGAGCAAAGACCGGCACCGGAGCCCGCCCCCGCACCGCCACCGGCGGCATCAACGGGCAGGCGGCCACCGGCACGGCCCCCCGCACCCGCCACTACACACCCCCCGGCCCCCTCACCCTCGGCCTGGTCCTCGGCCCGCTCCGCAGGGGCCCGCACGACCCCACCTTCCGCGTCACCCCGGACGGCGCGGTCTGGCGGGCCAGCCAGACCCCCGCCGGCCCCGGCACGCTCCGGGTGACCGCCCGCGCGGCGGACGGCACGGTCACCGGTGAGGCCTGGGGCCCCGGCGCGGACTGGCTCCTCGACCGCCTCCCCGCACTCCTCGGAGCCGAGGACGACCCCGCCGCCTTCGTCCCCCGGCACCGCCTCGTGCACGCCAGCCACCGCAGCCGCCCGGGGCTCCGCCTGACCCGCACCGGCCTGGTCCTGGAGTCGCTGATCCCCTCGGTCCTGGAGCAGAAGGTCACCGCCGACGAGGCCTACCGCGCCTGGCGCATCCTGGTCCGCCAGTACGGCACCCCGGCCCCCGGTCCCGCCCCGGACCGGATGTACGCGATGCCGGACGCCCGTACCTGGTGCCGCATCCCCTCCTGGGACTGGCACAAGGCCGGCGTGGACAGCAAGCGCTCCGGCACCATCCTCCGCGCGGCCCGCGTCGCCCCCCGCCTCGAAGAGGCCGCCGGCATGGACCTCCCGGAAGCCTCCGCCCGCCTGGAACTCGTCCCCGGCATCGGCCCCTGGACCTCCGCCGAAACCCTCCAGCGCAGCAACGGCCACCCGGACGCGGTCACCGTGGGCGACCTCCACCTGCCCGGCATCATCGGCTTCGCCCTCGCCGGCGACCGCACCACCGACGACGCGGCCATGCTGGAACTCCTCGCCCCGTACGAGGGCCAGCGCCACCGCGCGACCCGCCTGATCCTCCTGGCGGGCCTCACCCCGCCCCGCCGCAAACCCCGCATGCCCCGCACGGACATCGGCCGCCTCTGACCGGCCCGCCCGGACGCGAGCGGGCGGGCACTTCCCCGGCAGGCCCCAAGCCCGGCAGGCCCGAAGCCCGGCGGTCCCGGTGCCGGGCACAAGCGGCACAGCGCCCGCGCCCAGCGCCGGCACCCCCTACCGCACCTCGATGAACGCCTCCGCGTCCCGCTCCGGCCGGGGGCCCGGGGCGTCGGCCGGGTGGCCGATCGCCACCGCGCCCATGGGCTCCCAGTCGTCCGGGAGGCCCAGCACCTTGCGGACCACGTCGCGGCAGAACATCGTCGACGAGACCCACGCCGAGCCCAGGCGTTCCGCGGCCAGGGCGACCAGGAAGTTCTGGACGCCCGCGCCCGTGGCGACCACGAACATCTCGCGCTCCGCCGCGTCCCGGCGGGCGTGCCCGTAGTGGTGGGCACCGTCCATGACCATGCACGGGACGGCGAGGTACGGGGCGTTGCGCAGGACGTCGCCCCGCCGCACCCGCTTCGCGATGGAGTCCTCGGACTTGCCGTCCCGGCGGAGGTCCGCGATCCACGCGTCCCGCATCGCGTCCAGCAGTTCCACCCGCGCGGCCGCCGACTCCAGGAGGACGAACCGCCACGGCGTCGTGTGGTGCGGGGCGGGGGCGGTGACGGCCGCGGCCACGGCCCGCCGTACCGCGCCCGGGTCGACCGGCGCGTCGGTGAAGGAGCGGACCGTGCGCCGCTGGGTCACGGCCTCCCGGATCGCCTCCGAGGTGCCCAGGCGGAACATGTCGTCGGCGGCGGACCGGATCAGCTCGGCCGCCGTGCCCTCGCCGAGCACGTCACCGCCGAGTCCCCGCACCACCGCCACCGGCAGCCCGCCGGCCTTGCCCTTGACCAGGTCGCCGGCGGCGGCCAGCTCGTCGGCGGTGGCGACCACGGTGGCGCTCAGCGGGTTGCCGTACGCGTCGGTGCCGCCGCGCAGGTCGTCCAGGACCCGTACGCCCGCCGCGCCGATGGCCACGTCGGTCAGCCCGGCGCGCCAGGGCCGGCCGAAGGTATCCGTGACGATCACGCCGACCGTCACGCCGAGCCGCTCCCGCAGCCCCTCGCGGATGGCCCGCGCGGAGGCGTCGGGGTCCTCGGGGAGCAGCAGGACGGTGCCCGGCTCGGTGTTGGAGGCGTCGACCCCGGCGGCGGCCATCACCAGGCCCTGCCGGTTCTCCACTATGCGCAGGGTGCCGCGGCGCGCGACCACCCGTACCGTCTCGGCGTCGATCGCCGCCTCGCGCGAGTCGGCCGCGACGATCCGGCCCTCGGCCTTGGAGACGATCTTCGAGGTGACGAGCAGGACGTCCCCGTCGAGCAGGTCGGGCGCGGCGTCCGCGATCAGTGCGGCGAGGTCGTCGCCGGGCCGGACCTCGCCGATCCCGGGCACGGCCCGGACGTGGATGGCCGGTGCGGTCACCGGGTCTCCTCGGCCAGCGCCAGGGCCTCACGGGCCATCAGAGCGGTGGCCTCCAGGTCGGTCATCATCAGCGGCACCGCGCGGCAGCGGATGCCGGCCGCCTCGACCTCGGCCACGGCCTCCGCGTCGCTGCTGTCGACCAGCCAGCCGTCCAGCAGTCCGGTTCCGTAGTGCTTCGCCACCGCCGCGGCCGTGGACTCGACGCCCACCGCGGCCAGCACCTTGTCGGCCATGCCGCGCACGGGCGCGCCGCCGACGATGGGGGAGAGGCCGACGACGGGCGCGGCCGCCGCGGCCACGGCCTCGCGGATGCCGGGCACGGCGAGGATGGTGCCCACGGAGACCACGGGGTTGGACGGCGGGAAGAGGATCACGTCCGCGGCCTCGATCGCCTCCAGCACGCCGGGGGCCGGCTTGGCCTGGTCGGCGCCGACGGGGACGACGGCCTGGGCGTCCACCGAGGCCCGCAGCCGCACCCAGTACTCCTGGAAGTGGATGACGCGCCGCTCGCCGCCGTCCTCGACCGCCACATGGGTCTCGACCCGGTCGTCGGACATGGGGAGCAGCCGGACGCCCGGCCGCCAGCGGTCGCACAGGGCCTCCGTGACGGCGCTGAGCGGGTAGCCGGCGGACAGCATCTGGGTCCGCACGATGTGGGTGGCGAAGTCGCGGTCGCCGAGTCCGAACCAGGTGGGGCCGACGCCGTACGCGGCGAGCTCCTCCTTCACGGTGAAGGACTCGTCGGTGCGGCCCCAGCCCTGCTCCTCGTTGATGCCGCCGCCGAGCGTGTACATCACCGTGTCGAGGTCGGGGCAGACCTTCAGCCCGAACAGGTGAATGTCGTCACCGGTGTTGCCGATGACCGTGATGTCCGCGTCGGGCGCGGCCGACTTCAGTCCGCGGAGGAAGCGTGCCCCGCCGATACCGCCTGCCAGAACAACAATGCGCATGCCCCGCAGTTTGTCAGGCGCGGACGGTGTCCAGTGCGGCCGGGGAGCACTGCGAGGCGCCCGCGGCGCGCTCGTGCATCGGCATCTCGGTCAGGCCGGGGAAGTAGACGTGCAGGCTGACGGCGGGTTCGAGGGAGTCGTTGACGACCTCGTGGACGTAGCCGGGGGCGAAGACGCGCTGGTTGCCGGCGGCGAGCGTACGGCGGCCGCGCTCGGTGCGCTCGGTCAACTCGCCCTGAAGGACGGTCAGCACGCCGGACGAGCCGCCGTGGTCGTGCAGTCCGCTGCCCTGGCCGGGCACCCAGCTGAGCAGCCACACCTCGTAGCCCGGACCCGTGGTGAGGCGGTGGTACCAGCGGCTGGTGGCGTCGTACTCGACGAGGTGCTCCCACCGCGCGCGGTCGCCGGCGAGGGAGCGGGCCAGGCCGACGAAGTCGGCGACGGTGGCCGGGTGCTCCTTGGCGGGCTGGAGCAGGTGCTGGACGGCGAGGATGTCGCCCGCGATCTGGAGGTCGCTGTCCATCCGGAGGTCCATCTGGGGGGCCGTCTGGGGGGCCGCCTGGGGAGTGCTGCTGCTGTTCATGTGCGGGGGTTCCTCGGCAGGAGTACGGGCTGTCGGGGTGTCGCAAGGACGGCTCTTCAACGAGCCGGACGGCTCGTACGCGAGCCAGGGGGAGAGAAAGCCGGACGCTCTACGGCATCAACAGCTGCAACAGCAACAGCGGACCAGGGCAGCGCTCAGGAGCCCACGAAGGGGGGCCTGGGAGTGCGCTGCGGTCGCTGACATGAAAACAAGGAGAGCGGGTTTGGGAGGCGACTGTCAACCCAATGTCCGGTTTGAGGGAAAAGTTTCACCTCATCCGGTTACTGTGTGCGGAGAAAGGTTTGTGCAGACACGCCCAGGGCAAGTGCGGCTGCAACCCGGGCGCGTCGTGACGCGTCCGTTATGGGTGACGCTGCGGATGCCGGTGATGCATGTGGCATGTGTCACGATTTTTGGCGATATGAACACTTTCTGCATACGCTTGGTTCCGCAGAGTGAATAAGGGGCCCAATAGCAGATCTCGGCTTGACTGCCCCGGATACACACACTTGTAATTTCACTCGTGTCGTTCGGCCGGAAATCGGTGGCGGCAACATCACGGGGACGCGAAGACAGACGAGGGGCGCACATGACCGAGCTGTTTCAGGAACTGCTGGTCGAGGAGGCGGACGAGGAGCTCGGATGGCAGGAGCGCGCCCTGTGCGCCCAGACCGATCCCGAATCCTTTTTCCCCGAGAAGGGCGGCTCGACCCGCGAGGCCAAGAAGGTCTGCCTCGCCTGTGAGGTCCGCTCCGAGTGCCTCGAATACGCCCTCGCCAACGACGAGCGCTTCGGCATCTGGGGCGGTCTGTCCGAGCGCGAGCGCCGCCGCCTGAAGAAGGCCGCCGTCTGACCGGAAACCGAAGCTTCCGCCACGCGACTTGCCCCGCGTGACGGCGCATCGTACGAACCGAGATCCGTACAAGCCTCACAAACGCCACGAGCCGCCAGCGGCACCGGCCATACAGACCAGCGGTCCGCCTCCTGCCCCTTCCCCGCAGGAGGCGGACCGCTTTGTGCGCAGCCGTTAGTGTGGGGCGCTGTCCAGCAGCCTCCCGGGGCCCAGCCCCCCGGACCCTCCCCGGCCCCGCCCGGGGACCCCCCAGCCCGGAGGGCCCGTACCGCGA
The DNA here is from genome assembly GCF_044759225.1 of Streptomyces sp. NPDC101132. Taxonomy (NCBI): domain Bacteria; kingdom Bacillati; phylum Actinomycetota; class Actinomycetes; order Kitasatosporales; family Streptomycetaceae; genus Streptomyces; species Streptomyces sp. NPDC101132. The sequence goes on from NZ_JBIVYX010000002.1 coordinate 708,894, forward strand.
TGTCCGTGCACAGCCACTCGACGGCCCCTTATGCGGCGGCCGCCACCCCCGAGTTCCCGAGGCATGTCGTCACCGCGGTCCTGGTCGCGCACGACGGCGCCCGCTGGCTGCCCCAGGCGCTCGCCGGCCTGCAGGGCCAGGAACGGCCCGTCCAGAACCACATCGCCGCCGACACCGGGAGCGCCGACGACTCCGCCCGCCTCCTCGCCGACGCGTTCGGCGACGACCGGGTGCTCCACCTGGCCCGCCGCACCGGCTTCGGCGCCGCCGTCGACGAGGCCGTGCGCACCGCGGGCGTCCTCACCCCCGAGGACCTCCCGTACCTGAAGCGCCCCAGCGGCTGGGACCCCGTCAGCCGCACCTGGCGCGACGACACGTACGACCTCCCCGAACTGCCCCACGGCGAGCCCGTCCAGTGGCTCTGGCTGCTGCACGACGACTGCGCGCCCGAGCCGGACGCGCTCACCGAGCTGCTCCGCGTGGCCGAGGAGAACCCCGAGGCCGCCGTCATCGGCCCCAAGCTGCGCGGCTGGTACGACCGCAAGCAGCTGCTGGAGGCCGGCGTCAGCATCGCCCGCAGCGGCCGCCGCTGGACCGGCCTCGACCGCCGCGAGCAGGACCAGGGCCAGCACGACGGCGTCCGCCCCGTCCTCTCCGTCTCCACCGCCGGCATGCTGATCCGCCGCGACGTCTACGAGGAGCTCGGCGGCTTCGACCGCCGCCTGCCCCTCATGCGCGACGACGTCGACCTGTGCTGGCGGGCCCACTCCGCCGGCCACGGCGTCCTCATCGCCCCCGACGCCGTGCTCCGGCACGCCGAGGCGTCGGCCCGCGAACGCCGCCCCATCGACTGCGCCGGCCGCTCCGTCGCCAGCCCCCACCGGGTCGACAAGTCCGGCGCCGTCTACACGATGCTGGTCAACTCCCGCGCCGCCGCGCTCCCCTACGTACTGCTGCGCCTCGTGCTCGGCACCCTCGTGCGCACCCTCGCCTACCTCGTGGGCAAGGCCCCCGGCCAGGCCGTCGACGAGGTGCGCGGACTCCTGCGCACCCTCCTCGTGCCCGGCCGCATCCTCGGCGCGCGCCGCCGCCGCGGCCGGTCCACGGTCCCCGCGGGCGAACTGCGGCCCCTGTTCCCGCCGCCCGGAGCCACCCTCCGCGCCACGGTCGAACAGGTCGCCGGGTACCTGGGCAGCGGCTCCGAGGACGCCTCCGCCGGGGCCGGCCGCCACGGCGGCGCCGTCGAGTCCGGCCCCGGCGGTGACGACGCGGACTACCTGGAGATCGAGCAGTTCGCGCGCCTGAAGCGGATCGCGCGCAAGCCCGCGCCCGTCCTCTTCGCCCTGCTGCTCGTCCTCTCCCTCGCCGCCTGCCGCGAACTCCTCAGTGGCGGCTCGCTGATGGGCGGCGCGCTGCTGCCCGCACCGCCCGGCGCCTCCGGGCTCTGGAGCTCGTACCTCGACGCCTGGCACCCCGTCGGCACCGGCGGCACCGCCACCGCGCCGCCCTACCTCGCCGTCCTCGCCGCGCTCTCCGGGCTGCTCCTCGGCAGCACCCAGCTCGCGCTCACCGTGCTGCTGGTCTGCTCCGTGCCGCTGGCCGGCCTCACCGCGTACTTCGCCTCCCGGCCGCTCGTCGAGTCCCGGCTGCTGCGCGCCTGGGGCGCGGTCGCGTACGCCTTCCTGCCCGCGGTCACCGGAGCCCTCGCCGGCGGCCGCCTCGGCACCGCCGTGCTCGCCGTGCTGCTGCCGCTGCTCGCGCGGTCCGCCGTGGCCGCGTACGGCTTCGGCGGCTCCGACGGCGCCCGGGGCAGCTGGCGCGCGGTGTGGACGTACACCCTCCTCCTCACCCTCGCCACCGCCTTCACGCCCGTCGCCTGGCTGTTCGCGGCGGTCCTCGGGATCGCCGCCCTCGCCGTGAACCGCTCGGCGCTCAAGACCCACGCGCCCCGCCTGCTCGCGAACCTGGCCGTCCCCCTCCTCGTCCTCGCCCCCTGGTCCCTGACCCTCCTGACCGACCCGGCCGCCCTCCTGCGCGAGGCCGGCCTGCCGTACGGGACCGGCTCCGCGACCGCACTCGACCTGCTCGGCATCAGCCCCGGCGGGCCCCGCACCGCCGGCGGCCTGCTGCTCGTCGGCATCGTGCTGGCCGCCCTGGCCGCCCTGCTGCGCGAGGAGCGCGCCTTCACCGTCCGCGCCGCCTGGGCCGTCGCCCTGACCGGCCTGGCCGGTGCCGTCGTCCTCAACCGCGAGGGCTGGGCCGGGCCGGCCACCCTCGTCTACGGCATCGCCCTGCTCACCGCCGCCGCCGTCGGCGCGGAGGGCGTACGCTCCCGGGTCGCCGCCCAGTCCTTCGGCTGGCGCCAGCCCCTGGCCGCGCTGATCGCCCTCGCCGCCGCGGCCGGGCCGCTGCTCGGCGCCGCCGGCTGGGTGATCAGCGGTGCCGCGGGCCCGGTCGAGCGCCGGGACCCGGTCCAGGTGCCCGCCTTCGTGGCCGAGGAGAGCCGCACCCGGGACCAGGCCCGCACGCTCGTCCTCGGCGGCGACTCGCCCGCCAAGATCGCCTACACCCTCGTCCGGGGTTCCGGCGGACAGCTCGGCGACGCCGAGATCGCCGCCGCCACCGGCAGCGACGCCCGCCTCGACAAGGTCGTCTCCAACCTCGTCGCCGGCTCCGGCGCCGACCAGACCGACCAGCTCGGCGCCTTCGCCATCCGCTACGTGCTCGTCCGCGACGGCGCCCCCAAGCAGGTGGGCCGCGTCCTCGACGCCACCCCCGGCCTGAGCCGCCTCAGCCAGCTCGACGGCAGCGCCCTGTGGCGGGTGGACCGCCAGGTCGCCCGCGCCGTGATCATCTCCGGCAAGTCCGGCGACGACCCGATCCCGGTCGCCTCCGGACCGGTCGAGGCGCACACCGAGATCCCGGCCGGGCCCGCGGGCCGCGTGCTGCGCATCGCCGACACCGCCGCCCCCGGCTGGCACGCCACGCTCGACGGACGCGAACTGACGGCCAAGACCGTCGACGGCTGGGCCCAGGGCTTCGAGCTCCCGGGCGAGGGCGGCAGGCTCGACCTCGAGTACCGCGCCGACCTCGGCCACACCGCCTGGCACTGGGCCCAGGGCTCGCTCGCCGTGGTCCTGCTGGTGATGGCCCTGCCGGGCCGCCGCCGGGAGCTGGACGACGACCTGCCCGAGGAGCCGGAGGCCCCCGCCGAGGGAGCCGAGGGCACCGGCCGCCGCGCCCGCCGGCTGCGCGCCGAGGCCCAGGAGGCCGCGCCGGAGTCCGCCGCGTACGGCGAGACGGCCGACCCGTACGCCGCCGAGCCCGCGGCGGACGCCGCCGACGCCTTCGGGGGCGTCCCGCAGCAGCCGTCGTACGGCGAGTGGGACACCCCGGCCCCCGCGTACGCCGACCGGCCGGCCCAGGAGGCCGCCGGGTACGCGTACGGGCAGGGCGGGTACGAGGACCCCTTCGCCGGCACCCCGTACGAGCAGGGCGGCCAGGGCGGCTACCAGCAGCCCGGCTACGAGGAGACCCCGTACCAGGGCGGCTACCGGCAGCCCGGGTACGCGGAGGGCTACCCCGGGGCCCCGTACGGCACCGACGCCCAGGGCTACCCGTACGGCGCGGGCACCGGCCAGGAGGGCGCGTACGACCCCCACGGCCAGGACGACCCCCACGGCCGGCAGGCCGCGTACGGCCAGGACGGCACGTACGCCCAGGACACCGCCTACGGCCAGGACACCGCCTACGGCCAGGACGGCGCGTACGGCCAGGACGGCGCCCCGTACGACCCCCACGGCCACGACCCCCACGGCCACGAGAACCGGCGTCCCGACGGGAGCACCCAGCAGTGAAGCGCGCACCCCTGACCCTCGCCGCCGTGGCCGCGGCCCTCGCGGCCGTCACCGGCATCGCCTCGTTCACCGCGCCCGGCGCGCCCGGTGGCACCACCGCGAAGGCCGCGGTCCGGATGCCGGTCGAGCGGTCGGCGCTGCTGTGCCCCGCGCCCAGCGGCTCGGACGTCGCGGAGACCGCGTACACCTCGGTCACCCCCGCGGGCGGCTCCGGCCGGGCACCCGCCGGCGGCAGGTCGGGCGCCCAGCTGCTCACCGCGGGCAAGACCGTCAAGCCGCTGCTCACCCTCAAGGAGCCCGGCAAGCCGGTGGCCGCCACGGCCTCCGGCGCCGAGGCCCCGGCCCTGGCCGGCGCGGCCGAGGGGGCGCTCGCCCCGGGCTGGGCCGCGCAGCAGACCACGGTGGTGCCGGTCGGCTCCGCCCGCGGGGTGCTCGGGGTCGGCTGCTCGGCGCCCGACACGGACTTCTGGTTCCCGGGCGCGAGCACCGCCAAGACCCGGCAGGACTACCTGCACGTCACCAACCCCGACGACAGCACGGCCGTCGTCGACATCGAGCTGTACGGGCCGGACGGCCGGCTGAAGTCCGAGTCCGGCGCGGGTGAGGGCATCCCGGTCCCCGCCAAGTCCTCCGTTCCGGTGCTCCTCTCGACGCTCACGACGACGCCGGTCGCGGACCTCACGGTGCACGTGACCACGCGCACCGGCCGGGTCGGCGCGGCCGTGCAGGTCCTGGAGGACGGCGTCGGCGCCGACTGGCTGCCCGCCTCCGCCGACCCCTCGGGCGCGCTGGTGCTGCCGGGCATCCCGGCCGACGCCACCTCCGTACGGCTGGTCGCCTTCGCCCCCGGCGAGGACGACGCGGACCTCACGGTGAAGCTGGCGGGACCGGGCGGCTCCCTCTCCCCGGCCGGCCACGAGCAGCTGCACGTGAAGTCCGGCATGACGGCCGTGGCCGACCTCAAGGACCTCACCCGCGGCGAGGCCGGGTCGCTGGTGCTGTCCCCCTCCGACGCCAGACGTGCGGCGCCGGTGGTGGCCGCGCTGCGGGTGGTCCGGGGCACCGGCGAGAAGCAGGAGCTGGCGTTCGTGCCGGCCACCGGGCCGGTCGGGGACCGGGCCACCGCGGCCGACAACCGCGCGACCGGGGGCACCCTCTCGCTGACCGCGCCGGGCGCGGAGGCCGTCGTCAAGGTCACCGCCTCCGCGGGCACCCAGGCCGGGGAGCCGGCCACGAAGACGTACACCGTGAAGGCGGGCTCGACGCTGGCCGTGCAGCCGCCCGTGCCGGCCGGCCTCAAGGGCTCGTACGCGCTCACCGTGGAGACCGTCTCGGGCGGCCCGGTGCACGCCGCGCGCACCCTGGCCCTGCCCGCCGACGGCATCCCGATGTTCACGGTCCAGACGCTGCCGGACGACCGGGGCACGGTGGCCGTGCCCGAGGCGGAGCAGGACCTCTCGGTCCTGGGCGGCTGACCGCACCGGGTCCCGGGGCGCCGGCGAGCGCCCCGGGGCCGGGTCAGTCCTGTCCGTACCGCGGGTCGACGGTCTCCGGGGACAGCCCCAGCAGTTCCGCGACCTGCTCGACGACGATCTCGTGCACCAGCAGGGCCCGCTCGTCGCGGTTCTTGGTACGGATCTCCACCGGCCGCCGGTAGACCACGATCCGCGCGGGACCGCCGGAGCGCCCCTGGAACACCGCGCCCAGCGGCACCGCCTCGTCGTTCCAGCCGCTCTCCGGGCCGCCCGGCCGCGGCACCTCGGCCACCATGAACTCCACGTCGGCCAGCTGCGGCCAGCGGCGCTCCAGCCGCTCCACCGAGTCCTGGACCAGGTCGCCGAACAGCTCCGCGCGGCTCGCGGACAGCGGGACCTGCGGCGGCGCGACGGGCCCGCGCATCCCGCGGCCGTGCCGGTCGCGGCGGCGCGGACGGGGCTCGGAGGGGCGCTCGGCCGGCGGGGGCGGTACGGAACTGTCCATCACTCACGCAGGGTAGCCTCCGACGGACCCCCGGGGCCTGGTGATCCACCGGCCCCACCGCATGTCGGAGCTTGAACATTCCGGCCAAGCTTTCGATCGCTTCCGGAACCTCCCCTGACCGACGACCTCGCCCCGATTGATGGGATTCGTACCGAGTGGTGACCGCGATCCGCGCCGGAGGTCGCCTCCCGGCCACCGCACCGTGCAGGTCAGGCCAGTTGCCGCCGGAGCCGGTATGGCCGAGATCACGCCACGACACGGGGGAGTGAGCTGGGGGAGAGTCGTCGCGGCCCGGTCAAGAGTGCGGTACCGTCCAACGTCGTGAGCCCTGTACGTCGCTGTTCGCGCACCGCGTGCGGCCGCCCTGCCGTCGCAACACTGACGTACGTCTACGCCGATTCGACCGCAGTCCTCGGCCCGCTCGCCACGTACGCCGAACCCCACTGCTACGACCTGTGCGCCGAGCACTCCGAGCGGCTGACCGCGCCGCGCGGCTGGGAGGTCGTACGCCTCTCCGACGGTTCCGCGCCCTCCCGCCCCAGCGGCGACGACCTCGAAGCGCTCGCCAACGCCGTGCGCGAGGCGGCCCGTCCGCACGAGCGGGCGGCCGAGGCGGGCGGCGGTTCCGGCCAGGCAGTGGTCTCCGAGACCCGCCGCGGCCACCTGCGCGTCCTGCGCTCGCCCGACTCCTGACGCGGGCCGGCTCCGCCTCACGGGGGATCGGCTCGAAACCGACGGGACTCCGACGGCCACCCCACAGTTCGCGTTCGTCTCCTGCGGGTAGGTTGGGGCGGACCACCCAGGAGCTCAGGAGGGCAGGCCGTGGCTGCTGATCTGTCGCAGATCGTCAAGGCGTACGACGTACGCGGGGTCGTCCCCGACCAGTGGGACGCATCGCTCGCGGAGCTGTTCGGCGCCGCGTTCGTCCGGGTCACCGGCGCCGCGGCGATCGTCGTCGGCCACGACATGAGGCCCTCCTCGCCCGAACTGTCGGGCGCGTTCGCCCGCGGCGCGGCGGCCCAGGGCGCGGACGTCACCGAGATCGGCCTGTGCTCCACGGACCAGCTGTACTTCGCCTCCGGCCAACTGGACCTGCCCGGCGCGATGTTCACGGCCTCCCACAACCCCGCCCAGTACAACGGCATCAAGATGTGCCGGGCCGGCGCGGCCCCGGTCGGCCAGGACACCGGCCTGACCGAGATCCGCGAGCTGGTCGAGGGCTGGCTGGACGGCGGCGCCCCCGAGCCCGCCGCCACGACCGGCACGATCACCCGCCGCGACACCCTCGACGACTACGCCGCACACCTGAAGTCCCTGGTGGACCTCGGCTCGATCCGGCCCCTCAAGGTGGTCGTCGACGCGGGCAACGGCATGGGCGGCCACACCGTCCCGACCGTCTTCGCCGGCCTCCCGCTGGACCTCGTACCGATGTACTTCGAGCTGGACGGGACCTTCCCCAACCACGAGGCCAACCCCCTCGACCCGAAGAACATCGTCGACCTCCAGGCGCGCGTCCTCGCCGAGGGCGCCGACCTCGGCCTCGCCTTCGACGGCGACGCCGACCGCTGCTTCGTCGTCGACGAGCGCGGCGAGGGCGTCTCCCCCTCCGCGATCACCGCGCTCGTCGCCGCCCGCGAGCTGGCCCGCCACGGCGGCTCCGGCACGGTCATCCACAACCTGATCACCTCCTGGTCCGTCCCGGAGGTCGTGCGCGAGCACGGCGGCACCCCGGTCCGCACCCGGGTCGGCCACTCCTTCATCAAGGAGGAGATGGCCCGCACCGGCGCGATCTTCGGCGGCGAGCACTCGGCGCACTACTACTTCAAGGACTTCTGGAACGCCGACACGGGCATGCTCGCCGCGCTGCACGTGCTGGCCGCCCTCGGGAGCCAGGACGGCCCGCTGTCCGGCCTGGTCGCCGCGTACGACCGCTACGTCGGCTCCGGCGAGATCAACTCCACCGTCGCCGACCAGACGGCCCGCACGGCCGCCGTGAAGGCCGCCTTCGCCGGCCTGCCGGACGTCACCGTCGACGAGCTGGACGGCCTGACGGTCGCCACCGCCGACTGGTGGTTCAACCTGCGCCCGTCCAACACCGAGCCGCTGCTCCGCCTGAACGTGGAGGCCCGGGACGCGGACACCCTCGCCCGGATCCGCGACGAGGTGCTGGCGCTCGTCCGCGCGTGACGCCGCCCGCGGGGCCGGACACCACCCGTGACCGGCCCCGCGCCGCGCCGCGTACGACCGGCCCCCGCGCCGCACCCCGCACGGACCCCGCCGAGCCGCACCCGGCCGCGTCCGGCGGTACGCTGACCTGGCCCAAACCGCATGTTCGAAAGGGACACCCCATGCCGCTCGAAGCCGGCCTCCTGGAGATCCTCGCCTGCCCCGCGTGCCACGCGCCGCTGCGGGACGAGTCGGCCGCCGACGCCCCCGAGCTGATCTGCACGGGCACGGACTGCGGCCTGGCCTACCCCGTACGCGACGGCATCCCCGTCCTGCTCGTGGACGAGGCCCGCCGCCCCGCCTGACCCCTGACCGGTGCCGTAGCCCCGACGGACGTGGGAGGCCCCCATGCTGGACGAGTCCCTGCTCGACGCCCCTGAGGCCCTCGGCAGGGCCGACCGCCGCGGACTGCTCCGCGGCGCCGCCGAAGCCGGGGCCCGGGTCCGCACCGCGGCCCGGCACGCCACCGAGGCGGGCCTGGCCGACCTGCGGCCCGACGGCCGCCCCCGCGCGGTCCTCATCGCCGGCCCCGGCACCGCCGCCACCGGCGTCGCGGACCTGCTGACCGCCCTCGCGGGCGCCTCCGCGCCGGTGACCCGCCTGCACCCCACCGGAGTGGCCCCGGCCGCCGGGGCGCTGCGCTGGACGCTGCCCGGCTGGGCCGGATCGGTGGACCTGCTGCTCATCGCCACCACCGACGGCTCCGAGCCCGGCCTGGCCGTCCTCGCCGAGCAGGCCTACCGGCGCGGCTGCACCGTCGTGGCCGTCGCCCCCGAGCGCTCGCCGCTCAGCGAGGCCGTCGGCGCCGCCCACGGGCTCGTCGTACCGATGGCCAAGGCCCCGTACCAGGAGTACGACGACAGCGCCTCCGCGAGCCCCGGCGCGCTCTGGGCCCTGCTGACCCCGCTGCTCGTCCTCCTCGACAAGGTCGGCCTGATCTCCGCCGCACCCGAGGAGCTCCAGAAGGTCGCGGACCGCCTGGACCACACCGCCGAGCGCTGCGGGCCCGCCATCGCCACGTACTCCAACCCGGCCAAGACCCTGGCCGCCGAGCTGGCCGACTCCCTGCCGCTCATCTGGACCGAGGGCGCGGCCGCCGGCCCCGCGGGCCGGCGCTTCGCCGCCGTGCTCGCCGAACTCGCCGGACGCCCGGCGCTGGTCGCCGAACTCCCCATGGCCCTCCCCGCGCACGGCGTGCTGCTCTCCGGAGCCTTCGCCGCCGGCGCGGACCCCGAAGACTTCTTCCGTGACCGGGTCGAGGAGCAACAGGCTCTGCACGCCCGGGTCGTCCTGCTGCGTGACCGGCCGGGCGGCGGACTCACCGCCGCACCCGCCGCACGCGAGCTCGCCCTCAGCCACGACACGGCCGTCAGCGAGCTCGAACCGGAGGAGGGCGGCGAGCTGGAGACGCTCGCCGAACTCCTCGCCGTCACGGACTTCGCCACCGCCTACCTGGCGCTGGCCTCAGGGGGACGTTCATGACGGACGCAGCCGTGCATGAGCGGACGTACCCGACCAGGGGACCGGCCTGACCGGATCCCGGCCCGCGAGGCCAGGCCCGGTGGCCCTCCCCGGCTCCTCCTCCCAGGAAGACGACCGATGGACCGCCTCTCGAACACCGTCCGCCCCTACGCCTGGGGTTCCCCGACAGCCATCCCGGAACTGCTCGGCGTCACGCCGACGGGAGAGCCCCAGGCCGAACTGTGGATGGGCGCCCACCCCGGAGCCCCCTCACGGGTGGACCGCGGCGGGGGCGAGACGGCCCTCTCGGAGCTGATCGCCGCCGACCCCGAGCGGGAGCTCGGTCCCGAGGCCGTCGCCAGGTTCGGCCCCCGGCTGCCCTTCCTCTTCAAGGTGCTCGCCGCGGGCGCGCCCCTCTCCCTCCAGGTCCACCCCGATCTCGCCCAGGCCCGCGCGGGGTTCGCGGAGGAAGAGCGGCGCGGCGTCCCCCTCGACGCCCCCCACCGCAACTACAAGGACGCCAACCACAAGCCCGAACTCGTCTGCGCGCTCACCCCGTTCGACGGCCTGTGCGGCTTCCGCGACCCGCTCAGGACCGCCGACCTGTTCGCCGCGCTGGAGGTCGACTCGCTCAAGCCGTACGTCGACCTGCTCCACGCCCACCCCGAGGACGCCGCCCTGCGCGAGGTCCTCACCGCCGTCCTCACCGCGGACCGCGCCGAGATGGCCCACACCGTCGCCGAGGCGAGCGCCGCCGCGGAACGCCTGGGCGGCGCGTACGCCCCGTACGCCAAGCTGGCCCACCACTACCCCGGCGACCCGGGCGTCATCGCCGCCATGCTCCTCAACCACGTACGCCTCCAGCCCGGCGAGGCGATGTTCCTCGGCGCCGGCATCCCGCACGCGTACCTCGACGGCATGGGCGTCGAGCTGATGGCCAACTCCGACAACGTGCTCCGCTGCGGGCTCACCCCCAAGCACGTCGACGTCCCCGAACTCCTGCGGGTCACCCGCTTCGAGGCCGGCGACCCGGCCGTGCTGCGCCCGGAGGGCAACGGCGAGGAGGTGTACGACACCCCCATCGACGAGTTCCGCCTCTCCCGGCTGGTCCTCGCCCCCGGCTCCGCGCCCCGCCCGCTCCCGGCCCTCACCCCGCAGATCCTGCTCTGCACCGCCGGAGCCCCCGTGGTCCGCGGGGAGTCGGCGGAGGAGGTGCTGGGCCCGGGCCACGCGGTCTTCGTACCGGCGGGCGAGAAGACCGAATTGTCCGGTACGGGCACGGTCTTCCGTGCCACCGTGGTGGTCTGACGTGGCGTTCCTCCCGACTGCTGCAACAATGTGCGGCCGAATCACCGGTCGGAGAAGGGACACCCTGCACCCATGAGCGCGTCAGGCGGAACCAAGGCGATCGTGGCGGCCCTCGCCGCCAACCTCGCCATCGCCGCAGCCAAGTTCGTGGCATTCATCTTCAGCGGCTCGTCGTCGATGCTCGCGGAAAGCGTCCACTCGCTCGCCGACTCCGGCAACCAGGGCCTGCTGCTGCTCGGCGGCAAGAAGGCCCAGCGCGAAGCGACGCCGCAGCATCCCTTCGGCTACGGGCGCGAGCGCTACATCTACGCCTTCCTCGTCTCCATCGTGCTGTTCTCGGTCGGCGGCATGTTCGCCATCTACGAGGGCTACGAGAAGATCAAGGACCCGCACGAGATCGAGCAGTGGTACTGGCCGATCGGCGTGCTCGTCTTCGCGATCATCGCCGAGAGCTTCTCCTTCCGCACCGCGATCAAGGAGTCCAACGAGCTGCGCGGCGGCCTGACCTGGATCCAGTTCGTCCGCCGCGCCAAGGCGCCCGAGCTGCCCGTCGTCCTCCTGGAGGACCTCGGCGCCCTGGTCGGCCTGGTCCTCGCCCTCGGCGGCGTCGGCCTCGCGCTGCTCACCGGCAACGGCGTCTGGGACGGCATCGGCACGCTCTGCATCGGTGTCCTGCTGATCGTCATCGCGATCATCCTGGCCGCCGAGACCAAGTCGCTGCTGCTCGGCGAGGCCGCCGGCGTCGAGGACGTCGAGAAGATCAAGGCCGCGATGGTCGACGGCGACACCGTCACCCGCCTCATCCACATGCGCACGCTCCACCTCGGCCCGGAGGAGCTGCTCGTCGCCGCCAAGGTCGCCGTCCAGCACGACGACACCGCCGCCGAGGTCGCCCACGCGATCAACGCCGCGGAGGAGCGGATCCGGGCGGCCGTACCCATCGCCCGCGTCATCTACCTGGAGCCGGACATCTACCAGGAGCGGGCCGCGGCCGCCGAGTAGCGCCCCGGCCCCGAGGCCCGACGCCGGAGGCCCCCGCGAGCAACCGCCCGCGGGGGCCTCCGGCGTTCCCCGGTGGCTCCGTGCGGCTACCGGATCTCGCGGAGCACGTCGAGGATCGCGGGCTCGTCCGGCGCGGTACCGAGCCGCTCCCGGAAGTCCGCGTCCATCAGCTTGCGCGACAGCAGGGCCAGGATCCGCAGGTGCTCGTCCCCGGCGGCCGCCTCCGGTACGGAGATCATGAAGACCAGCCTGGCCCGCGTACCGTCCAGGGCACCCCACTCGATGCCCTCGGAGGACCGGGCGAAGCCCACCGTGGGCCGGCTCACCGCGTCGGTCTTGGCGTGCGGGATGGCGATGGACTCGCCCAGGCCCGTGGTGCCCTGGGCCTCGCGGGCCAGCGCCACCCGCACCAGCTCGTCGACGTCCCGGACGTTGCCCGTGGTCGCCAGCATCTCGGCCATCTCGCGGATCGCGGCCTCCTTGGAGTCCGCGGCCAGCTCCGTCCTGACGGTCTGCTCCGTGAGGTAGCCGGAGAGCACCTCGGGCGCGGCGTCCACGGTGGCGGCGGCGGGCGCGCCGACGGCGGTGGCGGGGGCCGTGGCCGTGCCGGCACCGCCGACGGGACCCGTACCGGTTCCGGCGCCCGCGGCCGCGCCGACCAGCGCCGGCTCGGGAGCGGCGGAGACGGCGGGGGCCGCGGCGGCCACGCCGTCCCGGCGGCGCTTGAGGTCGATCAGCGCGTTGGTGGCCAGGGCGGTGACGACCGTACCCGCGGCGATGGCCACGAAGAACATCGCGACCCCGCTGACCGCCCCGAAGAGCGCGACGATCGGGCCGCCGTGCGGCACGGAGTCCTCGACCCCCGCGAGACCCGCGAGCGCGCCGGCCACCGCACCGCCGAGCATGTTCGCCGGGATCACCTGGGCCGGCCGTGCCGCGGCGAACGGGATGGCGCCCTCCGAGATGCCGAAGAAGCCCATGAACAACGCGGCGATGCCGGTCTCGCGCTCCTGGTCCGAGTAGAGCTTGCGGCGCAGCAGCGTGGCCAGGCCCTGGCCGAGCGGCATCACGGGGATGGCCGCGGCGGCCATGCCCATCACGGCGTTGTTGGTGCCGATGAGGCCCACCGCGACCAGGAAGGCCGTCTTGTTGACCGGGCCGCCCATGTCGAAGGAGATCATCAGGCCGATGATGGCGCCCAGCACGACCGCGCTGGAGCCGGTCATGCCGTTGAGCCAGTCGGTCAGGTGCACGAACACCCAGGAGATGGGCCGGCCGATGACGTAGATGTAGAGCAGGCCCAGGGTGAGCGTCGACAGGATCGGGATCACGATGATCGGCATGATCGGCTGGACGAACCGGGGGACCTTGGCCTTCTTGATCCAGATCACCAGGTAGCCGGCCAGGAAGCCGGTCGCGATGGCGCCGAGGAAGCCCGCGTTCGCCTCCGCCCCGTAGATGTTCACGGCGTCGGCGGCCAGGAAGCCGCCGATCATGCCGGGCACGAGGGCGGGCCGGTCGCCGAGGGCGTACGCGATGTACCCGGAGAAGATCGGCAGCATCAGCTTGAAGCCGAGGCCGCCCAGGGCGTTCACGTAGAACCAGAAGGAGCCCTCGTCGAAGACGATGCCCTTCGACGTGGAGTGGCCGCCCAGCGCGATGGAGATCGCCAGCAGCAGACCGCCGACCACGACGAACGGGATCATGTGCGAGACGCCGTTCATCAGCGCCTTGTACGCGGCGCTGCGCTCCTTGCCGCCACCCGCGCCCGTGCCGGCCGGCGTGGCCGCGCCCTCCGCCTGGACGGGGGCGCCCTGCACCCGTTCGATCAGCTCCTCCGGCTTGTGGATGCCGTCGGCGACCCCGACGGACAGCACCCGCTTGCCGGCGAACCGGTCGCGGTCCACCTCCTTGTCGGCGGCGATGATGATGCCGTCCGCCTCCCTGACATCGTTGTCAGTGAGCACGTTCTCGGCGCCGATGGAGCCCTGCGTCTCCACCTTCATGTCGACGCCCAGGCGGTCGGCGGCCTGCTGGAGCTTCTCGGCCGCCATGTAGGTGTGGGCGATCCCGGTGGGGCACGCGGTGACGGCGAGCAGCTTCAGGCGCTTCTGCCCTCCCCCGGAGGGGCCGGCCGGACTGGTCACTGGAATCTCCTCACGCCGTGGGTCCTGCGCGATCGCGCGAGCGGCGCGATCCACCCAGCATCCTCCCCCGGATAAGGGACGGATCAAAAGTCCAAAAGACCCAAAACCGGCACGCCGGAAGGCCTGAGCCGCACCACGGCGGATCGCCCGGTCGGCTGGGGCACGCTGGGCCGATCGGTGTAGATTCGTAAGCGGTGTCAGACGTCGCTGCTGATGGCGGGTCGGGCGATCCTGGTGATCGGCCGAGGGGAGAGAGGGCCTCCGACGGACTGCGCTGGTGCGCCCCCGAGGTGCACGGCTCAGCCGTACCCACCCTCTCCGAACTGAGGAGCAGCACGCATGGACTTCAAGGTCGCAGACCTCTCCCTCGCGGCGTTCGGCCGCAAGGAGATCACGCTCGCCGAGCACGAGATGCCCGGCCTGATGTCGATCCGCAAGGAGTACGCCGCCGCGCAGCCCCTGGCGGGCGCCCGCATCACCGGCTCGCTGCACATGACCGTGCAGACCGCCGTCCTGATCGAGACCCTGGTCGCCCTCGGCGCCGAGGTCCGCTGGGCCTCCTGCAACATCTTCTCCACCCAGGACCACGCGGCCGCGGCCATCGCCGTCGGCCCGAACGGCACCCCGGACAACCCGCAGGGCGTGCCGGTCTTCGCCTGGAAGGGCGAGACGCTGGAGGAGTACTGGTGGTGCACGGAGCAGGCGCTGACCTGGCCGAACACCCCCACCGGCGGCCCGAACATGATCCTGGACGACGGCGGTGACGCCACCCTCCTGGTCCACAAGGGCGTCGAGTTCGAGAAGGCCGGCCAGGCCCCGGACCCGTCCACCGCGGACTCCGAGGAGTACGGCCACATCCTCACGCTGCTCAACCGCACCCTCGCGGAGTCCCCGCAGAAGTGGACGCAGCTGGCCTCCGAGATCCGCGGCGTCACCGAGGAGACCACCACGGGCGTCCACCGCCTGTACGAGATGATGGCCGAGGGCACCCTGCTCTTCCCGGCGATCAACGTGAACGACGCCGTCACCAAGTCGAAGTTCGACAACAAGTACGGCTGCCGCCACTCGCTCATCGACGGCATCAACCGCGCCACCGACGTCCTCATCGGCGGCAAGGTCGCGGTCGTCTGCGGCTACGGCGACGTCGGCAAGGGCTGCGCCGAGTCCCTCCGCGGCCAGGGCGCCCGCGTCGTCATCACCGAGATCGACCCGATCTGCGCGCTCCAGGCGGCGATGGACGGATACCAGGTCACGACGCTGGACGAGGTCGTCGAGACGGCCGACATCTTCATCACGACCACGGGCAACAAGGACATCATCATGGCCTCGGACATGGCCAAGATGAAGCACCAGGCGATCGTGGGCAACATCGGCCACTTCGACAACGAGATCGACATGGCCGGTCTCGCCAAGATCGACGGCATCGTCAAGGACGAGGTCAAGCCGCAGGTCCACACCTGGACCTTCCCGGACGGCAAGGTCCTGATCGTCCTGTCCGAGGGCCGCCTCCTCAACCTGGGCAACGCGACCGGCCACCCGTCGTTCGTGATGTCGAACTCCTTCGCGGACCAGACCCTGGCCCAGATCGAGCTCTTCACCAAGCCGAACGAGTACCCGACCGACGTCTACGTGCTCCCGAAGCACCTCGACGAGAAGGTCGCCCGCCTGCACCTCGACGCGCTGGGCGTGAAGCTCACGACCCTGCGCCCGGAGCAGGCCGACTACATCGGCGTCAAGGTCGAGGGCCCGTACAAGCCGGACCACTACCGCTACTGAGCCGGCCCCGGTACGCCGTACCGGACCGGCCCCGCAGCACCCAGCACCACAGGCAGGCCCCCCGCACCCCGTGCCGGGGGCCTGCCCCGTATCCGGAGCCCCACCCCGAGAGTTCTGAGGCCAACATGCCCCGCGGCCGTTATTCGCTGCACGACCCGCACGACCACACCCCCCTCGGCGAGGAGCACTTCCACTGCGCGCCCGGCTCCTCCGGCTGGCGCTACGTCTCCCAGCTCACCGGCCCCTCCGGGGACCACCGCGGCTCCGTCGACCTGACCATCGACGACCTCGGCCGCCCCATCCGCCTCGAACTCCACGCCGCGAGCTGGCAGGTCCGCGGCGCGGCGCTGGACGGCGTCACCTGGGTACGCACCGACCCCACCGGCACCGAGGCGACCGAGGGCAACGTCCCCGCCCACGCCTTCACCGGCACCTCCCCGGCCTTCCTCGTGGCCACCGCCCGCCTGCTGCGCCTCGCCCCCGGCGACCCGGCCAAGCGCGTACGCCTGGTCGCCTTCACCGACCCCGTGCTCGCCCCCCGCACGCTGGACCAGGCGTGGGCCCTGCTCCGCAGCGAGGCGCACACCACCGACAGCGGTCCGCTGATGGTGGACGCGTACCAGGTCAGCGAGCTGGACACGGGCGAGCAGCACACCGTGCACATCGCCGGCGACGTGGTCCTCTCCGCCCCCGGCATCGAGCTGGAGGACCTCGAAACCCCGCCCTCGCAGTTCCGGCCGGACTAGCTAGGCCGGCGGCGCGAACCCGGTGGCGGGCCGCTCGGGCGCCGGCGTCTCGGCCGGGGGAGCGGCGGGCACGGCCGGAGCCTGCGGCGCGTACGGCGCGGGCGGGCCGTACGACGCGGGCGGCACCGGCGCGCCCGGCGCCGCGAAGGGCCCCGGAGCCTGCCCCACCGGAGCCGCGTACGGAGCCGCGTACGGCGCACCCGCCCCCGGCACCGGGGGGACCGGAGCCGCCGGGCCCCCGCCCGCGTTCCCGAAGGCACGCCGCGCGTCCCGCTCCCGGCGCTCGTGCACCACGGCCGCCAGGTAGGCCGCCGCCGGCACCCCGGGAGGCGCGGGCGTACCCGTGCACGCCACCAGGTCGTCGCCGAGCCGGGCCGCCATCGAGGCGCTGACCTGCGGATCCAGCTGGTTCATCCGCGTCAGGTACTGGCGGATCGCCAGCCACAGCCCCTCCGGCACCGCCGACAGGTCCAGCTGCGTGAACCGCCCGGCCAGCCACGGCGGCGGAGGCGGAACGTACGCCGCCCGCGCCCCCGGCACCCGCTCGCGCACCACCAGCGTCCCCGCGAACACGTCACCGACCCGCCGCCCCCGGGCCGAGACCAGCGACGCGATGATCGCCACCACCCCGAAGGTCATCAGCAGCTCGACCACGCCCATCGCCCCGCGCACCAGCGCGTGCCGGAACCGGATCGGCCCGCCGTCGTCCCGCACCACCCGCAGCCCGCAGACCAGCTTCCCCAGGGACCGGCCCCGGCTCAGCGTCTCCACCGCGATCGGCACACCGACCAGGACGAGCAGGAACAGCGTGATCGAGATCGCCATCTGCGCCGCCTCGTCGAGCGAGGAGGTCGCGGCCACCACCACCGTCGTCACGACCAGGAACACCGCCCACTGGACGGCCAGGTCGATCACGATGGCCAGGGCCCGGCTGGGCAGCCGCGCGGGCCGAAGTCCGAGGACGACCGCGTCGCCCGTCACCAGATCGCTCACCGATGCCCACCCTCCAAGCCGTGCCCCTTGGTCAACAAGTCTGCCAAGCTGACGTTCGTACGGTCAGCACCCGGGGCGGTACGCGAACAACTCAACGGACCGCAGCGGGGAGCAGCAGCCGGATGGACCTCGACGTCTTCGTCACCGCCCACCAGGCCGAATGGCAGCGTCTGGAGCACCTGCTCCGCCGCGGCCGGAAGCTGACCGGCGCCGAAGCCGACGAACTCATCGCGCTCTACCAGCGCACGGCCACCCACCTCTCCCTGATCCAGTCCAGCGCGCCGGACCCGATGCTCACCGGCCGCCTGACCCAGCTCGTCGCGCGCGCCCGCGCCACGGTCACCGGCACCCGCCGCGCCACCTGGCGCGACGCCGCCCGCTTCTTCACCGAGGGCTTCCCGGCCGCCGTCTACCGCAGCCGCCGCTGGTGGGTGCCCACGGCCCTGCTCTCCATCGCCGTCGGCGCGCTGATCGGCTGGTGGATCGCGGCCCACCCCGAGGTGCAGGCCGCCATCGGCGCCCCGACGGAACTGCGGGAGATGACCAGGCCGGGCGGGGCGTACGAGACGTACTACTCCAGCCACCCGGCGACCTCCTTCGCCGCCCAGGTGTGGACGAACAACGCCCGGGCCGCCGCCATGTGCCTGGTCCTGGGTGCCTTCCTGGGCCTCCCGGTGCTCTGGATCCTCTTCCAGAACATGCTCAACCTCGGCGTCGCCATCGGCCTGATGGGCTCGGCCGGCCGCCTGGACACCCTCCTCGGGCTGCTCCTCCCACACGGCCTGCTGGAGCTGACGGCCGTGTTCGTCGCCGCGGGTACGGGCCTCCGCCTCGGCTGGACCGTCATCGACCCGGGCCCCCGCACCCGGCGGGTGGCCCTGGCCGAGCAGGGCCGGGCCGCCCTCGGCATGGCCATGGGCCTTGCGGTGGTGCTGTTCCTGTCCGGGATCATCGAAGCCTTCGTCACCCCCTCGGGCCTGCCGACCTGGGCCCGCATCGGCATCGGCGTCCTGGCCGAGGCACTGTTCCTGGTCTACGTGTGGGTGCTCGGCGGACGGGCCGCGAAGGCGGGCGAGACGGGCGACCTGCAGGCCGCTGACCAGAGCTCATCACTGCCCGTCGCGGCCTGATGTGCGTACAAGCCCGTTGAGCTGCTAGTCTCCTCGTCGTCCCGCAAAGACCGTTGACACGGTTCGCGTGGGGAGGTAGATTCGAACGGTTGCCTCGAACTGGACAGTTCGACCGCGACGGTCTAATATCTCTCTCGCTCCCGGATGGAATTCGAATTCCACGGTCGGAGCACACCCCGACTCCTTTATCGGATCGAGAAGCCGGAAAAACCCGGTCGAAAAGATCTGATAGAGTCGGAAACGAAGGAAGCGCCCGGAGGGCCCGGAAACGGGAACAAAGGAAGCGACCGCACCTTGAGAACTCAACAGCGTGCCAAAAGTCAACGCCAGATTGACAACCCCGGCTCACTTCGGTGAGTTGGAGTTCCTTTGAAGACCTGCGGGGCCCATGTGGTGCTCGTAGGCAACACACACAGCGAGGACGCTGAGGACAGTCGGCCATATTCCGGTCGGGCTGTTCCGCTCAACGCGAGTGTTTCACCGGATTACCGGTACACATTCACGGAGAGTTTGATCCTGGCTCAGGACGAACGCTGGCGGCGTGCTTAACACATGCAAGTCGAACGATGAAGCC
>NZ_JBIVYX010000003.1:0-7370 GCF_044759225.1 Streptomyces sp. NPDC101132
GGTACCCCCACCGCGTTGACTCCCTCCTCCGCCTTGCGATCGCACGCACCAGGCCCCGCTCCCTGATCCGGCCTGATCCGAAAGACAGGGCCTAGCCGCAGCCCCCGCCGCCGCAGCAGCCGCCGCCCGAGGGGGCCGCGGGAGCGGACTTCGTACCGCCGACGGCGACGGCCGACAGCAGCTTGACGGTGTCGTCGTGCCCGGCGGGGCAGGCGGCGGGGGCGGCGGACTCGGCCATCGGCCGGCTCACCTCAAAGGAGTCCCCACAGGTGCGGCAGCGGAATTCGTAACGAGGCATGCGCACAGGCTACGGGGCCGGGGGCGGGCCGCTCCATCCCCCGGCGGAGGCGCTCCGTCCCCCGGCGGCCGCCCGCGCGGCCCGGACGTGCGCGGGCGCGCCGCCGAGGAGGGCGGTGAGGTAGGCGGCGGTCGCGGGGGCGGTGGGGCCGGGGGCGGCGGTGCAGGCCGGGTCGCCGGTCGCGGCGGGCGCCGGGGTCGCCTCCGAGGGCGGGCCGGCCCGGTGTGCGGAGCCGTCCTCCGTGTACGCCGTCACCGCGCCGTCCTCGTGCCTGACCAGCACCTCGCCGACGCCGAGCGCCAGCAGCACCCCCGCCCGTGCCGCGGTGTCCCCGGCCGTGTGGTCCGGCAGGCACAGCGCCAGCCCGCCCTCCGTGGCGATCAGGGCGTCCGCGCGCGGGGCCCAGGCGCGCAGGGTCCCGGCGGCCGTCCCGGGTGCCGTTCCGCCGGCCGTTGCGGCCCGGTGGTCCACCTCCAGGCACACCAGGGCCGAGCGTTCGCCGGCCAGGCGGAGCGCCAGGCCGGCCGTGTCGAGCGATTCGGGGGAGGCGGTGGCGGCGGTGCCGGTCAGGTGGAGGACGCGGGGGCGCGTCTCCTCGTACGTACGGTGCAGCAGCGTGGCGCGCGACGGCGCCACCGTGGCGTCCGTCCCGGCGGCCCGCAGGGCGCCCGCGAGGGCGGCGTCGAAGGTCAGCACGCTCACGCGCACACCGCCTTGAACCGCGCCGCCCGCTTCCGCAGCTCCCCGAGGTCGCCGCCGTCCGCCGCGTCCCCGACCAGCGGGGCGCCCACGCCCACCGCCATCGCGCCCGACCGCAGGTACTCGCCCGCCCGCTCCGCGTCCACCCGCCCGACCGGCACGAACGGCAGGTCGGGGAACGGCGCGCGCAGCGCCCGCAGGTACGCCGGGCCGCCGACCGAGCCCGGCAGCAGCGTGAGCGCGGCCGCCCCCGCCCGGTCCGCCGCGGCCACCTCCCGTGCCGTGGAGACCCCGGCGAGCACGGGCACGCCCTGCCGTACGGATTCCTCGACGCCCGGGCCCAGGGCCGGTACGGCCAGCAGGTTCGCCCCCGCGTCCCGGGCGCGCTGCGCGTCCCCGGCGGTCAGCACCGCGCCGGCGCCGAGCCACGCCTCCGTGCCCAGTTCGCGGCGGGCACGCTCGATGACGTCCAGCGCGCCGGCCCCGCTGAGCGCGACCTCCACCAGCGGAACGCCCTCCTCCACCAGCGTCATGACGGTGCGGAACGAGGCCTCCGGGTCCTTGCCCCGCACGATCGCGACCAGCCGCTCCTCCCTCAGGGCAGCGGTGAACTCCATGGTCTTCCTTCCTGGGCCGGCGGCCTGGACTCAGGCCCCGAGCGCGGGCGCCGCGGGCTGGTACCGCTGGGCCACGTCGAGCAGTTCGAGCACGGACATGTACGCGCCGTCCGGGTCCCCGGTCCTGATCTCCCGGACCACGGCCGCGTGGATGCCGACGGGGTCCTCGAAGGTCTGGGCGTGGACTTTGCGATCGCGTTCGATGAGCGGCGGCACGATGACCCGCTGCATCTGGACGAAGAAGTGGTTGTGCGAGGCCGCCAGCAGGGCGGTGTGGAAGGCCGCGTCGGCCTCCGCGTGCCGGTCGGGGTCGCGCCCGGCGCCGGCCATCAGGGCCAGCCCGCCCTCCAGGGCGGCGAAGTCGTCCGGGGTGGCGCGGTCGGCGGCCAGCGCGGCGGCTGCCGGCTCGACCGAGCGGCGCAGCTCCAGCAGGTCCGCGAAGAAGCAGTCCGGCGGGCCCGCGTCGAGCTTCCAGCGCAGCACGTCTGCGTCGAGCAGGTTCCAGTCGCGGGCCGGCCGGACGAAGGTGCCGCGCTTCGGGCGGGCGTCCAGCAGCCCCTTGGCCGTCAGCACCTTGACGGCCTCGCGGAGCACCGTCTGGCTCACGCCGAGTTCGGTCATGAGGGCGGGCAGTTCGAGGACCGCTCCCTCGGGGTGACTGCCGTCGAAGATCCTGCGGGCCAGGCCCTCGACCGCGGTGCGGTGGATGCCGCGGCCCGCGTAGGCGGCGTCGCTCACGTCGTCTGTTCCTGTCTCCCCTGACACCCCAGACAGGCAAAGATTTGCATAAGTAATAGTAAATAAGCAAAACAGGGCGGGCGTCCCGCGACGCCCGGACGCGCGGACGACGCCCTGCCGCGACGCCCGGACACCTCGCCCCGACGCGCTAACGGCGGGAAACGGCCCGCATCTCGGGTGTCATCCTGCGCTCCTCGCGGGCGGCCTGCTCGGGGTGCCTGGCACGCCAGTACGGGTTGTCGTGCGGCAGCGCGCTGCCGACCCGCCCGTACATCCCGAACCACATCAGCATCACGCCCACCACGAAGCTGAACAGCACGTTCTCGATCTCGAACGCCAGGAAGTTCAGCTCGGTGTCCAGCAGCGCGAGGTTCACGAAGCCGCTCGCGATGAAGGCCACGCCGAGGACGATGTTCAGCGTCGAGGCGAAGTTGCCGCCGATCACCATGCCGACGAAGAGCAGCAGGCCCACGCAGATCGACAGCACGCTGAGCGCGCCGTTGGTGTTCAGGCCGAGGACCTGGTCGCCGCCGGTGTCGAAGAAGCCGATGTTGTCGGTCAGTCCGAGGATGCCGAAGAGTACCAGCAGCAGGCCGGTCAGCCCCGCGCCCACCCGGTAGACCTTGCTCAGCCTGTGGTCGGCCGGCAGGTGCTCGACGAGCTGCGCGGTGACGGGGTGCGTGAGGCGCTGCACCAGGCCGGGCCCCTCCGGCTCGGGTGGCGGCCCGTACGGCTCGTGGGCCACGTAGGGCGCGTAGTGCTCGTGCGGCTCGGTGCACCCGTACGCGGCGTGCGGCTCGTAGGACTCCGGCCGCACGGGAGCTGCGTGGGACGTACGAGGCCGGGGCCGGTGGAAAACGTGGGCAGCCATGACGCCCTCCTCTGCTCCGTTCCCTGCACCTCCCAGCATCCGCCGCGAGCGCGCGACGGACAACCGGCCAGGAGGCCGAGCGGGAGGCCGAGCGGGACCGTGCCCCCGAGGGACGTCCGACCCGCCGCCCACGGCCACCGCCGGCGCAGAACCGGCCCGCCGACCACGGACGGGAGATCCGGAGCCGCCACCCCCACCACGGACGTGCGGTCCGGAGCCTGCTCGCCGACCGCGGACGGGGCGGTCCGGGCTCAGCCGGTGCCGCGCTGGGAACGGATCTCGGTGACGACCCGCCCGACCGCGGCCCGCACGTCCTCCATCTCCCGCAGGAATCCCCACCAGTCGGGGTGTACGCCCTCCAGCCCGGCCACCGCCCGGTCCACCCGCGCCACCGCCTGGTCCAGCGGACGCGCGTGCCGCGGATCGGGCACGCTGCGGCCCTCCATCGCCAGCCGCTGCGCGTCCCGGATCGCGAACCGCGTCCGCTGGACCTCCGGCTGCGGATCCTTCGCCACGGCGTCCAGCGCCCGCAGCCGGTCCCCGGCCGCCGAGACGGCCTCGTCCACCGAGTCCAGCAGGGCCCTGATCGTGCCGAGCAGCGCCGTCGCGTCGGCCCAGCGCTGCTCGCGGCGCGCGGCCGCCGCCTCGCCCAGCTTCTCCTCCGCCCGCCGTACGCTCTCCACGGCCTGGTCCGGAACCTGTTGCAGGTCCTGCCAGCAGGCGGCGCTGAACCGGCGCCGCAACTCGCTCAGCACCGGATCCACCTGTCCGGCCCGGGTGTGCAGCGCCTGGGCGCGGGTCCGCAGGCTCACCAGCCGCCGGTCCATCTCGGCCGCCCGCTCCGGCAGCCGCTCGGCCTCCGCCCGCACGGCCTCGGCGTCCCGCAGGATCCGGTCGGCCCGCTGCACCGTCTCCTGTACGCCGTGCTGCGCGGCGCCCTGGTTGAGCTTGGTGAGCTCCGGCGCGAGCGCGGCGAGCCGCGCCGCCAGGTCGTCCGCCCGCATCCCGCCCGCCCGCACCGCGTCCAGCGCGTCGCTCGCGGCCAGCAACGCCGCCCGGGCCCGCTCCCGCGCCGGCGCGACCCGCGCCAGCTGCGTCTCCGCGTTCCGCAGCAACGGCTCGAGACCCTGCGCGAACCGGTCCAGCTCGCCCTTGACCCGTACGAGCTCGTCCCGGGCCTGCTCCAGCTCCCCGCGCGCCCGGCCGGCGACCGCGGCCTCCAGCTCGGGGCGGTCCAGGTCGTACCGGTCGACGGTCTCGATGTACACGTGACTGACCTGGTCGATGCGGTGGCCGAGCGCGGTGAACCCCTCCGACGCCTGGCGCGCCGCCGGCGACCCGTCGGCCGCGACGATGGTCTCGATGGAGATCCGCAGGTCCCGCTGCGCGGTGTCCAGCTCGTAGAACGCGGCCGCGGCGGCATCCTTGGCAGCCTGCGCCTCGGCCCGTCGGCTCTCGTCCCGCCCACCGAACCACCGCCGGGAAGTCGCCGTCACAATCCCTCTCCCGTACCCCGTACCACGCCCACCGTGCCCCGGTTCATTGTCCCCCACACGAACGGGTTTGCGTCAGGGGCATGGCCTCCATGTAGGCTGTCTCCTCGTTCCACGGGTGCGTAGCTCAGGGGTAGAGCGCTGCTCTTACAAAGCAGATGTCGGCGGTTCGAAACCGTCCGCGCCCACCAGTGAAAGGCCCCCAGCCGCGATCGGCTGGGGGTCTTTTGTTGTGGTTCGGGGGGTGTGGTGGGGTGGTGGGCGTGGCGTCGGGGATTGGGTGGGTCGTCCGGGGATGATGGCGCCGTGCGACTTGATCATGTGTCCTATGCGGTGGCCCGCGACAGCTTCGTCTCGACCGTCCAGTGGATCGGATCGGCCCTCGGCGCCGGGTTCGTCGACGGGGGTGCGCACCCTCGGTTCGGCACCCGCAACTTCATCCTCCCGCTGAGCGGCGGCACCTACGTCGAGGTCGTCACCACGCTCGACCACCCCGCCGCCGACCGCGCGCCCTTCGGGCAGGCGGTCGCGCGCCGCGCCGCCGAGGGCGGCGGCTGGCTCGGCTGGGTGGTCTCCGTCGACGACATCGCCCCGGTCGAGGCCCGGCTCGGCCGCACGTCGGCCGAGGGCCACCGGGTCCGCCCCGACGGGTTCGACCTGAGGTGGAAGCAGATCGGTCTGCTGGAGCTGATGGAGGACCCGCAACTGCCCTACTTCCTCCAGTGGCTGGTCCCGGCCGAGGAGCGACCGAGCGCCGGTCCGCGGACCTCCACCAGCATCCACGGGGTCTCGATCGCCGGTGACGCCGCCTCCATCGCCGAGTTCCTCGGCGAACCGGCCGACCACCCCCTCGACCAGATCGACGTCACCTGGGTCGAGGACGAGGAGCCGGGTCTGGTCGCGGTCGAGTTCGCCACCGCCCGCGGCCCGGTCACCATCTGAGCGCAGAAGGCCCCCGGCGGTGGTCGGCCGGGGGCCTTTTGGCGGTCTGTGGGGCGGTCCTGGCGGGAAGTGACGAACGAGACCCTCCTGCGGACGCGGGCGGGGGCACATACTGGGCTGGATGACAAAGCCGGTAGTACCCAAGCGCCATTTGCCCACGAGCCCCTTCAGGGCTCCCGTCACGTCGCCGCCGGAGCAGTTCGCCGTGGGCGACCAGGTCACGCACGACGTCTACGGGCTCGGACGTGTGATCGGGATCGAGGCCGGGATCGCCGCCCTCGTCGACTTCGGCTCGGTCCGGGAGCGGATCCTGAGCCCCTACGCCAAGATGAGCAAGCTGTAGCACCGAGGTGCCGGGGCGCGGCACGTCAGCCCCTCTGCGGGGTCATGCAGGAGGCGGCCGGTCACCGGCCGTCCGCACCTCCGTGTGCAGAGTCCCCTTGCCGGTGCGGTGAGGGGGCTTTCTGCTGGTCCGGGCGTGTGTCGGTGGGGGTGGGGATACTCGGGGTATGTGTCGGAGTATTAAGACGTTGCGGCCGCCGGCGATTCCGCACGAGGCGACCGAGGACGAGATGCGGGCCGCTGCGCTGCAGTACGTGCGGAAGGTATCCGGGTTCCGGGCGCCTGCGGCGCACAACCGCGAGGTCTTCGAGCGGGCCGTCGAGGCCGTGGCCGAGGCCACCCGGGAGCTGCTCGAAGGCATCGAGGTGCGGGGGAGTGGGGCCCATGCCCATGCCCAGGGCCATGGGCATGGGCATGGGCATGGGCCGGCTGCTGCGGCTGCCGAGGGGTAGGCCGTCCGGCTGGGCGGGCTGTGTGCCGGGCCGGAGGCGCGGGCCGGTGCTGGCGGTGTGGCCCGCGCCCCCGGGGCGTCAGGCGGTGGGTTCGGCGCGGCGGCGGAGGTACCAGACGCCCGCGCCCAGGGCGCCGGCCACGAGGGCGCCGCCGATGGCGATCTCGCCCGGGCTGACCTGGCCCATGCTGCCGCCCAGGCCGCCGCGCGCCGCGCCCGGCGTGACGTGCAGGGAGACCGTGGTGGTGCGGCCGCCCAGGCCGTCGCACTGGAAGGTGACCGTGTGCGTGCCGGGGCTCGCGTTGCGGTGGACGGTGGCGCTGCCGAAGAGGTTCGTGGCCTCCAGGTTGCCGGGCGTGAGGTTGACCGTGCCGAAGGCGCTGGAGCGCGCCGTGCCGGTGCGGGTGCCGCAGCCCTCGACGTTCAGGCCGACGCGGCCGCCGGGTGCGACCGTGGTCGGCGATACGGAGGCCACCAGCCGGCCCCCGCTGTTGTTCGCCGCGGCGCCCGGGGCGAGGGCGAAGGCGAGTGCGGTCGGCAGGAGGGTGGCGGCGGTCAGGACGGTCGCGGCCGCGACGTTTTTCGGACGCATGGTGGACTCCTCTACTCCTCGGAAACGGCGCGGCCAGGCACGGATGTGACGCGGATTCGGTCGCGCATCGTGCTTCGGACGCTAGGAGTGCGGGAGCCGCACGGCGATCGGTGCCGAGTGAACGGGTGAGGAGACTCCCCCGCCCGGGCGAGCCTCCCGGCGTGTCGCGGGAAGACGAACCGAGTGGGCCCGGACCGCGGGAAGACGAACCGCCGGGGAGCGGGTCGAGGTGCGGGGGGGGGGGGGGGGGGGGGCGCGCGGGGGGGGGGGGGGGGGGGGGCGGGGGGCGGGGGGGGGGGGGGGGGGGGGTGCCGGGGCGCGCGTGCC
>NZ_JBIVYX010000003.1:7380-27162 GCF_044759225.1 Streptomyces sp. NPDC101132
CGCCGCCGGCCGCCGCGGCCGCGCCGCGCGCCGGCGGGCCGCGGCGCCCGGGGGGCCGGCCCCGCGCCCCCGGCCGCGCGGGCGGGTGCGGGTGCGGGTGCGGGTGCCGGGGCCGGGAGTGGGTGCGGATGCCGGGGCGCTCGTGCCGTGCGGGTCGGCTGCTGAGGTGCGGGGCCCGTGCGGTCGGTGCCGGGTGCCGGGTGCGGGGGCCTTGCCGGTCGGCTGTCGGCGTGTGGGCTCGTGCGGTGGGGTGTCGGGGGGCGGGGCGTGCGGTGGGGTGCCGGGTGTGGTTCCGCTGAGTTCCGACGCATCGGTGGTGCCGGGTGGGGGCCGGGGGTCGGGCTGTGTGGGGTGCCGGGTGAGCCGGTTCTTACGGGGTTGCCGGTGTGGGCCGGCGGACCAGGTAGGCGGCCAGGGCGCCCGCCGCGAAGAGGGCGATCACCGAGACCGCCGTACCCAGCCAGGTCGCGCCCAGCCAGTGGGCGCCGAAGTAGCCCAGTGCCGCGCTGTAGCCCGCCCAGGCCAGGCCCGCCAGGGCCGACCACGGGAGGAACTTCCCGATCTCCCGCTGCGCCGCGCCCGCGCCCAGGGAGACCACCGAGCGCCCCGCCGGGGCGAAGCGGGCGATGACGACGAGCAGGCCGCCGCCCCGGCTCAGGGCCTGGCCGAGGCGTTCCTGGGCCAGCGTCAGGCGTCGGGAGCGCGCGATGGCCCGGTCCAGGCGGGCACCTCCGCGCCGGGCCAGCCGGTACGCCGCCAGGTCGCCCAGTACGGACGCGGCCGCCGCGCACAGCACCAGCACCACGATGTCCGGGCCCGGCGGCGGCACCGGCGCTCCCGCGCCCACGGCCGCCCCGGCGGCGGCCGCCGCGGCCGCCGCGGTGATCACCAGGACCCCGCTCGGCAGCACCGGCAGGAAGACGTCGAGCAGCACGGAGACGGCCACGAGGGCGTAGATCCAGGGGCTCGCGGTCAACGGCCCCACTGTCTCAAGCAAAACGGGACTCCCCGGCTCCGGCTCTCGGTCATCGCGCTGGGCCGCGGCGTCGCGGGGGAGCGGCAGGAGCGGCTTGACAGCCATACAGCGTACGCCGGGAGTTCGTCCCCCGTACCCCCGGGGCCACCCGCGTGTCAGATGCGCCCCGCGCCCCCGCGGCACGCCCGGTTTCCGGCCCCCCGAGGCCGCACCCGGGCCGCGCGCCCGCAGCGCCCCGGGCCACACCGGGGCCGCACTGGGCCCGGCCGCATCGACGCCGCACCACCGACCTGCCCGGGCCGCATCGACGCCGCACCACCGACGTGCCCGGCCGCGCGCCGGCTGCGCCGCGGTCGCACCCCCCGGCTACGCCAGGTCCCGCTCCAGCACCGTCACCAGACGGCCGTCCTCCGCAGCCCCGCGCGCCGGCTTGCGGGCCTGGTCGAGGCGGAGCCGGGCCGAACGGCCGGACAGCGCGAGCGTCATCAGCTGGTTGCCGAACCACGGCCCGCTCGTACGCCGCCACGTCAGCGGCGGCCGTCCCGTCCGGCCGTGCCGGGCGAGCAGCCGGCCGAGCCGCCGCCCGGCCCGGCTCCAGCCGAACCGGAAGCCCAGGTTCACCAGCCGGTGCACGGAGTTGTGCACCGGCGAGCAGGTCAGCTGGTACACCGCCGCCGTCGTCGATATGGCCGGCTCGGCCACGTACGCGTGGTGGACGTCGCCGGACAGCATGCACACGGTCGCCGGCGCGCGCGGGCCGGTCGCGGCCTCCTCGATCAGGTCGGTGAGCTCCGTGAAGGAGGCGGGGAAGGCAGCCCAGTGCTCCAGGTCGCTGCGCCGGCGCAGGGCCTCGCCGATCCGGGCCCACCGCGGACCCCGCTCGCCCCGGCAGAGCGCCGCGTCCCACGCCTCCGCGTCGTGGATCAGCGGCGGCAGCAGCCAGGGCAGCGAGGCGCCGATCAGCAGGTGGTCGTACTGGCCGTGCCCGTCGAGGGCGTTCTCGCGCACCCACCGGGCCTCGGCCGGGTCGAGCATCGCCCGCGCGTCCTCGTCCAGCACTCGGGCCGCCCGCGTGTCCACCATCAGCAGCCGGGTGCGGCCGAAGTCGCGGCGGTAGCTCCAGCGCACGGAGGCCGGGTCCGCGTCCGCCGCCGCGGCGAAGGCGCGCAGCTCCTCGGTGCCGTCGGGCGTGGCGCGCACCGCGGCGTAGAGGGGGTCGGCGGCGAGTGCGGCGGGGGAGAGGTTGCCCAGGTGCTGGTAGACCCAGTACGACATGAACCCGCTGATCACCCGCTCGCGCCACCACGGCGTCGCCCGCATCTCGGCCACCCACGAGGCGCTGGTGTTCCAGTCGTCCACGAGGTCGTGGTCGTCGAAGATCAGGCAGCTGGGGACGGTGGACAGCAGCCAGCGGATCTCCGGATCGAGCCAGGACTCGTAGTAGAGCCGCGTGAACTCCTCGTAGTCCGCCACCTGCGCCCCGGGCGCCTCGCGCAGGTCGCGCCGGGCGGCGAGCCAGGCCCTGGTCTCCCGGGAGAGCTGGTCGGCGTACACCTGGTCGCCGAGCAGGAGGAGTACGTCGGGCCGCGCCTCCAGCGGCTGCGCGGCGAGCCGGGACGCCAGCGCGTCCAGCGCGTCGGGTCCGTGGGGCCCCCGCCGGTCGGCGGGCGGGGCGGCCTGGCGGCAGGAGCCGAAGGTGAACCGGACCGGCGGCGAGGGACGGCCTGGGGTGGCGGGCACGGGCGTGGTGATGGTGCTGGGCGGGAAGGGGCTGTCGGGCAGCGGCCAGACGCGGGCGCCCTCGAACAGCACCTCGTACGCGGTGGTCGTGCCCGGCGTCAGGCCGGTGACCGGCACGAGCGCGTAGTGGTGGCCGGCGATCTGGAACGTGCCGGCCGACCCGCCGGCGCCGTCCTCGCACCGCACCTCGGCGGTGCCCGGCCGGTCGGTCTCGATCCACACGGTGGCCGTGTCGCCGGTCTCCCAGCACACGTGGCGCAGCAGTGGCCCCAGGCGCAGCTCGCCCACGTAACTCCCCCTCGTCCGTCGCCCTTTGGGTAAAGGTACGACGGGGAGGGGGAGCGCGGTTCCGGATCCGGCCGCGGGACCGGCCGGGTGCCCCGGCGGTCCGGTCAGCAGCCGCTGAGGGCGCTGGTGAGCGCGGCCTTCTCGTCGGAATCGATGGTCAGGCCCCAGTACTGCTTCACGTGCACCCACATGCGGGCGTAGGTGCAGCGGTAGGAGGCCAGGGGCGGCATCCAGTCGGCCGGGTCGAGGTCGCCCTTGGCCTGGTTCACGTTGTCCGTGACCGCGATGAGCTGCGGGCGGGTGAGGTCGTTGGCGAACTGCTGGCGCTTGGCGGTGGTCCAGGAGGCGGCGCCCGAGCGCCAGGCCTCGGAGAGGGCGACGACGTGGTCGATGTCCAGGTCGGAGCCGGCGTACCAGGTGGCGCCGTCGTAGGCGGAGTACCAGGAGCCGCTGGTGGCGGCGCAGCTCGCGTCGGTGACGACGTTCACGCCGTCGCGCTTGAGGACGGTCTCGCGGGTGTTGCAGGTGCCCGAGACGGTGCTCCAGTGCGGGAAGAGGTCGCGGCTGTAGCCGCTGGAGGAACCTTCCGCCTTCGGCGTCACGCCCGCCAGCCAGGTGCGGGCGGCCGAGGCGCTCATCGGGGTGGGGGGCGCCGCCTGGGCGGCGGGGGCGTTGAGGAGGGCGGTGGCCGCGAGGGTGGCGGCCGTCGCGAGCACGCCGAATCGACGCGCGTAGACACCGGGCATGAGGGGCTCCTTGGGGCGGGGGGAACGGCCGGTCGGCCCCTTGTGGGGACCGCGGTCATCGTGGCGGCGCCGGGTGGACCGGGGATGGGCGCCAGGTAACAGGGTGGCGACATGCGCACGTCACAACAAGGGGTGTAACGGCCCGCTGTTGGCGTGAATATGACGCTCCGTCGGATGAATCGAGGCGGTTTGTGCCGTTTCGCTGCCGGGCGGGTGTGCGGCGCGTGGCAGGGGTACGGCCGGGGTGCCACCGGGGCGCGGCAGGGGCGCCACCACGGTGTGGCCGGAGCGTGGCCGGAGTGTGACGGGCGTCTCCCGGCCGCCGGGACCAAAGTCCCTGCTGGGGGGCGCCCGGCGTGTCGTACCCTGGTGCGAGCAGAAGGGGAGTAGCTCTTCGCCGGACCGTCGACATACTGCTGGCCAGTTCCAGCCGGCGCCCGGAGGCAGGCTCAGCCGTCGCGACCGCGGACGCGGTCGGGTGCGGCGGGCAGGCCAGCGAGACCTTCGGCCGCAGTGTCCGTGTACCTACACGTGCATGCGCACGTGCGCGCGCCCAGAGCGCGGGCGCGTGGGGATGCCCGTGTGCGCGCGGGTCGCTGTCGAGCCGAAGCGACCCCCTGAAACGGCCTGGTCTCTCGGTCCGGCGGCACCCGCCCCGACCGATCGAGGTTTCACTCCAGTGATCAGCTTCACCATCCTGGCGATCGTCTTCGGCGTCGTCTTCCTCGCCGAGCTGCCCGACAAGACGGCCCTGGCGGGCCTCATGCTGGGCACCCGCTACCGCGCCTCGTACGTGTTCGCCGGGGTCGCCGCCGCCTTCGCCGTGCACGTCGCGCTCGCCATCGCCGCGGGCAGCGTGCTGACGCTGCTGCCGCACCGGCTGGTGCAGGCCTTCGTGGGCGTGCTCTTCCTGATCGGCGCGGCGATGCTGCTGCTGAAGAAGGACGAGGGGGAGGAGTCGGTCAAGGCTCCCGAGGACCAGTCCTTCTGGAAGGTGTCCGGGGCCGGCTTCATGCTGATCCTGGTGGCCGAGTTCGGTGACCTGACGCAGATCATGACCGCCAACCTCGCCGCCCGCTACGACGACCCCGTCTCGGTCGGCCTGGGCGCCGTGCTGGCCCTCTGGGCGGTCGCGGGCCTCGGCATCCTGGGCGGCCGCACGCTGATGAAGCGCGTGCCGCTGCGGCTGATCACGAAGATCGCGGCGTGCGTGATGGCCGCCCTGGCCGTGTTCAGCCTCTGGGAGGCGGTGGCGGGGTAGTTCCGGTGCCGTCGGGGGAGGCGTACGGGGGGCGAGATCCGGCCACCGCCGCCTCCCCCGCCGTGCGATCGTGGTGGGGTGAGCAACCTGGAGGACCTCGTACCGCTGCGCCGGGCCCGCGACCTGATGGACCGCGAGTACGCCGAACCGCTCGACGTGGCGGCCCTGGCGCGCGTCGCCCTCATGTCGCCCGGCCACTTCTCCCGCAGCTTCCGGGCCGCCTTCGGCGAGACGCCGTACAGCTACCTCATGACCCGCCGCATCGAGCGGGCCAAGGCCCTGCTGCGGCGCGGCGACCTGTCGGTGACGGAGGTGTGCTTCGAGGTGGGCTGTACGTCGCTGGGCTCGTTCAGCTCCCGCTTCACCGAACTCGTCGGCGAGACCCCGAGTGCGTACCGGGCCCGGGAGCACGGGGACGACGCCGCCCTCCCGGCCTGCATCGCGAAGATCCACACGCGGCCGGTCAGGAACGGAGAAGCGCGCCGGGCGCCCCACCCGTAGCGTGAAACGCACGGACGTCCGGATCCGGCTCCGCCGGCCCCGCCGAGCCCCCCGGCCTCCGCACCACCGCACCACCGACCGAACGGACGACCGACGGATGGAGACACGATGAGCAGGGCCGGGAGCAGGGCCGCGGGGAGCGGGTCCGCCGGGCGCGGCGCAGCGAAGGCGGCCGGCGGACCGGGGGCGGCCGGGGCGCCGAAGGCATCCGGCGCATCGAAGGCATCACGTGCCCCGGGGTCGTCCGGCGCGCACGCCGCCGACAGCCACGACCTGATCCGGGTGCACGGCGCCCGGGTGAACAACCTCCGGGACGTCAGCATCGAGATTCCGAAGCGCCGGCTCACCGTCTTCACCGGCGTCTCCGGCTCGGGCAAGAGCTCACTGGTCTTCGACACGATCGCCGCGGAGTCGCAGCGCCTGATCAACGAGACGTACAGCGCCTTCGTCCAGGGCTTCATGCCGACGCTGGCGCGGCCCGAGGTCGACGTGCTCGACGGGCTCACCACCGCGATCATCGTCGACCAGCAGCGGATGGGCTCCGACCCCCGCTCCACCGTCGGCACGGCCACCGACGCCAACGCCATGCTGCGGATCCTCTTCAGCCGGCTCGGCGACCCGCATATCGGCCCGCCCGGCGCGTACTCCTTCAACGTCGCCTCCGTGAAGGCGAGCGGGGCGATCACCGTCGAGAAGGGCGACAGGACCACGGTCAAGGCGACCTACTCGCGCACCGGCGGCATGTGCACGCGCTGCGAGGGCCGCGGCACGGTCTCCGACGTCGACCTCACCCAGCTCTACGACGACAGCAAGTCGCTCAGCGAGGGCGCGCTCACCATCCCCGGCTACACCATGGACGGCTGGTACGGGCGGATCTTCAGCGGCTCCGGCTTCTTCGACATGGACAAGCCGATCCGCAGGTACACCAAGCGGGAGCTGCACGACCTGCTCCACAAGGAGCCGACCAAGATCAAGGTCGAGGGCATCAACCTCACCTACGAGGGCCTGATCCCCAAGATCCAGAAGTCGATGCTGTCGAAGGACGTCGACGCGCTCCAGCCGCACATCCGTGCCTTCGTCGAGCGGGCGATGACCTTCACGGTCTGCCCCGAGTGCGACGGCACCCGGCTGAGCGAGGGCCCCCGGTCATCGAAGATCGAGGGCATCTCCATCGCCGACGCGTGCGCGATGGAGATCCGGGACCTGGCGGAATGGGTCCGCGGGCTCCGGGACGCGTCGGTGGCCCCGCTGCTCGAAGCGCTCCAGGGGACCCTCGACTCGTTCGTCGAGATCGGCCTCGGCTACCTCGCGCTCGACCGGCCGTCGGGCACGCTCTCGGGCGGCGAGGCGCAGCGGGTCAAGATGATCCGCCACCTCGGGTCCGCGCTCACCGACGTCACGTACGTCTTCGACGAACCCACCACCGGCCTGCACCCGCACGACATCCAGCGGATGAACGACCTGCTGCTGCGCCTGCGGGACAAGGGCAACACGGTGCTCGTGGTCGAGCACAAGCCGCAGACGATCGCGATCGCCGACCACGTCGTGGACCTGGGCCCGGGCGCCGGCACGGCCGGCGGCACCGTCTGCTTCGAGGGCACGGTGGAGGGCCTGCGGGCCGGCGACACGATCACCGGACGCCACCTCGACGACCAGACCGCGCTCAAGGAGACGGTGCGCAAGCCCACCGGCAAGCTGGGCATCCGCGGCGCGGCCGCGCACAACCTGCGGGACGTCGACGTCGACGTACCGCTCGGGGTGCTCGTCGTCGTCACCGGCGTCGCGGGCTCGGGCAAGAGCTCCCTGGTGCACGGGTCGATCCCGGCCGAGGAGGGCGTGGTGTCGGTCGACCAGACGGCGATCCGCGGCTCGCGGCGCAGCAACCCGGCCACGTACACCGGGCTGCTCGAACCGATCCGCAAGGCCTTCGCCAAGGCCAACGGCGTGAAGCCGGCCCTGTTCAGCGCCAACTCCGCGGGCGCCTGCCCCGCCTGCAACGGTGCCGGGGTGATCTACACCGACCTGGCGATGATGGCCGGGGTCGCGACCACGTGCGACGAGTGCGAGGGCAAGCGGTTCGACGCCTCGGTGCTGGAGTACCACCTGGGCGGCCGCGACATCAGCGAGGTGCTCGCGATGTCCGTGACGGAGGCGGAGCGGTTCTTCGGCGCGGGCGAGGCGCGCATCCCGGCCGCGCACAAGATCCTGGAGCGGCTCGCCGACGTCGGCCTCGGGTACGTGAGCCTGGGCCAGCCGCTGACCACGCTGTCCGGCGGCGAGCGGCAGCGGCTGAAGCTGGCCACGCACATGGCGGACAAAAGTGGCGTCTACGTGCTGGACGAGCCCACCACCGGCCTGCACCTCGCGGACGTGGAGCAGCTGCTCGGGCTGCTGGACCGGCTCGTCGACGCGGGCAAGTCGGTCATCGTCATCGAGCACCACCCCGCGGTGATGGCGCACGCCGACTGGATCATCGACCTCGGGCCGGGCGCCGGCCACGACGGCGGCCGGGTCGTCTTCGAGGGCACCCCGGCGGACCTGGTGGCCGACCGCTCCACGCTGACGGGCGAGCACCTGGCGGCGTACGTGGGGGCGTGACGGGGGCCGGCGGCTCCCTCCCGTCGGTCAGGCGGCGGCGTACGGGGTGACGGTGAGGCGGATGCTCCCGTCCGCAGCGGTGTCGACGCGTACGGCCGTCAGGTCGGGTACGTGCACGGTCGGCCCGTGCTCCCCGGCGCGGGGGCCGACGCCCACCACGCGCATGCCGGCCGCGCGGCCCGCGGCGATGCCGGCGCCGGAATCCTCGAAGACCACGCAGTCCGCCGGGTCGACGCCGAGTTCGGCGGCGCCCTTGAGGAAGCCCTCGGGGTGCGGCTTGCTGGCCTCGACATGCTCGGCGGTCACCCGGACCTCCGGCATGGGCAGCGCGGAGGCCGTCATGCGGGCGGTCGCGAGGGCCTCGTCCGCCGAGGTGACCAGGGCGTGCGGGAGCCGGCCCAGGGCGGCCATGAAGGCGGGCGCGCCGTCGACCGGGACGACGCCCTCGGTGTCGGCGGTCTCGCGGGCCAGCATCACGGCGTTGTCGGCGTGGTTCTGCTCCATCGGGCGGTCCGGGAGCAGGATCGCCATGGTGGCGTAGCCCTGGCGGCCGTGGACGATCTTCATCGCCTCGTGCGGGTCGAGGCCGTGCGACACCGCCCAGTCCCGCCAGCAGCGCTCCACCACCGCGTCCGAGTTCACGATCGTGCCGTCCATGTCCAGGAGCAGGGCCTTCGCGGTCAGGACGACAGGCTCTGCGGCGGCTTCGGTTCCGGGGGCGGTGGTGCTGGCCGTCATGGGGGCGGGCTCCAGGGGAGACGAGGTCCGGCGATGCGGCGGGAAGAGTACAAGCGGCCCCGTCCGCCGGTCAGGGAATACGGACGGAACCACTTTGTTCCTCCACGATACAAAATGGCGCCCCGCGATGCCAATCGCCTCCCGGCTGGGGGGCTGCACAGGGGGTGTGGTGCGGGTGCGGTGGGGTGCGGTGCGGGCGGGCCGGGGTGGCGGGGGCGGCGAGGAGGGGCGGGCGCGGAGATGCCGCGCCCGCCCGCCTGGCCGGCGCCCCGCCTGGACGGCGGCCGGGTGGGATGCGGCGGCGGGGTCCGGGTGGGCGGTGTGTGCGACCGCACTGCGGGTGTCCGCCCGACGGGGGGCGAACGGACGGCAGCCGGTCCGTGTCGGGGTCGGCGCGGCGGTGCCCGTGCCCGGGAGCCCCAGCCGCCTGGCCGCACGGACACGCTGGGCGGGATGCGGCGTGATGCGGCGCGTGCGGCGGGGTCGGGTGGGTTGTGCGTGTGCTCGCCGGGGTGTGGGGGTCCCGTCCGGTGGGGTGAGCGGCTGGCTGCCGGTCCGTGTGGGCGGTCCTTGCCGTTAGGGCCACGCAGGTGGTCCGTCCCGGGTGTGCACCCCCAGCCTGCCGGGCCGCCCCGGGCTGGTCGGCCTTCGTCGAGTGGACCCCGCGTTGTGCCGGGCGGGGCGTTGCGGCCGCGGTCGTGGCCGTCCTCGCGCTGTCCGCGCTTCCGGCTACCCGGTGCCTTCGGGCGGGTACCTGCCGGGGGCTTGCGCATGGCTGTTGCTCGCCGGGGTGCGTGGGGGTCCAACCGGCCTGTGGCTGGGGTGGTTGTCCGCCCTAGTCGCGGGGCGGGGGAGTGCGGGACCGGGGCCGGCTAGGGCTCGTGGGTGAGGGCCTCCAGTGCGCGGCGGGAGTTGGGGCCGTACACGCCCCAGGGGTCGCCCACGACGTTGGCGGCCCGTTGGAGGCGGGCCACTGCCTCCTCCACCTTGCGGCTGTAGCGGCCGTTCATCGGCCCCCAGTAGTACCCGCCCTCCTCCAGGCGCTGCTGGAGTTCGACGACCTCCGGGCCCTGGTCGCCCTGGCTCAGGGTGGGGGCCGTGGTGGCGCTCGGGGTGGTGGGGCTGGTGGCGGGCTTGGTGCGGGTGGGGTCGGGGGTGGGGTTCCCTGACGCGTCGGACGGGTCCCCGGACGGGGTGGCTTCCGTCGCGGCGGTGGGGGAGGCCGACTTCTCGTTACCGTCGCCGTCCTCGTCCTCGTCCTCGTCCGCGTCGGACGTGGTCGAGGGGTCGGCCGAGGGGGCTTCGGGGGCGCCCGAGGGGCCGTCCGGGGCGACGGTGATCGCGGGTGCCGACAGCTTCGGGTCGGGGAGGGCGCGGTCGGCGTCCTCGTCGTCCGAGAACAGACCGGCCGTCAGGGCCCCGACGCCGATCACCGCCACTGCGGCGGCCACCATCAGCGGCAGTCCCTTGCGTCCGCCGCGGTTCCGGCCGGGTGGAGGAGGGGCGCCGAGCGTGACCGCGCGCAGCTCCGTCGTGGCGTCGTCGTAGACCGGGCCAGGGGTCCCGCTGCCGCGTGTGCCGTACGAGGACTCGGGCCCCGTGGAGCCGTTCGCCCCCGGTACGGGGGCGTAGGGGGCGGACCCGGGCATGCCGGAGGACACCGGCGGCAGGACCTGCGTGGCGTACCCGTCAGCGCCGTCGTGGGGTCCGGCCTCGTCCGTTGCGTGGAAGCCGTCCGGCCCGTACCCGACGGGGCCGCCGGCGTGGTGGGCGTCCGGGCCGCTCGGGTGGGCCGGTGTGCCGGGAGGGGCGGGCTGCGGGGGCCACGGGGATGCCTCGTCCGCCGGGCGGGCCGACGAGTTCCAGTCGCCTCCGTTCTCCGGGTGGGTCGGCGGGGTCCAGGTGGCTCCGTTCTCCGGGTTGGCGGACCGGGTCCAGGTGGCTCCGGTTTCCGGGTTGGGCGACGGGCTCCACGAAGGTCCGGTTGCCGGAGTGGCGGCGGACGAGGGCCATGCCGGACTCGCGTCCGGGGTGCCGGGCGACTCCCAGGACGGACCGGCTTCCGCACCTGCGGACGGGCCCCAGGCAGGGTCCGGTCCGGTTCCGGGGGTGGAGGAGGGGCCCCAGGTGGGTTCCGGTTCCGGGTCGGCCCCCGCGGGCCACGACGGTGGGGGCTGGACCACGCCCAGGAGGCGGGGCGGGGGTGTGGTGGCGGCGTCGCGGGACGGGCGGTCCTGCATCGTCACGTACGGGCGGATGCGGAGGGGGTCCATGCCCGTGGCCGGTGCGCAGGCGCAGCCGCCTCTGGCAGCATCGCAAACCGGACAGCGCTCTGCGCTCACTGACGGATCCCCTCCCTGGCAACTGCCAGCGATTATGCAGACCCGGCGGGGTCCGCCCAACCGCCCGACAGGCCATAACCGGACACACCCCCCAGGATGGAGATGTCGATCTGTGCTGAGGAGGAGTCCATGGCTCAGGAAGTGGCCGACGCACCCGTGGACCCCGGCGGCGGACCCGGCGCGGAGCACACCCGACGGAGTGTGCTCGTCGCGATCGGTGCCCTGCTGCTGGGCCTGCTGATCGCCGCACTCGACCAGACCATCGTCTCCACCGCGCTGCCGACGATCGTCAGCGATCTCGGCGGCATGGAACACCTCTCCTGGGTCGTCACCGCCTACATGCTGGCGTCGACGGCGGCGACCCCGCTCTGGGGCAAGCTGGGCGACCAGTACGGGCGCAAGAAGCTCTTCCAGGGGGCCATCGTCCTCTTCCTGATCGGGTCGGCGCTCTGCGGCCTCGCCCAGAACATGCCGCAGCTGATCGGCTTCCGCGCCCTCCAGGGGCTGGGCGGCGGCGGCCTGATCGTGCTGTCGATGGCGATCGTCGGCGACATCGTCCCGCCCCGGGAGCGCGGCAAGTACCAGGGCCTCTTCGGCGCCGTCTTCGGCGCCACGAGCGTCCTCGGCCCGCTGCTCGGCGGCCTGTTCGTGGACCACCTCAGCTGGCGCTGGGTCTTCTACATCAACCTCCCGATCGGCATCGTCGCCCTCGTCGTCATCGCGGCGGTCCTGCACATCCCGGTGCGCGCGGAGCGGCACACCATCGACTACCTCGGCACCGTCCTGATCGCCTCCGTCGCCACCTGTCTGGTGCTGGTGGCCTCGCTCGGCGGCACCTGGGGCTGGGGCTCAGCCATGATCATCGGGCTGGCCGTGCTCGGTGCCGTACTGCTGGTGGCCTTCGTCTTCGTGGAGCGCCGGGCGGCGGAGCCGGTGCTGCCCCTGAAGCTCTTCGCCATCCGCACCTTCACCCTCTGCT
This sequence comes from Streptomyces sp. NPDC101132, assembly GCF_044759225.1. Classification (NCBI taxonomy): domain Bacteria; kingdom Bacillati; phylum Actinomycetota; class Actinomycetes; order Kitasatosporales; family Streptomycetaceae; genus Streptomyces; species Streptomyces sp. NPDC101132. The sequence goes on from NZ_JBIVYX010000003.1 coordinate 19,550, forward strand.
CGGTGATCAGCTTCATCGTCGGCTTCGCGATGTTCGGCGCGATGGTCTACCTCCCCACGTTCCTCCAGGTCGTCCAGGGCGTCTCGCCCACCATGTCCGGCGTCCACATGCTGCCGATGGTCCTCGGCATGCTGATCGCCTCCACCGCCTCCGGGCAGATCGTCAGCCGCACCGGCCGCTGGAAGGTCTTCCCCATCGCCGGCACCGGCGTGACCGCCATCGGCCTGCTCCTCCTGCACCAGCTGGAACGCACCACCTCCACCTGGGAGATGAGCGTCTACTTCTTCGTCTTCGGCACCGGACTCGGCCTGGTGATGCAGGTGCTGGTGCTGGTGGTGCAGAACGCCGTCAGCTACTCCGACCTCGGGGTCGCGACCTCGGGCGCCACCTTCTTCCGCTCCATCGGTGCCTCCTTCGGCGTGGCCATCTTCGGCACGGTCTTCACCAACCGCCTCGACGACAACCTGAACGAGAACCTGGCGGGCCAGCCGCTGCCCCCCGGCACCGTCGGCAGCCTGGAAGCCGACCCGCGGGCCGTCTCCGGACTCCCCGCCGACCTCCGGCCCCGGGTGCTGGACGCCTACTCCACGGCCATCACCGACGTCTTCCTCTACGCCGTGCCCGTGGTGCTCGTGGCCTTCGCGGTGGCGTGGTTCCTCAAGGAGGACAAGCTCCGGACCTCGGTCACCGCACCCGACGTCAGCGAGACGCTCGCCTCCAACCCCGTGCAGCGCAGCTCGCACGACGAGGTGGCGCGGGCGCTGTCGGTGCTGGGCACGCGGGAGGGCCGCAAGCACGTCTACGAGAAGATCACCGCCAAGGCCGGCTACGACCTGCTGCCCGCCTCCAGCTGGCTGCTGCTGCGCATCAACAAGTACGGCTCGGCCGAACCGGCGGTGCTCGCGGAGCGCACCTCGGTCCCGCTGCACGTCATCACGGACGCGGCCCGCGAGGTCGAGGAGCGGCGGCTGGCGGTCCGCGCCGGACTGCCGCTGGTGCTCACCGACCAGGGCCGCGAGACCGCGGCACGGCTCTCCGACGCACGACAGGAGTCCCTCGCCGAGCTGCTCGGCGACTGGTGGGGCCCGGACCGGCCCACGGACCTGGTCAAGCTGGTCGAGGAGCTCAACGCCGAGCTGTGCGGCTCCGACGCGGAGGAGCCGTACGACAGGCCCGCGCGCCGGGACCACGCGGCCCACTGATCCGTCAGACCAGCCGCTTCTCGAACCAGTGCTCCGCGTACGGGCCGGAGTTGTACGCCGGTATCTCCGCGTACCCGTGCTTGGCGTAGAGGCCCCGCGCCTCCACCAGGTCCGTCCGCGTGTCCAGGCGTATGCGCTCCGCGCCCAGGGACCGCGCCGCCTCCTCCAGGGCCGCGAGCAGGGCCCCGCCGCCGCCCGTGCCGCGCAGCTCGGGGCGTACGTACACCCGCGTCAGCTCGGCCGTGCCGGCGTCCAGCATCCGCAGCCCGGCACAGGCGCCGGGCCGGCCGTCGTACCGGCCGACCACGAACTCGCCCGTGGGCCGGACCAGGCCGTCGGCCGGGTCCTCGGCGAGGCCCTGGTCGAGCTCGGCGTCGGTGGCGGGTCTGCCCCAGTACCGGCCGGCCACTTCCGCGAGATAGGCCCGCCGCAGCTCGGCGGCCTCGGGGGTGGCGAAGGATTCGGGGGCAACGGTCCAGTTCATCGCGTTCATGCCGCCATCATCGGCGCCCGCGCCCAGCCGCCGCGTGGAATATCCACAGGGCCGGGCGGATGATAGGAAAAACCGCCAAATCAAGGGATGGAAGGGTGTGAACCGCCATGTCGGAGCATCCGGACGCGGCCCTGGTGCGTCGCGGCTACCTGGCGTTCGCCAAGGGGGACATGGACATGCTGTCCTCGCTGATGACGGCGGACGTCGTGCACCACGTCCCCGGCAACAACCTGATCTCGGGGCACCACAAGGGCCGCGAAGCGGTCCTGGAGCTGTACCGCACGCTCGGCCGGGAGACCAACGGCACGATGCAGGTGCAGGTCGACTCGGTGCTCGCCGACGGACGCGGACACGTGATGGCCTTCCACACCTCCCGGGCCGACCGCGGGGACCACGGCCTGGAGATCCGGCAGGGACTGTTCTTCACCATCGTGGGAGGAAAGATCACGGACATCGACGGCTGCACCGAGGACATCGACGAGGAGAACGCCTTCTGGGGACCCCCGAAGTCCTGACCCGCCCCGGGGACCCCCCGGGGACCCCCCGGTGACCCGCCCCGGTGACCCGTCCCGGTGCCTCCGCCCACCCGTCGGGCGGAGGCACCGCTACGCCGGGGGCCGGGCCGGGGCTCAGCCCTGCTTCGGCGCCGCCTGCTGGACGACCTCGAACGACCACAGCGTCGACCCGGACGCGGCCGGCCTGGGACGCTCGCCGGCACCCGCACCGTGGCCCGCACCCTCCCCGGACCCGCCCGACCCGCCCTGGTGGGCGGCCTTCATCGGGCCCTCCATCCAGGCCTGGAAGGCCGCTTCGTCACGCCAGCGCGTGTACACGAGGTAGGTGTCCGTGCCCTCGACCGGGCGCAGCAGCTCGAACCACTCGAAGCCGTCGGAGTTCTCGACGGACCCGGCACGCGAGGCGAAGCGCTTCTCCAGCACCTCCCGCTGCTCGTCCGGCACGGTCAGCACATTGATCTTGACGATGCTCATGCCGCCCATCTTGCCGGAGGCGCCGTCGGCACGCCGTACGGAGGACCCCCGGTACCGCCCCGGCCGATGCTCCGTCAGGGGGACGGTGTGCACGGTCGGGTGGTGTCTGCGGACCCGTTGACCCCCCTCCCGGCCCCCGCCGCGCCGCGCGCCGGCACACCGGGCGCAGGCCCCCGCACCCCCTCTGGCCGGTGCGTTTCCCGGCCGCGCCGGCACCCGGGGCCACGACGGGAAGGCGGTTTCCCGCGCACCGGACCAGCCGGGCGGTACGGGAGGTTCGGTCCGGTGTGGGCGGATCTCCGCACTATCGTCGTCCGAGCATTCCCGACGGGGCACTACGGCAGGAGGCCGATGGCGCGTGGCTGACGCGGCGGACCACAACGCTGTGAACGGGCCTGCCGCGGCCGCGGCCCTCGGCGCAGACCCCCGGCTGACGGCGGCGCGCGCCGTACTCTGGCTGCTCGCCGCGCTCCTGGCGGTCCGTCAGGCCGCCTCGGCGCTCCGGCTGCCGCCGGGCCGCCGACTCGCCGACCCGGACACCTGGATCGGCGAGAACGGCGTCCTGCACGTCTCCGGAAGCCTCTACGACGCCGTCGACGGCCCCCGCTTCACCGGCACGCCCTTCTCCGGACTCGTCCTCCGGCCCCTGACCAGCTCCGCCCAGCAGGCCCTCGGCGTCGCCTGGACCTTCGGCACCCTGCTGCTCGTCGCCGCCGTCGGCCTGGTCGCCGCGCGCTCCCTCCCCGGCCCGGTGTCCCGCCGCACCGCCCTGCTCGCGGCACCCGTCGCCATCGCCCTGACGATGATCTCGCTGCCCGTCCGCGGCACCTTCACCCTCGGCCAGACCAGCATCATCCCCGTCCTGCTGGTGCTGTCCGGCTGCCTGCGGGTGCCCGGCGAGCGGACCTCCGGCCTCCTCGTCGGCCTCGGCGCGGCGCTCCAGCCCGCCCTCCTCCTCTTCGTCCCGCTGCTCTGGTTCACCGGCCGCCGCACCGCGGCCCGCGCCACCGCCGTCACCTTCGCCGCCGGCTCCGCCCTCGCCTGGGCCGCGCTGCCGCGCGACTCGTGGACGTACTGGGTGCACCACCTCGCCGGCACCGGCCTCGGCGACCGGGCGGACAGCCCCGCGAACCAGTCCCTGCACGGCGCGCTGCTGCGGCTCGGCCTCTCCGGCCCCCTGGAGACCGGCGTCCTCTGCCTGCTCGCCGCCGCCGTCTGCCTCCTCGGCCTGCGCCGCGCCGTCCGGTACGCCCACGACGGGCAGCCGCTGCTGGCCGTCGCGCTCACCGGCTGCGTCGCGGTCGCCGTCTCGCCCGGGGGCTGGCAGCACCAGCTGCTCTGGGTGCTGCTCGCCGCCGCGGGGAAGGTCGGCACCCGCGCCGCCGACCGGCCGGTGTGGCCGGTGACCGTGGTCCTGGTCATGACCCTGCCGAGCGACGTGCTGCTTCCCAACCTCGCGCTGCTGGCGCCCGTACGGGACAACGTGCTGCTCCTCGCGGCCCTCGCCGCCGCCTGCGCGGTGCCGTTCCTGCCGCGTACGTCGCCCCACTGGCACCACCCGGTCCCCACCGCGTACGCCCGGCCCGCCCCGGCCCGGTGGTCGCGAATACCGCTCCTGCCGTTCTGGCGCCGCGTGCTCAGCCGCCCCAACCTGCTGCTCGAACTGCTGCTGATCCGGGTCGGCTACTCGCTCTACTCGCACATCCGCGCCGCGGCCCCCGACAGCCGCGCCCTCGCCGAGGGCCACGGACGCCGGATCCACTCCCTGGAGGGCCGGCTCGGCATCGACATCGAACACGCCGTCAACCACGCGGTGGTGGACCAACCCTGGCTGAGGGGCTTCTTCGACTTCTACTACACGTCCTTCCACTTCGTGGTGCCGCTGGCGATCCTGGCGCTGCTCTACCGGCGCAGCCCGGGCGACTACCGCTGGGCACGGGCCTCCCTCGGGCTGGCCACCGTCCTGGCCCTCGCCGGGTTCTGGCTCTACCCGCTGGCGCCGCCGCGCCTGATGCCCGGGCTCGGCTTCATCGACACCGTGCACGGACCCCAGGACCTGGCCGATCCGCAGTACGGCGCGATGACCGCGATCTCCAACCAGTACGCGGCCATGCCCTCCCTGCACTTCGGCTGGGCGCTGTGGTGCGGGCTGGTGGTCCTCGCGCTGGCCCGCCGGCCCTGGCAGCAGGCCCTGGGCCTGGTGCACCCGGCGGTCACGCTCTGCGCGATCGTGTCCACGGCCAACCACTGGGTCCTGGACGCCGTCGGAGGAGCGGCCGTCGTGGCGGCCGGCTTCGGCCTGGTGTACGTGCTGTCGGGCCCCCGCGGCACCGGGCCCGCGCCCGCGCCGCCGGCCGGGGACGTACGGGCCTCCGTACCGCCCGCGCTGCGCGGGCGGCGGTCAGGTGCCAGCATCGGATCATGAGCGCACGGCAGCAGGGCGCGGTGGCGCGGGGCACGGCCCCCGGGGGCCCGGACCGGCGCAGGCGTGCCCTGCTCGGCGTCGGGGCCCTGGCCGTGGTGGTCGTCGGCTACTTCGTGCTGGCCGCGACCGTCCCGCGCTGGTGGGCCCACCGCATCGGCGACGCGGTCGACGGCAGCCTCGCCACCGGCCTCCTCATGGGCCTGGCCTTCGGGATCTTCTGCACGCTGCTGCCCCTCCTGGTGGCCTGGACGGGGCTGCGCCGCCGCGGCTCCCCGAAGGCGACCGCGGGCTGGCTGGCCCTGGCGGTGCTGCTGGCACTGCCGAACCTGTGGACGCTCAGCGTGGTCGTCGGCAACGGCAGCGCCGCCCACGCCGGGCAGCGGACCATGGACGTGGAGGCCCCCTGGTTCCGCGGCGGCACCCTGATCGGGGCGATCGCCTCGGTCCTGCTCTTCGCGGCCCTCGTGATCCGCGCCCGCCGCCCCACCGGAAGACGCACGCACTGAGCGGGGGGTTGTTTCCCAAACGGGTCGACCCGTATCGTAAATCGTATGAGCTCCTCTCCGTCCTCCAGAGGACGTCCCAGGGATCCCCGCTCGCACCAGGCGATCGTCGGTGCGGCCGCAGAGCTGGTGACCGAGGTCGGCTACGCCGCGACCTCGATCGGGGCGGTGGCCGCCCGTGCCGGTGTCGGCAAGGACACCGTCTACCGGAGGTGGCGGGGCAAGCCGGAGCTGGTCTTCGAGGCCGTGTTCACGACCACCGACCAGGCTCCGGTCCCGGACACCGGAACGCTGACGGGGGATCTGACCGTACTGATGCAGGGCCTGGTCGACGAGTTCCAGACACCTGCCGCGGCAGCCGCGCTCCCGGGGCTACTCGCCGACTTCGCCGCCGATCCGGTGCTGAAGGAGCGGATCCGCGGCGACTTCCTGGCCCCGTCGAAGGAGCGGCTGCTGATCGTCTTCGAGCGCGCCGCGGCGCGCGGGGAGATCGCGGCCGACACGCCCGTGGACCTGGTCCTGGACACCCTGGCCGGAGCCGTCTTCTTCCACGTCGGCCTGGTCGGGGAACACCCCGGCCCCCAGCTGGCCCGCCGGCTGGCCGCCGTCATGGCCAAAGGAATCGAGGTCCGGTGAACGGCTGGCTTCTCGCAGCGGGCATCACGGCGTTCGGTGTGGCCGCGGTGCACATCGTCGCCGGACACCGGGACGTGGTGCGCCCGCTGCTGTCCTGCGGGTTGGCGGCCGAACCCAGGCGCGTCATGCACGCCGTGTGGCACATGGTGAGCGTCGACCTGGTGCTCTCCGCGGCCGCCCTGGTCTGGCTCGCGCTCGCGGGCGACGCGTCGGCGACCGGTCTGATGGCGTGGTTCGTGGCCGCGCACTTCGCCGCGTACACGGTCGCCTTCCTGGTCGTCACGCTGTCGGCCGGCTGGTCGAAGCCACTGCTCCGGCTGCCGCAGTGGATCCTGCTCCTGCCGATCGCGGTCCTGACGGCGGCGGGGGCCGCATAGCGACCCCACCGGGGGCGCGGCGCTCAGGGGGCCAGGGTGGTCTGGGGCAGGTAGGCGTACGAGTGGCGGGTGTCGTGGGCGGTGTCGACCATGGAGACCATCAGGGGGTTCGGGCCGGGGGCGGCGCCGGTTTCGGCGCGGAGGCGGTAGCGGCGTACGGAGACCGCGTCGCGGGCGAGGGGGCTGCCGCCCGCGTCCATCGAGGGCGGCATCACGTCGTTCGCGATCCGCAGGTCGGCGTGGCGCCAGCTGCCCGCGGCGCGGTCCCAGCGCTCCAGCACCCAGCCGCCCGTACCGCCCGGCATGATCTCCAGCTGGAAGGCGAGCAGCAGGCTCCGGTACGCCCGGGTGTTGCCGTTCTTCAGGGTGACCGTGAACTCCTGCCCGGGGCCGCCCGGCTTCAGCGCGAGCTGTCCGCCGGGCGCGGACAGGGACATCGAGAGGTACGTCGGCACGGGCGGCCGGGACGGGCTCTTCGACGGCGCCGGGGTACCGGCCGAGGGACGCGCCGCGGGCGTGTGCGGCGCCGAGGCGCTCGCGCCGGGAGCGGCAGCGGCCGCGGTGGAGGGACCGGCCGACGCCGTGGGGGAGGCCGTGACCTGCGCGGACGCGGCGACAGGTGGCGACGGGGTACGGGCCTCGGCCCCGTCCTCCGGCGCGCACCCGGTGGCGCCGGGCAGCAGGACGGCGACCGCCGCCGCGGCGGCGGTGAGGGCGCGGCTCGGTCGCATCAGGCGGTTTCCCCTCGGTGGTGGCGGCCGGAAGACCCGCCGGGCGGGTGCGGGAGGTGCGGGCGCGGGTCTTTCGTTGCTCGGGGAAACCTAACCGGGCCAGGACACGGGGAAGAGGAGAGCGGGTAACGCTTTGGGTGTGCCGGAAGGGGCGCCGGGGCACAGCGGGCCCCGCGCCCCAACCGGCGGGATCGCCCCAGACGCAAGGAAAACCCCCTTCGGGCCCGCCCCCCACCCCAAAGGGGGGCCCCCCGGCG
>NZ_JBIVYX010000003.1:27172-80819 GCF_044759225.1 Streptomyces sp. NPDC101132
GCACGTCATGACCGTCGACGGCGGTGCCTCGCTCGGGGCCGCCTGACCGGGCCCGCCCCGCCGCGGGGGCCGCCCCCCGTCCCCGGCCGGGCCCGCCCCCGGGCCGCGGGGGCCCCGGGGCCCCGGCGCCCCTTCCGGCTGGATCGCCGCTGACGCAAGGATCACCCCGTTCGGGCCGGACCGCCACTCGAACGGGTGCCCCCGGGTCGCGGCGGCCCGGCGGGTGTGCCCGCACGCCGGCCCCGGCGTACGTACGAGTGCCCGCGCGGCCGGGACGGTACGGACGCCCGCGCGGGCGGCAGGGGCCGGGGGCGTGGGAGGTGGTGGCCCCTGCCGCCGGGACCCGGGTCAGCCGTGGCTGACCTGGAGTTCCTTGATGCCGTTGAGCCAGGCGGCCCGCAGCCGTCGCGGCTCGCCCGCGAGCCTGAGGTCCGGCAGGGCGTCGGCCAGGGCGTTGAAGATCAGGTCGATCTCCAGGACGGCCAGCGACTTGCCGAGGCAGAAGTGCGGCCCGCCGCCCCCGAAGCCCAGGTGGGGGTTGGGGTCGCGGGTGATGTCGAAGACCTCCGGGTTCTCGAACACCTCCGGGTCGTGGTTGGCGGAGGAGTAGAACATCCCGACCCGGTCGCCCGCCCGGATCTTCTGGCCGCCGAGCTCGGTGTCCTGGGTGGCGGTGCGCTGGAAGGAGACCACCGGCGTGGCCCAGCGGACGATCTCCTCGGCGGCGGTGGACGGCCGCTCCCTCTTGTACAGCTCCCACTGGTCGGGGTGGGTGAGGAAGGCGTGCATGCCGTGGCTGATGGCGTTGCGCGTGGTCTCGTTGCCCGCGACGGCCAGCACGAGGACGAAGAAGCCGAACTCGTCCGAGCTGAGGTTGCCCTGTCCCTCGGCGGCGACGAGCTGGGTCACGATGTCCTTGGCGGGGCACTGCTTGCGGTCGGCCGACATGTTCATCGCGTAGGCGATGAGGTCCATGGCCGACTGGGCGCCGACCTCCTCGGTGATGGCGTACTCCGGGTCGTCGTACGCGATCATCCGGTTCGACCAGTCGAAGAGCTTGGAGCGGTCCTCCTGGGGCACCCCGATGAGCTCCGCGATGGCCTGGAGCGGCAGCTCGCACGCGATCCTGGTGACGAAGTCGAAGCTGCCGTCGCCCGCGCCGGACCTGGCCTCCGCCACGATCCGCCGCGCCCGCTCGCGCAGGGTGTCCTCCAGGGCGCGGATCGAGCGCGGGGTGAAGCCGCGCTGCACGATCTGGCGGACCCGGGTGTGCTCCGGCGGGTCCATGTTCAGCATGATCAGCCGCTGGGCATCTATCTGCTCGCGCTGGATGTGCTCGTTGAAGCGGATGATCGCGGTGTTCGTGTTGGAGGAGAACAACTCCGGGTGCGTGGAGACGTACTTGACGTCCGCGTGCCGGGTGACGGCCCAGTAGCCCTCGTCGTCGAAGCCGGTGATGCCGCGCGGCTGCGGGCACCACCACACCGGCGCGGTCTGCCGCAGCTGGGCGAACTCCGGGAAGGGGACGCGGGCTTGGAGGAGGTCGGGGTCCGTGGCGTCGAAGCCTTCGGGCAGCGCGGGGCAGGGCATCGGCAACTCCAAAGTCTGACGGCCCATCAGAAGTTGGCTTGAAGGTAGTAACGAGTTCTAGAAGTGACAAGGCCTGCGGCGTGGACTGTTACCCGTGGCCACCCTCCCCGCGCGTGCGGGAATCGTGCAAGTCCCGCGCAAGACCCTTGCGTAGCCGGGGTTCCGGTCATAAGACTGCGGGGAGAACTAGAACGCGTACTAGTTCGGGGGGTTCGGGCCGTCCGCCGATTCGGGCCCGGACAGGGACGACACGACACACAGCTGCCGCGGGCCGCCGGGACGGCCCGCCCCGCTGTGGAGGAGAGGACGAGCTCATGGCCGCGGAACCCGTCATCGTCGAAGCCGTACGCACGCCCATCGGCAAACGCGGAGGCGCACTCGCGAACCTCCATCCGGCCTACCTGCTGGGCGAGACCTACCGCGAGGTGCTCGCCCGCACCGGCATCCAGCCCGACTGCGTCGAGCAGATCGTCGGCGGCACGGTCACCCACGCCGGCGAGCAGTCGATGAACCCCGCGCGCAACGCCTGGCTCGCCATGGGTCTGCCGTACGAGACCGCCGCCACCACCGTGGACTGCCAGTGCGGCAGCTCGCAGCAGGCCAACCACATGGTCGCCAACATGATCTCCAGCGGCGTCATGGACATCGGCATCGCCTGCGGCGTCGAGGCCATGAGCCGCGTCCCCCTCGGCTCCGGGTCCAAGCACGGCCCCGGCAAGCCCTGGCCGGACGAGTGGAACGTCGACCTGCCCAACCAGTTCGAGGCCGCCGAGCGCATCGGCCGCCACCGCGGCCTGACCCGCGAGGACGTCGACCGGCTCGGCGTGCTCTCGCAGGAGCGGGCGGCCGTGGCCTGGGCGGAGGAGCGCTTCAAGCGGGAGACCTTCGCGGTCCAGGTGCCCACCACCGAGGACGAGCAGCGCGCCGGACAGGGCATGTGGCGGCTGGTCGACCGGGACGAGGGGCTGCGCGACACCTCCATGGAGGCGCTGGGCCGCCTCAAGCCCGTGATGCCGACCGCCATCCACACGGCCGGCAACTCCTCGCAGATCTCCGACGGTGCCGCGGCCGTGATGTGGGCCTCGCGCAAGATGGCCCGCGCCCTCAAGCTCAAGCCGCGCGCCCGGATCGTCGCCCAGGCACTGGTCGGCTCCGACCCGCACTTCCACCTCGACGGCCCGATCGACGCCACCCGGGCCGTGCTGGGCAAGGCGGGGATGTCGCTCAAGGACATCGACCTGGTCGAGATCAACGAGGCCTTCGCCTCCGTGGTCCTCAGCTGGTCCAAGGTCTTCGACCAGGACCTGGAGAAGGTGAACGTCAACGGCGGCGCCATCGCGCTCGGCCACCCGGTCGGCGCCACCGGCGCCCGTCTGATCACCACCGCCCTGCACGAGCTGGAACGGCGCGACAAGGAGTTCGCGCTGGTCACCATGTGCGCGGGCGGGGCGCTCGCCACCGGGACGATCATCCAGCGGCTCTGACCGGCGGCGGCACCGGCGGGCCTGCCGGCCGCGCCGGTGCCGGGCCACCGGGGCCTTCGTGTGCCTGCCGGCTGTGCGGCGGCTTAGTACCAGTGGTTGGCCTGCCAGAAGTTCCAGGCACCGACCGGGGAGCCGTAGCGCTCGTTCATGTAGTCCAGGCCCCACTTGATCTGGGTGGCCGGGTTGGTCTTCCAGTCCGAGCCGGCGGAGGCCATCTTCGACCCCGGCAGGGCCTGGACCAGGCCGTACGCGCCGGAGGAGGAGTTGGTGGCGGTGTAGTCCCAGCCGCTCTCGTGCTCCACGATCTTGCTGAACGCGGCGAACTGGGCCGGGTCCTTGATCATCTGCTGGGCGATCGCCTTGGGGCTCGCGGGGGCGGCCTGGGCCGGAACCGCGGCCAGGAGGGTACCGGCGGCGGTGAGGCCGATGACGGTGCCCGCGAGGGTCTTCTTGCTGGCGGCGATGCGGCGGATGACGGCGTTGGGCACGGAGAACCTTCCGTAGGGAACAGGACGGTCGCAGGCATGCCGAGGACACGCGTGAGCCACTCACGTCGATGAGGGGGTGCGCGCAGTCCGTGGTCCGCGGGGGACCCGGCTGCCTTCCGGCGGTGGGTCCCGGGGGTGAACCACCCGGGCCGCTCGGCGACTCATCCAGTTTTAGCCGGGCTGTTGCAGGGCTGCAACGACCCCCTCCTACTACGGGCGGTCGGAGCCGGGGGCGGCGGGGCCGGGCCGGTCCGGTCGGCGTCCGCGCAGGTGGGAGAGGGTGTGGGGTGGGGGTCGTGACCCCGCTCAGGGACTACGGTCCCGGTTCGTATGTGACCTGGGTCCTGTGGGCCGCCTCACCGCTTTCGGGCCCGGATGTCGCGATCCGTCACAGTTCATGCACATTTTTTGGGGTGTCTGAGGCGTCCCCGGAGGCGGATTCGAAGGTGACCGGGGTCTCAAAGGCAGCTTTTCGAGTGGCCCGGCGCAGCGCGCGGAGCACCGTCCCGCCCAGCGTCACGGTCAGTACGACGGTCAGCGCGGCCCGGCCGAGGTCCCAGCCCATCGACGTGGTCAGGCAGTAGACGAGGAAGCGGACCAGGTTCTCGTGCACCGGGGCACCGGCCTGGAAGGACACACCGGTGCCCATTCCCGACACGAGCACCCAGCCCTGGAGGTTCATGACGGTGCCGTACGCGAACGCGCCGAGGAAGCCGTACGCGGAGAGCAGCAGCAGCTCGCCCCGGCCGCGCAGCCGGTCCGGGGCCGGCAGCAGCCCGGCCCCCATGGCGAACCAGCCGAGCGCCAGCATCTGGAACGGCATCCAGGGACCGACCCCGCCCGTGAGCAGGGCGGAGGCGAACATCGTGACCGCGCCCAGCACGAAGCCGAAGCCGGGGCCGAGCACGCGGCCGCTCAGCACCATCAGGAAGAACATCGGCTCCAGGCCGGCGGTGCCGGCGCCGAGCGGCCGCAGGGCCGCGCCGACGGCGGCCAGCACGCCGAGCATGGCCACGGCCTTCGCGTCGATGCCGTCGTCGGCGATGGTGGCGACGACCACTCCGACCAGGAGGGGCAGCAGGGCCGCGAAGAGCCACGGGGCGTCCTGGGCGTGCGCGATGCCGGAGCCGGGGGCGGCGAGCAGGGGCCAGCCGAAAGCGGCGACGCCGATGAGGGAGACCAGGACCAGGGCGACGGCGGCCCGGGGGCCGATGCGGATGGGGCGGGGGGACGGGGTGCCGGTCATGCGGTGGGCTCCTGGGCGAGGGCCCTGGCGACCTGGTCGACCGTGAGCCAGTGGCCGGGCGCGAGGATCTTCGCCACCTGCGGTGCGAAGGCGGGGGAGGAGACCACCACCTCGGCCGTGGGCCCGTCCGCGACGATCTCGCCGCCGGCCAGGATCACCACCCGGTGGGCCAGCTCGGCGGCCAGTTCCACGTCGTGGGTGGCCAGCAGGATGGCGTGGCCGTCCGCGGACAGGCCCCGCAGGACCTCCACGAGCCGGGCCTTGGCGGCGTAGTCCAGGCCGCGGGTCGGCTCGTCGAGCAGCAGCAGGGCCGGCCGTCCGGTCAGCACGATCGCCAGCGCGAGCGCCAGCCGCTGGCCCTCCGAGAGGTCGCGGGGGTGCGTGTCGTCCGGGACGCCGGGGAGGAGCGCGGCGACCAGGTCCCGGCAGGTGCCGGGGGCCGCCTGCGCGTCCTGGTCCGCCGCCGCGCACTCGGCGGCGACCGTGTCGGCGTACAGGAGGTCGCGCGGCTCCTGCGGTACGAGGCCGACGTGGCGCAGCATCTGGGCCGGCGGGGTGGCGGCGGGCACGCGGCCGCCGACGGTCACCTCGCCGGTGTGGGGTTCGAGGAGGCCGACGAGGGTGGCGAGGAGGGTGGACTTGCCGGCGCCGTTGCGGCCCATGAGGGCGGTGATCTCGCCGGGGGCCAGGGTGAGGTCGATCGCGCGGAGGATGTCCGTGCGGGTTCGGCGTACGGCCAGGTTCCGGGTACGGGCGGGCTCCGCCGGGGGCTCGGGGTGGGGGCCGGTTCCGGTGCGGGTTCCCGTGCCGGTTCCCGTGCGGGGCGGGGTCGCGGTGCCGGTGGCTGCGGGGCGGCGGAACCGCTGGAGGAGTTCCCCTACCCGCCCTCCCCCTCGCTTCGCTGGGGGGACCCCCATCCCGAAACCGGGGCTCCGCCCCGGACCCCGCTCCTCAAACGCCGGAGGGGCTGGGACCGCTGCGGGAGGTGCTGGGGTTGCCGGGGTGGGGGGTGGGGTTGCTGCGGCGGGCGTAGTGGGGCCCGTTCGCGGGAGTGGGAGGGAGGACAGGCGGGACCTGAGCGGGGCGGAGCGGCGGCGGGCGTCGCGGACGGAGAGGGGGAGGGGGGACCAGGCGGCGAGGCGGCCCAGGGAGACCACCGGGGGGTGGACCGGCGACACGGCCATGATGTCCGCCGGCGGGCCCATGACCGGAGCGCGGCCCGGCCCCGGCAGGAGGACGACCTGGTCGGCGTACTGGACCACCCGTTCCAGCCGGTGCTCGGCCATCAGCACCGTCGTGCCCAGGTCGTGCACCAGCCGCTGGAGCACGGCCAGCACCTCCTCGGCCGCCGCCGGGTCGAGCGCGGAGGTCGGTTCGTCGAGCACGAGGACCTTCGGGTGCGGGGTCAGCACCGAGCCGATCGCCACGCGCTGCTGCTGGCCGCCCGACAGGGACGCGAGGGGGCGGTCGCGGAGTTCGTTCAGGCCCAGCAGGTCGAGGGTCTCCTCCACCCGCCGCCGCATCACCGCCGGGGCCAGGCCGAGGGACTCCATGCCGTACGCCAGCTCGTCCTCGACCGTGTCGGTGACGAAGTGGGCCAGCGGGTCCTGGCCGACGGTGCCGACCACGTCCGCCAGCTCGCGCGGCGGGTGGGTGCGCGTGTCCCGGCCCGCGACCGTGACCCGGCCGCGCAGGGTCCCGCCGGTGAAGTGCGGGACGAGGCCCGAGACGGTGCCGAGGAGCGTCGACTTCCCGACGCCGGACGGGCCCACCAGCAGCACCAGCTCGCCCTCGGGCACGGTCAGGTCCACTCCCTGGAGGGTGGGGACGGCCGTGTCCTCATAGGTGACGGACACCTGCTCGAAGCGGATCACCGGGACTCCTGGGCAGCGGGGGTGGACGGTACGGGGGCCACGAAGGCCGGGAGCAGGCCGATCAGCACCGCCGCCGCGGGCCACAGCGGCAGGGCCGGCGCGGTCAGCGGCACCACGCCGGGCCGCAGCGCCTCCGCGTCCCAGGACCCGGCGAGGATCATGAGGGCGGCCACGGCGGCGCCGGAACCGGCGATCAGCCAGGACCGGGCGCCCCAGCGGTCGGGCCGGTAGCTGGTGCGCAGGCTGCGCCGGCCGCCGAGCCGGAGCCCGGCCAGCGCGAGGACGAGGCCGGTGAGCAGGACCGGCAGCCCGTACGACGCGCCTTCCGCGGCCAGCAGTCCGTACGTGCCGGCGCACACCCCGAGCAGGCCGCCGAGCGTGAGGACGGCGGTCAGGCGGCGCACCGCGGCCGGCACCGCGGCGGTACGGCCGTACCCCCGCGTGTCCATCGCGGCGGCCGTCGCCACGGAACGCTCCAGGGCGCCTTCGAGCACAGGGATCCCGATCTGGAGGACCGCCTTGACCCCGCCGGTGGGGCGGCCCCGCAGGCGGCGGGCGTGGCGGAGCCGGGCCACGTCCGCGACCAGGTTCGGCGCGAAGGTCATGGCCACGACGACGGCCACGCCTGCCTCGTACAGGGCGGCCGGCAGTGACTTCAGCAGCCGCGCCGGGTTGGCCAGGGCGTTGGCGGCGCCCACGCAGACGAGGAGGGCGGCCAGCTTGGCGCCGTCGTAGAAGGCGAAGACCAGTTGCTCGGCGGTGACCCGGCCGCCGATGCGGATGCCCCGGGCCCAGTCGGGGAGCGGCAGCTCGGGGAGGGTGAGGAGGGTGTGCGTGCCGGGGATGGGGGAGCCCAGGACCACGGAGAAGGCGAGCCGGATCGCGATCACCACCAGCGCGAACTTCAGGAAGGTCGCGTACGAGCGGGCCCACGGGGCGTCGGTCTTGCGGGCGGCGACGACGTAGCCGGCGGTGCCGACGATCAGGCCGAGGAGGAGGGGGTTGGTGGTGCGGCTGGCGGCGGTGGCGAGGCCGAGCGCCCACAGCCACCAGGCGCCGGCGTGCACGGCGTTGCTCCGGGTGGCCACGGGAGCGGTGAGCCGTCCGGCGGTTCGGGGGGCGGGGCGGGGGTGGTGCGGGTGCGGGTGCCGGTTCGGGGTGGCGGGGTGCCCGCCGGCCCGTCGGCTGCCGCGTCCGGCGCCGCCCCGGGCAGCCCCCAGGGCGCGAAACGCCCTGCCCCCGCCGTCCGGCTCGACACCGGGGGCGGGGGACGCGGGACCCGGCACCGAGCCCGCGCCGGAGCCCGGCACGGCTCCGGCCGGGTCGTGGGCGGCGTCCTCGGTGTCCGGGGCGGCTCCGGCCGGGTCGTGGGCGATGCCCTGCGTGTCCGGGGCGGCTCCCGCGAGGCGTGCGGCCGTGTCCTGAGGCGGGCCGGGTTGCGCTGTGGGGTCTGGTGCGGCCGCTTCCCGGTGCGGCTCGGTGTTCCGGCCCGGGGTGGGGCCGGCCTGCCGCGGCGCGTCCGGGGAAGGGAGAGGGGTGTCGTGCGCGGTCATCGATTGCGGGTGCGGGACTTCCAGACGGCGGCCGCGCCCAGGGCGAGGACCGCTGCCAGGCCGATGAGGAGGTTCGCGGACGTGCCGGAACCGGCGGTGCCGGAGGTGCCGGAGGGCTGCGCGGCGGCCGTCGGGGCCGCGGTGCCGTTCTCCTCGGGCAGTGCGATCTGCTCACCGCAGCCCTCCCGGGGGTAGCCCGAGATGGCGCAGAGCAGCGCCGCGCTGTTGTAGCGGAGCGGCTTCGCGACCGCGGCCAGCGCCTCGGCCGTCGTGGCGTCCGGCGCCACGGACGCGCAGGCGGTACGGGGCTCCGCGCGCGGCGGGGTCTCGCCCGCGGGGGCGTCGGCGGGTACGCCGAAGTCGATGACCAGGGCCACCCGCTTCTTCCCGGCCGCCGCCGGGGTGGACCCGCAGACGGCCTGGAAGTCGGCGGTGGCCCGGGGCCGGGCGGCGTCGGGGGCGTCCTTGCTCACCGCGAAGCGGAAGCCCTGGACGGAACCGTCGCCGGGGCGGGCCGTCGACGGGCCCTGGCTCGCGTAGGTCCAGCTCCCGTCCGTGCCCTCCCAGAACGACCAGTAGCGGTAGCCGGCGGCCACCGCGGGCCCGGCGCCCAGCAGCGTGAACACGCCGCCGAGCGCGAGGAGGAGGGCCAGCACCGCGCCGCCCGCCCGCACGCGCCGCCGCCCGCCGCGGAAGGCGGCCGGTGCGGGCGCGGGGCACGACGCCCGTCGAGAGCCGGCGGCACCGGAGGCCACGGAGCGCCCGGCCCCGAGTGCCGACCCCGGGCCGGGGGCGGCGATGTGCGCAGCACGTCGTACGGAGCCGGCGGACTGCGGGCCGCTGCTCGTGGAACGGGCGAGCCGCGGTTCCGTGCCCGCGGGGTGGGCCGGCCGCGGTGCACGGAGACCCGCCTGGGCGGGGGCCGCCGCCCCACGGGACGGGCGGCCGCCCCGGAACCGGCCCCCCTGTTCCGGGGCGGCCGGACCCGCCGGGGCGGGTGCCGCCGCCGTCGGTGCGTGTGCGGGCGCGGCCGCACCACCGGGCCGGCAGGCCCGGCGGGCGTGGGCCGCGGGTCGCAGTGCCTGCCCGGGGCCGGCCGGGACCGCGGGCGGAGTGGTGCCCCCGGCAGGGGACGGCGGCGGGAGGGTCACTGCTTCTTCTTGCGGCCGCTGAGGAGGAAGCCGATGCCGATGCCGGCCACGGCGAAGGAGCCGATGACCCACCACTTCGAGCCGTCGCCGGAGGCGGAGTCCTCGGCCTTCTCCTCTTCCTTCTTCTCCGGGGCGGCGGTCGTGGCGGCGGCCTGCGGGGCCGGGCCCGTCGCGTTCAGCGCGGCCACCAGGTCGGTGCCGCCGAAGGACTTGGGGTCCTCGCCCATGGCATGGGCGGCCAGCACCAGCGTGCCCAGGCCCGCCGGGTTGCCCTTGGCCCACTCGCCCGCGTTCTTCTCCAGCCACGCGAACGCGCCCCGCGCGGCACCCGCGTGCCCGCCGGCCGCCAGCGCGATCACGGCGTCGGCGGTGTTGCCGACGTCCGCCACCGGCTTGTCGGAGCCGGGGGTGACGGCCGTCAGGTGGCCGTCCTTCTTGAGCGCCTCGGCCAGGTAGAAGGCGGCGCCCACGGCCGCCGTCGGCGCGTCCGCCGCACCCTTCGCGCCCGCCGGGCACTCGGGGACCGTCACCGGCTCGTCCGAGCCGGCCGGGGACACGACGGCGTTCTTGCCGAGGCCCGCCAGCGCGGCGGCGGCCGTCGCGTCGGCGTTGGCGGCCAGCTTGCCGTCCTTGTCGGGCTGGTAGGCGAACGCGCCGCGGTCGGCGCCCTTCGCGGCGCAGCCGAGCTGGAAGGGGAGGAGCCCGTCGAGGGCGGAGGTGCCGGCCTTCGACTTCACGTCGCCCGGCTTCACGCCCGCCGCCACCAGGGCGCCGATCACCACGGAGGTGGAGTTCGCGTCGCTCGGGGAGCCCGGGCTGTAGGACCAGCCGCCGTCCGCGTTCTGTACGGACTTCAGCCAGTCCACGGCCTTCTTCACCACGGCGTCCTGGCCGCCCAGGGCCGCCAGCGCCTGCACGGCCGCGGCCGTGGCGTTGCTGTCGAGCATGGTCTTCGCGTCGCACGCCTTGGCGGCGTCGGGGCGGAAGGAGGCGAAGGCGCCGTTGGCGCACTGCTGGCCGGTCAGCCAGGAGACGGCCCCCGGTGCGGGCTTCAGGCCCACGGTGTCCTGGGCGAGCAGCCCGAAGGACTGGCGCCACACACCGTCGTACGTCGGGTCGGTCTTGCCGTACAGGCCCTCGGGTATCGCGGGGGCGGGGCTCGGCGCGGCCAGGGCGGCGGGGGCGGCGGCCACGCAGAGCACGGCGGTGGCGGCGAGCGCGGCGGCGCTGCGGCGGACGGTCATGGCGGCGGGTGCCTCTCCTGCTGGGGAGCGGGAGGCAGGCACACGAGGGGCCGGGCTCCGGCTCCGTATACCTCGACGGTGCCGGTCACCGGGGTTCCGGTGACGCGAGCCGCGCACGTCCAGCAGGGCATTCCGGCTCACCGCCCGGGGCGGTTCACGGTTGCGGGTCAGCGCCGGATTCGCACCGGCTTCCCCCCGCGTGGAGTGTTGACGACCCCGACACTGTACCGGCCCGGGCGCCCCCTGCCAGGGGCCAACCCCGGCCGGCGCCCCTTACCGGCACCGGCCGCGGAACCTCCTGTACGGGGCTGCGGAATCCCCGCCGCCGCCCGGAGCGCCCGTACCGTCCGGCTCCTCGTACGTACGGCGGCCCCGGCCCCGGACGCGTACGCCCGCCCCCGCCGTGCCGCGTCTCACACCGCCCGGTACGTCACCGGGTCGCTTCCCGGCACCGCCTCCGCGCGGCCCAGCTTCACCAGGCGCCTCAGGTGGGCCTCCGCCTCCGAGACGGCGATGTTCCGCGAGCCGTACGGGATCTCGGCCCAGGGGCGGTTCCACTCCATCCGCTCCGCCAGCGCCCACGGGGTCACCGGCTCGGCCAGCAGCTCCCACAGCCCCCGCAGCCGCTCCTCGTGGTGGGCCAGCAGCTCGCGCACCCGGGCGGGGGCGTCGGTGAAGGCGTGCTGGTGGGCCGGGAGCACCTCGGCGGGTGCCAGGCGTCCGATGCGTTCGAGGGAGTCGAGGTAGTCGCCCAGCGGGTCGGTGGCCCGGGTGTCCTCGGGGTCCTCGTAGAGGCCGATGTGCGGGGAGATGCCCGGCAGCAGGTGGTCGCCGGAGAACAGCCGGCCGTTGCCCGGCAGGTTCGCCGGGTGGCGTTCCTCCAGGTGCAGGCAGACGTGGCCGGGGGTGTGCCCGGGCGTCCAGATGGCGCGCAGCCGGCGCCCGGGCAGCGGCAGCAGCTCGCCGGGCGGGATCTCGCGGTCGGGCAGGGCGGCCCGCAGCCCGGGCAGGGTGCGCATCCGGCCGGATTCCCGGGCCGCGCGCAGCGGTGCGACGTGCTCCTCGGGGGCGCCGGCGGCGGCGAGCTTCACGGCCAGGTAGTCCAGCCAGACGGCGGGTTCGGCGCTGCGGGTGCGCTGGACCACCTCCGTGTCGGCGGCGTGCATGGCGATCCAGGCCCCGGAGGCCTCCCGCACCTGGCCGGACAGGCCGTGGTGGTCGGGGTGGTGGTGGGTGATGACCACGCCGTGGACGTCGGCGACCGCGATGCCGAGGGCGTCCAGGCCCGCGACCAGGGTGTCCCAGGACGCGGGGTCGTCCCAGCCGGTGTCGATGAGGACGGGCCCGGCGTCGGTGTCGAGGACGTGGACGAGGGTGTGGCCGAGCGGGTTGTCCGGGATGGGCACCTTGATGCCGTGGACGCCCCCGCCGTGGTCGGTCACCTGAGTCACCTGGGTCATGCCGGGCCCCCTGTCGACGTACGTTTCGAGAACTGGTTGCAGTAGTAGCCCAAGTCGACCATCAAGAGCCACTCCTGACCAGCCGCCGGAGGCCCCGGGTGTCCCCTTCTCCGTCGCTTCCGTCCTCGCCGTGGACTAGTCGAACTAGAACTGGTATCAGTTCTGGGTCGAAGCCTGAAAGAGCGTCAGGGGACGGCACGCAGGCAGTCACAGCAGCGCCGGGCCGCAGGAGGCATCAGCCATGACCGAGCTCGTGGAACACGGAAAGCTGTTCATCGGCGGGGAGTGGGCCGACCCGCTGGGCAGCGGGACCATCGAGGTCGTCTCGCCCCATACCGAGCAGGTCATCGGTCGCGTCCCGCACGCCTCCACCGCCGATGTGGACCGCGCGGTGGCGGTCGCCCGCAAGGCCTTCGACGAGGGCCCCTGGCCCCGCATGAGCCTCGACGAGCGGATCGCGGTCGTCACCCGCATCAAGGACGCCATCGCCGTCCGGCACGAGGAGATCGCGCGCTCCATCAGCTCCCAGAACGGCTCCCCGTATTCCTGGAGCGTCCTCGCCCAGGCCCTCGGCCCGATGATGGTCTACGACGCCGCCATCACGGTCGCCCGCGCCTACCCGTACGAGGAGCACCGCGCCGGCGTGCTCGGCCCGATCCTGGTCCGCCGCGAGCCGGTGGGCGTCGTCGCCGCCGTCATCCCCTGGAACGTCCCGCAGTTCGTGGCCGCCGCCAAGCTGGCACCCGCGCTGCTCACCGGCTCCTGCGTGATCCTCAAGCCCTCGCCCGAGGCGCCCCTCGACTCCTACATCCTGGCCGACATCGCCCGCGAGGCCGGGCTGCCGGAGGGCGTGCTGTCGATCCTGCCCGCCGACCGCGAGGTCAGCGAGTACCTCGTCGGGCACCCCGGCGTCGACAAGGTCGCCTTCACCGGCTCCGTCGCGGCCGGCAAGCGGGTCATGGAGGTCGCCGCCCGCAACCTCACCCGGGTCACCCTCGAACTCGGCGGCAAGTCGGCCGCCGTGATCCTCCCGGACGCCGACCTGGAGTCCACCGTGGCCGGGATCATCCCGGCGGCCTGGATGAACAACGGCCAGGCCTGCGTCGCCCAGACCCGGATCCTGGCCCCGCGCAGCCGCTACGACGAGATCGCCGAGGCCCTCGCGGCCGCGGCCGGCGCCCTGGTGGTCGGCGACCCGCTGGACCCGGCCACGCAGCTCGGCCCGCTGGTCGCCCGGCGCCAGCAGAAGCGGTCCCTCGACTACATCAGGATCGGCCAGGACGAGGGCGCCAAGGTCCTCGCGGGCGGCGGCGTCCCGGCCGGGCAGGAGCGGGGCTGGTACGTCGAGCCGACCCTGCTCGGCAGCGTCGACAACGGCATGCGGGTGGCCCGTGAGGAGATCTTCGGCCCGGTGGTCTGCCTGCTGCCCTACGGGGACGAGGCCGAGGCGGCGAGGATCGCCAACGACTCCGACTTCGGCCTGAGCGGCAGCGTCTGGACCGGGGACGTCGAGCACGGCATCGACTTCGCGCGCCGGGTGCGGACGGGCACGTACAACGTCAACACCTTCAGCCTCGACATGATGGGCCCCTTCGGCGGCTACAAGAACAGCGGCGTGGGCCGCGAGTTCGGTCCCGAGGGCCTGGGCGAGTACCTGGAGCACAAGATGATCCACCTGCCCGCCGGGTACGCGCCGGCCGCCGGCGCGGCGGGCGGTGCCTGATGGGTGACCGCTGGCACGTCGAGGTGGACCGGGGTGTCTGCATCGGCTCCGGCATGTGCGTCAACCACGCCCCGGACGGCTTCCGGCTGGACACCGCCCGCCAGTCCCACCCGGTCGCACCGGACACCGACGCGAGTGAGCCCGTGCTCACGGCGGCCGAGGGGTGCCCGGTCGAGGCCATCGTGATCACGCTGCTGGAGTCGGGCGAGCCGGTCTTCCCTCCGGAGGAGTAGCCGATCCGGCCGCGGCCCCGCCGACCCCCGCCCGCCGTCACCCCTTTGGCGGCGGGCGGGCCTGCCGGAGCCAGCGCGGTGCCCGGGCGTCAGCCGTGGACGGGCTGGACCAGCGCGTCGGCGGCGTCCAGGGCGAGCTGCCACGGGAAGTCCGGTACGTGGTCCTGGCCGGGCGGGTTGGGGTGGAAGCCGTTCTCGCCGTACAGGACGCGCACGCCCGCGTTGTGCAGGGTGGCCAGGCTCTGCTCGAACTGCGGGTGCCGGTCCAGGGCCGTGTTCACGCACGGCATGACGGCCATGGGCGTGCCCTTGCCCATCGCCTCGGCCGCCACGCCGACCACGAAGCGGTCGGTGATCCCGAGGGCCAGGGCGTTGACCGAGTTGAAGGTGGCGGGCGCGAAGAGCACGGCGTCGGGCGCCGGCCACAGGTCTGGCTCGCCGGGGCGCCGGTACCGGCTGCGTACGGGGTGGCCGGTCAGCGCGGCGAGTCCCTCGATGCCCCCGGCCACCCAGTCGGCGGCCGCCGGGGTCAGCCCCAGGCACACGTCCCAGCCCCTGGCCTGGGCCTCCTCCACGACCCGGGCCACGTCGAACAGCGGCGGGGCGGCGGAACAGAACAGATACAGGGTGCGCGTCATGAGCATCAGTTGATCACACAGATGATGCGGGCCCGTCAAGAGCCGACCCGTTCCGGCCATGCCCCGTCGGGACCCGGCCCTGTCGGGGCCCGGCCCCGTCCCGCTCCGCCGCCGTCGGGACCCGCCGCCGTCAGGCTCCGGGCTTCTCCGGGGCGGTGAGGTCGATCAGCCGGCAGACCGTCTCGATGTCGATCTTCACCTGGGCGATGGACGCCCGGCCCGAGAGCCAGGTGATCAGCGCCGAGTGCCAGGTGTGCTCGATCACCCGGACCGCCGAGAGCTGCTCCGCCGTCGGCGGCGCGTCCAGCCCCATCGCGTCCAGGATGATCGCGGTCGTCAGCCGGGAGACGGTGTCCACCTCGGGCGAGACGCTCCGGTCGGCGAAGGTCAGCGCCCGGACCATCGCGTCCGCCAGGTGCGGTTCGCGCTGGAGGGCCCGGAAGGCCCGCATCAGGGTCTCGGCGACCCGCTCCGACGCGCTCTCGCCCGCCGGCGGCCGCTTCCGCAGCGTGGTGTGCATGTGCTGGAGCTGGTCCTGCATCGTCGCCACCAGCAGGTGCACCTTGGACGGGAAGTAGCGGTACAACGTGCCCAGCGCGACGTTCGACGACTCCGCGACCTCGCGCATCTGCACGGCGTCGAACCCGCCCCGGCTCGCCAGCTGCGCGCTCGCGTGCAGGATCCGTCGGCGACGGGCCTCCTGGCGCTCAGTCAGGGGCGGGGACGCCGCGGTGGCGGCTCTGGCTTCCGCTGTCATATGTCCCATTCCATGGCCTTCGCCGGACACGGCCCCGTGCGGCTCCGCGCCTCAGCATGTCAGGAGCGCCGGTGGTGGCGCGAATCACCTGCTCCGCCTCTTACGGTGTGGTTTCCGGCCGGTAGATTCAATGCTCCTCGACGGATCAAGTCTGAAACTTGTTCTACATTATCCGAGCGGTTACGCTCCGGCGAAAGTGCAGTGAGAAGGGGGCCGAGAGTGTCCGCTGAGGCCATGGTGACGAGCCCTTTCGCGGGTTCCGCCACTGACGGCGACCGCCCGTTGCGCATCGCACTCCTCACGTACAAGGGGAACCCGTTCTGCGGGGGACAGGGCGTCTACGTCCGCCACCTCTCGCGCGAGCTGGCCCGCCTCGGACACACCGTCGAGGTCATCGGCGCCCAGCCCTACCCCGTGCTCGACCCCGAGGACGGACAGACCCTCACCGAGCTGCCCAGCCTCGACCTCTACCGCCAGCCCGACCCGTTCCGCACGCCCAAGCGCGACGAGTACCGGGACTGGATCGACGCGCTGGAGGTCGCCACCATGTGGACCGGCGGCTTCCCCGAGCCGCTGACCTTCTCGCTCCGCGCCCGCCGCCACCTGGCCGCCCGCCGCGGCGAGTTCGACGTCATCCACGACAACCAGACCCTCGGGTACGGGCTGCTCGGCGCCCTCGGCGCCCCCCTGGTGACCACCATCCACCACCCGATCACCGTCGACCGGCAGCTGGAGCTCGACGCCGCGAAGGACCGCAAGAAGCGCGCCTCCGTACGGCGTTGGTACGCCTTCACGCGCATGCAGAAGCGCGTCGCCCGCCGGCTGCCGTCCGTGCTCACCGTCTCCGGCTCCTCCAAGCAGGAGATCGCCGACCACCTCGGCGTCCGCGGCGACCGCATCCACGTCGTGCACATCGGCGCCGACACCGAGCTGTGGTCGCCCGACGCGTCCGTCGCCGAGGTCCCGGGCCGCATCGTCACCACCTCCAGCGCCGACGTACCGCTCAAGGGCCTCGTGTACCTGATCGAGGCCCTCGCCAAGCTGCGCACCGAACGCCCCGACGCCCACCTCGTGGTCGTCGGCAAGCGCGCCGAGCGCGGGCCCGTCGCCCGCGCCATCGAGAAGTACGGGCTCCAGGACGCCGTACGGTTCGTCAAGGGCGTCACCGACGCCGAACTCGTGGACCTCGTCCGCAGCGCCGAGGTCGCCTGCGTGCCCTCCCTCTACGAGGGCTTCTCGCTGCCCGCGGCCGAGGCCATGGCCACCGGCACCCCCCTGGTCGCCACGACCGGCGGGGCCATCCCCGAGGTGGCCGGCCCGGACGGCGAGACCTGCCTGGCCGTGCCGCCCGGCGACGCGGGAGCCCTGGCGGCGGCCCTCGGCCGGCTGCTCGGCGACCCGGAGCTGCGCGCCTCGCTCGGCACCGCGGGGCGCGAGCGGGTTCTCGCCAACTTCACGTGGGCCAAGGCCGCCGAAGGCACCGTCGCCCACTACCGTGCCGCCATCGCCGCGGCCGGCGCCCGCCGCGCCACCACGACTCGCTGACGCCCAGCCCCACCCTCACACCACGCGAAAGCAGGCCGCCCCCGTGCTGACCGTCGACTTCTCCCGGTTCCCGCTCGCCGCAGGAGACCGTGTGCTCGACCTGGGCTGCGGCGCAGGCCGGCACGCCTTCGAGTGCTACCGGCGCGGCGCCCAGGTCGTCGCCCTCGACCGCAACGGCGAGGAGATCCGCGAGGTCGCCAAGTGGTTCGCCGCGATGAAGGAGGCCGGCGAGGCCCCGGCCGGCGCGACGGCCACCGCCATGGAGGGCGACGCGCTGGCGCTGCCGTTCCCCGACGAGTCCTTCGACGTCGTGATCATCTCCGAGGTCATGGAGCACATCCCCGACGACAAGGGCGTGCTGGCCGAGATGGTCCGCGTGCTCAGGCCCGGCGGCCGGATCGCCATCACCGTGCCCCGCTACGGCCCCGAGAAGATCTGCTGGGCGCTCAGCGACGCGTACCACGAGGTCGAGGGCGGCCACATCCGCATCTACAAGGCCGACGAGCTGCTGGGCAAGATGGAGGCCGCGGGCCTCAAGCCGTACGGCACCCACCACGCCCACGGCCTGCACTCGCCGTACTGGTGGCTCAAGTGCGCGTTCGGCGTGGACAACGACAAGGCGCTGCCGGTCCGCGCGTACCACAAGCTGCTGGTCTGGGACATCATGAAGAAGCCCCTCGCCACCCGCCTCGCCGAGCAGGCCCTCAACCCGGTCATCGGCAAGAGCTTCGTGGCGTACGCGACCAAGCCCCACCTCCCCGTCGACGCCGCCGGCGCGGCCAAGTGAGCACCCCCGGACGTACCGAACACCTGGTCCTGCCGGGTGTCCTGACGGCCGAACAGGCCGCCGAGACCGTCGCGGGCATCCTCGCCGTCCAGCGCGAGGACGGCGCCATACCCTGGTTCCGCGGCCACCACCTGGACCCGTGGGACCACACCGAGGCCGCCATGGCCCTGGACGCTGCCGGCGAGCACGACGCCGCCGCCCGCGCCTACGAGTGGCTCGCCCGGCACCAGAACGCCGACGGCTCCTGGTACGCCGCCTACGCCGACCGCCCCGAGGGCGTGGACACCGCCGAACCCCAGGACGCGGGCAAGGAGTCCAACTTCACCGCGTACGTCGCCGTCGGCGTCTGGCACCACTACCTCGCCACCGGCGACGACGCCTTCGTCGACCGCATGTGGCCCTGCGTCTACGCGGCCGTCGAGTTCGTCCTCGGGCTCCAGCAGCCCGGCGGCGAGATCGGCTGGAAGCGCGAGGCCGACGGCGCCGCCGTGAACGACGCCCTGCTCACCGGCTCCTCCTCCATCCACCAGGCCCTGCGCTGCGCCCTGGCCATCGCCGAGCACCGCGAGGAGCCCCAGCCGGACTGGGAGCTCGCCGCGGGCGCCCTCGCCCACGCGATCCGCCGCCACCCCGAGCGCTTCCTCGACAAGAGCCGCTACTCGATGGACTGGTACTACCCGGTCCTCGGCGGCGCCCTGACGGGAGCCGAGGCCAGGGAGCGGATCGACGGGCGCTGGGACGAGTTCGTGGTCCCCGGCCTCGGCGTGCGCTGCGTGCTGCCGAACCCGTGGGTCACCGGCGGCGAGAGCTGCGAACTGGCCCTCGCCCTCTGGGCGACGGGCGAGTCGGATCGCGCGCTGGAGATCCTGCGCGACATCCGCCACCTGCGCGCGGAGAACGGCATGTACTGGACGGGCTACGTCTTCGAGGACCAGGCCGTCTGGCCGGTCGAGCAGACCACCTGGACGGCCGGCTCCCTGCTGCTGGCCGTCGCCGCCCTCGGCGGCGACGAGGCCACCACCGCCGTCTTCGGCGGCACCCGCCTGCCGTCGGGCCTGGCCCCGGAATGCTGCCGGTAGCCGTCCGACCGCGATGATCTTGGAGGGCCCGGCCGGCGCCGGGCCCTCCGCCGTGTTCCGACCCCGTCTCCACCGAGGTCGCGGTCAGCCCCGGCGGCAAGACCGTCTACGCCGTCGAGACCGGCGGCGGCGGCTACCACCGGCTGGTCCGCCACGACCAGCGGAGCCCCGGACTTGCCCGGTTCAACGGCGGCAAGCTGCTGGTCAGTTACGGGAACGGCCCCGGCTACCCGGAGGACGACTACCGGGGCCGCGCGGCGTACGTCATCGAGCCGGCGGAACCGAAGCCGCTGCCCCGCTGCCGAGGCCCCGCCCGGGCGGCTCACTGCTCGCCCGGGCCGAGCGCCCGCCCGGGCGGGCTCAGCGCTCGCCCGGGCTCACCAGGCCCGACTCGTACGCGGCGATCACGAGTTGGGCGCGGTCCCGGGCGTGGAGCTTCGTCATCGCCCGGTTCACGTGGGTCTTCGCCGTCAACGGGGTGATCACCATGCGGGCGGCGATCTCGTCGTTCGACAGGCCCCGCCCGACCAGCTCCACCGCCTCCCGCTCGCGGTTGGTCAGCTCCGCCAGGCCCGCCGGACCCGCCCCGGCGGGCGGTGCCGGCGGCCGGGCCACGTAGCGGTCGATCAGCTTCCGCGTGATCGACGGCGCCAGCAGCGCGTCTCCGCGCGCCGCCACCCGCACCGCGTGCAGCAGGTCCTCCGGCACGATGTCCTTCACCAGGAATCCGGCCGCGCCGGCGCGCAGCGCCTCGAAGACGTACTCGTCGAAGCCGTAGTTGGTCAGGATCACCACCCGCACCCCTGCCAGGGCCGGGTCCGCGGCGATCCGCCGGGTCGTCTCGATGCCGTCCATCACCGGCATCTGCACGTCCACCAGCGCGACGTCCGGCCGGTGCTCGGCGGCCAGGGCCAGCCCCTCGCGCCCGTCGCCCGCCTCCGCCACCACCTCGATGTCGTCCTCCAGCGCGAGGAGCGCGCGGAACCCGCTGCGGATCAGCGGCTGGTCGTCCACCAGCAGCACCCGGATCACGAGGCACGCTCCACCGGCAGCACCGCCTCCACGGTGAAGCCGCCCCCGCCGCGCGGCTCCGCCCGGAGGCTGCCGCCGAGGGCGGTGACCCGCTCCCGCATGCCGAGCAGCCCCGTGCCGGGCACCGGGGCGGACTCCGGGGTGGCCCGGCCGTCGTCGTCCACCCGCACCGCCAGCGCGTCCGGGCGGTGGACGATGCGCACCGAAGCCGTGCCGGCCGCCGCGTGCCGGGCCACGTTGGTGAGCGACTCCTGGACGATCCGGTAGACCGTACGCTCCACCGCCGCCGGCACGTCCCGCGGTTCCCCCTCGACCGTCAGGCGCGCGTCCAGGCCGAACGTACGGGTGCCCTCCACCAGTTCCGGCACGTGTGCGAGGCCCCGCGGCGGGGCGGTGCCGTCGTCGCGCAGCGCCTCCAGCGTGGCCCGCAGCTCCCGGTTCGCCTCGCGCCCGGCCTCCTGGATCGCCAGCAGCGCCTCCGGCACCGGCTCGCCGCGCTTGCGCGCCACGTGCACCGCCACCTCGGCCTGCAGTTTCACGATCGAGATCTGGTGGGTCAGCGAGTCGTGCAGCTCCCGCGCGATGCGCAGCCGCTCCTCGTCCGCCCGTCGGCGCGCGGTCTCCTCCCGGGTGCGCTCCGCCTCCTCGGCCCGCGCCTCCGCCTGGCGCAGCGCCTCGCCGGCGGCCGCGGCCGCGACCAACCAGGCCAGCTCCAGCGCCCCGCGGGCCCGCGCGAAGGCCTCACCCGTGCCGTGCAGGCCGGAGGCCAGGGCGGCGAGCGGGAGGGCGGCCAGCATGGCCAGGCTCGCGACGGCCGTGGCCCGCCGGTGCCCGGCCCGGACGGCCGCGTACACCGCGACCAGGAAGCCGACCACCGCCACGTCGAAGCCGGCGGCCTGGTACCCGACCGCACACAGCCCGGTGGCCGCGAGAACGGCCACCGGGGCCCGGCGGCGGGCGGCCAGGGCCAGTCCGCCACCCGCGAGCAGCAGGTAGCCGAGCAGGCCGGGGCCGTCGGCGGGGTGCCCGCCCGACAGCCCGGTCACCAGCAGCGCCGCCGCCACCCCGGCAGCCACGCCCCAGTCCGCGACGACGGCCGGGACCCGCATCCGCACCCCCACCCGCACCCCACCTGTCCTCATGGCCGCACCCTAGCCAGGGGCCGCCGCCGGGCGAGTCGTGCCGGAGGACGAGCGACGGCTACCGCGGGCGCGGTACTCGCCGAGTCCCTGCCGCGGGCGCGGCAGTCCGAAGTGACCGCGCCCGTGGGACGCGCCGGGGAAGGGGCCGTCGGCACGATCGGTCCGGACGCGGCCCCGCTCCCGGGACCGCGACGACGTGGAGGAGGAACCGGGATGAACGCGTCGGGAGAACTGGTGCTCGCCGTGGCCGGCGGGGCGATCGGTGACGGGCGGACCGGGTCCGTGGTCGCCGGGATCGTGGCGCTCGCCGCGGTGGGCCTGGGCGCCCTGGCCCGGGCCAGGGCGAAGGGCCGGCTCGGCGGCGGGCCCTGGCCGGCCGGCGGTACAGCGGCCATGGCGGCCGCCCTGCTCGCCGTGGCCCTGGGCGTCCTCCACCTGGCCACGTCGACCGGCGGCTTCGGCACGGGCAACGGCCGCGCCGGAGCCATCGTGGCCATCCTCCTGGGCCTCCTGGGCGGAGCCCTGGGCCGCGCGGAACGCGCGGCCCGGTCCACGACGCCCGGGAGCCGCTGAGCCCGCCGCGAGGGGGCCGGGCGGCGCACACCGGCGTGCGGGCGCGCGTGCGGGTGCGGGTGCCGGGTCGGGCGGCCTGGCGCATGCTGGTGGGGTGCGCGAGCGCCTGGGGGGACGGGTGCCGGGGCCGTACGTGGCCGCGGGGCGGCGGGCCGTGCGGGTCGCGGTGGTCGCCATCTCCGGCTTCTACCTCTTCCTGTACGGCTTCGGCTGGCCCACCGCCGCCACCTACGCGCTGTTCTCCTCGGTCGCCCTGGCCGGCCTCTCCCGCATCCCCGGCACCGGCCGGCAGCGGGCCGCCGTGGTGCTGCGGGCGGTGCCGGTGTGCTGGGTCCTGGTCGTCGTGGGCACCTTCCTGTCCGTACGGACCTGGAGCGCCGTGGTCGGGATGCTGGTCATCGGCTTCGCGCTGGCCTTCTCCGCCGTCGGCGGGCCGCGCCTCGCGGGGGCCGGGCCCGGGCTCCAGCTGCTGTACATCCTGCCGTCGTTCCCGCCGTACGACCCAGGCTCCCTCGGGGAGCGGCTCATCGGCACCACCGTCGGACTCGCCCTGCTGGTGCTGGCCGAGGCGTTCCTCGTCCCCGAGCCGCCGACGCCCACCTACCGCGAACTGGCCGCGCGGGCCGCGGAGACCGCCGCCCGGCTCGCCCGCGAGGCGGCCGGGCCGACGGGCGCGGTCCCGGCCGGCGAGGTGCCGGCCGCGCACCGGGCGACCCGGGCGCTGCGGCCCCTGGAGGTGCCGGAGGCGGACCGTCCCGCCGGGCCGGGCGTACGGGACCGGGGTCTCGCGCACACCGGGCTCGCGGTCCGCACCCTGCTGACCCGGCTGCTCGCCCTGCCCGCCGGGGCACAGGCGCCCGGCGACGCGGCGGTGCTGGAGGCGGTGGCCCGGCTGTCCGGGCGGACCGCCGTGCTCCTGCGGAAGCCCGGGACCGACACCGCCGAGGCGTACGGGGCTCTGGCCGCCGCCCGTGCCCGGCCGGCCGGGGCCGCGCCGGACCACGCGTCGCCCGCCGTGCTGCGCCGCCAGGCCGCCGTACTGGAGGTGGCCGACGCCGCGCTGGCGATGGGCACGGCCGCCGGGCTCGCCGTACGGGGGCGGGCCGAGGTGCCGCAGGGGGCGGCGGGCCGCTTCTGGTACGCCGGACTGCGGGCGCCGGTGCTGTGGTGGCACCGGGTCCAGGGGCACGCCGGGCGGCGCTCGGTGTTCTTCCAGAACGCGGTGCGGCTCTCCCTCGCGCTCGCCGCGGCCCGGCTGGTCGCCGGCCTGGACACGCTGCCGCACGGCTTCTGGGCGATGCTGGCCACCCTGAGCCTGACCCGCACCACCGTGGGCGAGACCTGGAGCACGATCCGGGTGGCGCTGGCGGGCACCTTCGCCGGAGCGCTGTTCACCGCCGGGCTGCTGACGCTGGGCGGCTCGCACACCGTGGTGTACGCGGTGGTGCTGCCGCTGTGGATGGTGTTCGCGTTCACCGTGGGGCCGGTGAAGGGCGTGGGTTGGGCGCAGGGGCTCTTCACCGTGCTGGTGGCGATGGTCTTCGCCCAGCTGGACCCGGCGACCTGGCAGCTGGCCGAGTTCCGGGTGCTGGACGTGCTCATCGGCAGCACCATCGGTGCCGTGTTCGGCCTGCTGGCCTGGCCCCGGGGCGCGCAGACCGAGCTGCGGCTCGCGGGGGCCGGGCTGCTGCGGAGGGCGGCCGAGACCGTGGTGGCGACCAGCGCGTCGGTCGCCACGGGCGGCGCTCCGCCACCGCAGGACGGCACCGCCACGTACCCCTCGCTGCGGCACGCACTGGTCCTGGCCGAGTCCGCGTACGCGCAGTTCCAGAGCGAGCCGGTCCGCTTCGGGGGCGAGGCGGCCGCGGCGGGTACGAGGGGTGCGGCGGACGGCGGCCGGGGCGCGGGGCCGGCCCGGGGCGCGGGAGCCGCCACCGCCACCGGGCCCGGTGACGGCGGGCCCGGTGACGGCGGGTCGGCGGCCGGCCGGGCGGCCGGCGGTACGGCGGCCGGTGCCACCAGCCACGGCCACGGTGACGGCCACCGTGACGGTGGCGGTGCACGACGGCCGCCGACGGACTGGCAGGCCGTCCTGATGGCCGGTCACCACACCCTCTGGGGCGCGGACCGCCTCGCGCTGCCGCCCGCACCGGCGGCCCCGCTCGGTCCGGAGGCCGCCGCCGCGCTGTCCCGCCTGGGGGACCGGGTCGCCGGGCGGATGCTGCTGGTGTCGGCCCGGCTGGACCCCGACGGCGACCCGGCGGCGGCGCCGCCCGTACCGCTCCGGGACCCGGGCTTCGCCGGGTTCTCGGCGGAGCCGCCGGACGCGGCCCGCCCGTACTACGCGACCGCCTCGTGGCTGGACGCGCTGATGGAGGACCTGGAGCGGATCACGGCTCCGGCGGGGAAGTCCGCGCCGCCGGAGCCGGAGACATCGTGAGCGCCGATCCGCGGATCCGCAGCCACGCGGCTCCGCAGACGCACCGATCAGAAACGGCGGCCCAGCCAGCGGGCCAGGGTGTGGCCGACGAGCAGGTACACGACGGCGGCGAGGCCGTACCCCGCGACCACCCGGGCCCACTCGCGGTCGAAGGTGAACAGGTCGTACGACCAGCCGGCGAGCCAGGTGGCGGTGTCGTGCGTCCACTGCACCAGGTCGTTGGCCCGGTTGGCGCCGAGCAGGTAGAAGACGATCCACAGGACGATGACGAAGGCGAAGACGTCGGCGACGACGGCGACGATCCGTGCGGCCGTCGTGCCGGCTCCGCGTTGCGCGGTGTGTGCTGGCATGGGCCGCGTATTGCCGCAACCGCCGGGCCGAAACCCCCTCTTACGGCCGTACGCCGGGCCCCGCCGGGTGGCGGGGGTGGGCCGGGCGGGTGACGCTGCCGGTGGTGCGGCACCCCTGTGCGGCGCCGTGAGCACCGTGTGATCCCGGAGGTTTCGACGTGCCCGAATCCAGAACCGCCTCGATCCGCCGCGGCTTCGTGGCGCTGCTGCTGTCCTGCACGCTCCTGATGGGGGCGACCGCGTGCGGCGGCGACGACGAAGCGGCGGCGGGGGTCTCGCCGTCGAGCTCCGTGGAGGAGCAGAAGTTCGCCAAGACCCGGTTCGTCGCGAACGCGGGCCTGGCGGCCGGCGCGACGTACCAGTGGATCATCAAGCCGTACCGCGAGGGCAAGTTCAAGGAGGGCGCCGACGGGCGCAGGTTCGCCCTGGTCAAGGCGGGCCTGGCGGGCGCGTTCACGTACAACCGGCTCAAGGCGGCCGTGAACAACGCCAAGGCCGACCCGCTGCTGTCGAAGGCCGTCGCCCCGCTGACGGCCGGCATCGAATCGCTGAAGGACCTCGGCACCAAGCTCCGCAAGGGCGAGGCCGGCGAGGCCGACATCGCCAGCTTCCAGCAGGTCATCGACAACGTGAAGTCGGCGGGTGCGAGCGCCGGCGCCGAGGTCAAGGACAAGGTCCCGAGCGCCTCGGAACTCGGCGGCTGACGCCCGGCCCCCGGGGTCAGGTGTTGAGGTCCGCCAGGACGCGGAGGGTGTGCGGGTCCGGGGCCGTGACCAGGAGGTCGGTGACCGGGCCCTTGCGCCACAGGTCCAGGCGTTCGGCGATCCGCTCGCGCGGGCCGACCAGGGAGATCTCGTCGGCGAAGGCGTCCGGTACGGCGAGCACCGCCTCCTGCCTGCGGCCGGCCAGGAACAGTTCCTGGATCTGCCGGGCCTCGGCCTCGTACCCCATGCGGGCCATCAGGTCGGCGTGGAAGTTGTGTGCCGCGTGGCCCATGCCTCCGATGTAGAAGCCCAGCATCGCCTTCACCGGCAGCAGCCCCTCCGCCACGTCGTCGCACACCCTGGCCCGGGCCATCGGGGCGATCATGAAGCCCTCGGGCAGGTCGGTGAGGGAGGCCCGGTAGGCGTCCGTGCGGGTGGGCGACCAGTAGAGGGGGAGCCAGCCGTCCGCGATGCGGGTGGTCTGGGCGATGTTCTTCGGCCCCTCGGCGCCCAGCAGGACCGGCAGGTCCGCCCGCAGCGGGTGGGTGATGGGCTTCAGGGGCTTGCCGAGGCCGGTGCCGTCCTGACCGGCGTACGGGTGGGTGTGGAAGCGGCCGTCCAGGGCGACCGGCGCCTCCCTGCGCAGCACCTGCCGGATCACGTCCACGTACTCGCGGGTGGCGGTCAGCGGGCTGCGCGGGAAGGGCCGCCCGTACCACCCCTCCACCACCTGCGGCCCGGACAGGCCGAGCCCGAGCACCATCCGGCCCCCGGAGAGGTGGTCCAGGGTGAGGGCGTGCATCGCGGTGGCCGTGGGGGTGCGGGCCGCCATCTGCGCGATGGCCGTGCCCAGCCGGATCCGCGAGGTGTGGGCGGCGATCCAGGTCAGCGGGGTGAAGGCGTCCGACCCCCAGGCCTCGGCGGTCCAGACCGAGTCGTAGCCGAGCCGCTCGGCCTCGACGGCCAGGTCGAGGTGGGCGGGGCTGGGGCCGCGCCCCCAGTAGCCGAGTGCGAGTCCGAGGCGCATGAGCTGTCCGTCCCCTCCGCGTAGCCGGATCCGGCCCGTCCCTGGCCATCTATCTGACGGGTCGTCAGCGGACTGTAGGGCAACGGCCCCCCACCCGGAAGGGCGGGGGGCCGTCGGCCGTTGGAGGCTGCGCGCCGCGGATCAGCCGCGCAGGATGCCGGAGGTGTCCTGGAGGACGCCGCGGCGGCCGTCCTGCGTCTGCGCCACGAGTGAGGCACCGCGCTGGTCGACGGCCAGGTACCAGTTCCCGGGGGTGAGTTCGGAGATCTGGGTCGGCGAACCGTCCTCCGCGAACAGCGGCCGCGCGACCGGTACCGCGAACCAGAAGGCCGCGAACTCGGCCGCCGGCGCCTGCTGCTGGCCCTGGCCCACGCCCTGGTCCTGCGGGGCACCGTGCTGCGCGCCGCCGTGCGGGTCACCGGCCGGGCCCGCCTGGTGCTGCTCCGGGCCGGGCTGACCGCCGTACGGGGCGCCCTGGCCGCCGTACGAAGGCTGGCCCGGGTAGCCGTACCCGCCCTGCTGGCCCGGCTGGCCGCCGAACGGCTGGGCCGGCTGCGCCGAAGGGGCCGGCAGCAGAGCGCCCTTGAGGGCCGGGACCTGCGCGCCGAAGACGGCGACACCGGCGAGCGCCAGGTTGCCGACGAAGGCGATCACCGCACCCGCGCCGAGGTCCGCGTTGCCGACCAGCAGCGCCCACAGCGAGGACCACAGCGCGGCCACGGCCAGCACCGTGCCCCAGTTCTCCAGGGAGAGCCCCGCGAACTTCGGCGCGTTCGGCACCGCACGGCCCGCGACGATCAGGCCCGCTCCGATCAGCCCGGTCAGGAAGACGGCCGGGAGGACGATCCCGAGCCGGTCGGTGTCCCATGCGCTCGGCAGGTCGACCGCGGCACAGAAGCGGTCGGAAACCGCCCCGCAGTCGACGGAGTAGAAGTCGAGGAACGAGGCGATGAACAGCAGCACCGCTGCTCCGATCACCACGCCGTCGCCTCGAGTGAGGGAGCGGATGTTCACTTGGATGTCCTTCTCGGTCTCGGTCGTCTCGTGGTGCCACGGCCGCGTGTGAGGGTGCGGTCAGGTCCGGGGCGGGCGGGCACCATCGTACGGATGCCACCCGGGCCCGGTGGCTCCCGGGTCGAGAAGGCCGGGACTCGGACGGCTCCGTTCCAGCCCTACCCGCCGAGGAAGCCGACGATGCCGTCCGCGATGCCCTGCGCCGCCTTCTGCCGCCAGTCCTGGCTCATCAGCAGCGCCGCGTCCTTGGCGTCACGCATGTTGCCGCATTCGATGAACACCTTGGGCCGCTTCGACAGGTTGAGGCCGCCGAGGTCGTCGCGGACCACCAGGCCGGTGCCGCCGCCGACGTAGTTGGAAGGACCGAGACCGGTGGTCCGGGCGAAGTTGCCCGCGATGCGGGTGCCGAGGTCGCGGGAGGGGCCGACGATGGCCGAGGTGTCCGCGGCCCCGCCGCTGACCCGGGCCGGCAGGATCACGTGGAAGCCGCGGTTGCCGGCCGAGACGCCGTCCGCGTGGACGGAGACCACGGCGTCGGCCGCCGCCTCGTTGCCGATCCGCGCCCGCTCGTCGATGCAGGGGCCGAAGGGCCGGTCCGCGGTGTGGGTGAGGACGACCGTGGCGCCCTGGTCCTCCAGCACCTTCCGCAGCCGCTTGGCCACGTCGAGGGTGAACTCGGCCTCCTTGTAGCCGGAGTTCGTGGTGGTGCCGGTGGTGTCGCACTCCTTGCGGCCCGTGCCGATGTCGACCTTCTGGTTGATCTCACGGGAGTGCTGGAAGTTGCCGGTGTTGTGCCCGGGGTCCACGACCACCGTCTTCCCGGCGAGCGGCCCGCGGGGGCGGGGGCTGGGGGCCCCGGTCGGCTCGCCGGGGGGCGGGGTGGGGTCGCCGGCGTCCTGGGCCGGGGTCTCCACGGGGCCGCCGGCCGCCGTGGACGCGGACGGGGTGCCGTGCGCGTTCGGCTTGGCGTCGTTGGTGTGCGGCTGCTGCCCGGCGAGCGGGGCGGGCGTCCGGGGGGCGCCGCCGTTCCCGGTGAGTACGTTCACCAGCACCCAGCCCGCGAGGCAGGCCGGCGCCAGCGCGGCGGCGGCCACGACCAGGGTGGCGCGGCGTGCGAAGAAGGGGCGGCGGTCCGGGTCGACGGAGGACGCGGACTCCGGGGGCGGGGGGCTGTCGTCGTACGGCACGGGGCGCAGCCTAGTGCGGGGCGGAGCGGGTGCCCCCGGTCCTGCCGGGGGACGCGCCGTCAGTAAGTCCGATTGTGTGACTTCTGGTCTGTTGGGTGGCGGTTCGGGTCAGATTCCCGGGCCGGTGCGGCGCAGGACGCGCAGCGAGTCCGTCACGGAGACCTCGGTGAAGGCGCCGGACTCCAGGGCCCGCAGGTAGATCCGGTACGGCGCCTGGCCGCCGTCCGCCGGGTCCGGGAACACGTCGTGGATGACGAGCGTGCCGCCCTCGGCCACGTGCGGGGCCCAGCCCTCGTAGTCGCCGGTCGCGTGCTCGTCGGTGTGCCCGCCGTCGATGAACACGAAGCCGAGCGGGGTGCCCCAGACCTTCGCGATCTGCGGGGACCGGCCGACGAGCGCGACCACGTGGTCCTCCAGGCCCGCCTTGTGCAGGGTGCGGCGGAAGGTCGGCAGCGTGTCCATGACCCCGAGCTCCGGGTCCACGACGGTCGGGTCGTGGTACTCCCAGCCCGGCTGCTGCTCCTCGCTGCCGCGGTGGTGGTCGACGGTGAGCGCGGTCAGGCCGTGCTCCCGGGCCACGTCGGCCAGCAGGATGGTCGAGCGCCCGCAGTACGTGCCGACCTCAAGGAGCGGGAGGCCCAGCGTCGCGGCCTCGGCGGCCGCCTCGTACAGGGCCAGGCCCTCCCCGGCCGGCATGAAGCCCTTGGCCGCCTCGAAGGCGGCGAGGATCTCGGGCTTGGGGGCCGTGGCCATGGTGCCTCCTGGCGGGGTTCGGGGGTGCGGCTGGGGCGGGCGGGTACGGCCCCGCCCGGCCGGTGCCGCCGCGTGTGCCGTCGTGGCGGCCCATGCTGCCCTACCGCCCGGTAAGGCAGGGAGGGCGGGGTCCCGGTCGGGCTGGGGCGGGCCCGGCCCGGGGCCGCGGGGCGGGCTGCGGGCCGGGCGCCGCCGGTGTGTACTGGCGGCATGGCTTCCACGGGTTCCAGGGCCCCCACGGGCACCTCGCGCTTCACCGGCTTCCCCCCGGAGGCGTTCGCCTTCTACGAAGGGCTGGCCGCCGACAACTCCAAGGAGTTCTGGTCGGCGCACAAGGAGACGTACGAGACGGCCGTCCGCGAGCCGATGCTCGCGCTCGCCGCCGAGCTCGAAGCGGAGTTCGGCCCGGCGAAGGTCTTCCGCCCGTACCGCGACGTCCGCTTCTCGCACGACAAGTCGCCCTACAAGACCCAGCAGGGCGCCCACACCTCCCAGGGCTTCTACGTCGCCGTCGACGCCGACGGCCTCCTGGTCGCCGCCGGACTGCACAGCCCGACCGGCGAGCAGCTCACGCGCTACCGCGCCGCCGTGGACGCCGACGCGCCGGGCAAGGAGCTGGAGGCCGTCCTCGCCAAGCTGTCGAAGGCCGGGTTCGAGCTGGCGGGCGACCGGCTCAAGACCCGGCCGCGCGGCGTGGCCGCCGACCACCCCCGCCTCGACCTCCTCCGCCACCGCAGCCTCTACGCCCACCGCGGCTGGCCCCCGGACCCCTGGGTCGGGAGCAGGGAGGCCCTCAAGCGGGTGCGCACGTCGTGGCGGGCCCTGCGGCCCTTGACGGAGTGGTGCCGGACGCACGCGGGGGCGGGGGAGGGGTAGTCAGCCCCGCCGGCTTGCCGTCGCACTCGAACCACACCGTCTTGCCGCTGGGGCCGGCCTCCGACCCCCACCGGTCGGTGACGGCCTCCACGATCCGCAGCCCCCGGCCGTGCTCGGCCGCCGCCTCGTCGTACGGGACGAGGGGGCGGGCGGGGCGCGGGTCCCCGTCGGAGACCTCGATGCGCAGCCCCTCCGGCCGCCGCAGGATCAGCACGGCGCAGTTCCGGTCCGGCACGTGCCGGACGACGTTGGCGACCAGCTCGGTCAGCGCCAGCTCGGCGGAGTCGGCCAGCTCGGGCAGCTCCCAACGTGTGAGGAACAGGCGCAGGATGCGGCGCATGTGACCGGCCGAGTGCTCACCGACGGTGAAGTCCATGCGGTAGTTGCCGCCGGATTCCGTCGGTGGGGCGTCAGTTGCGTGATTCATGCCACCAGCGTGTGGAGAGGTGGTTACGCTCGGCTACGGCCTGAACCGAACGCCACGCGGCGTGAGCTTGGGGGTGACCGCCTCATGGTCAACATCCGCGACCTCGATCCCAGCGCCTCGCCGCTGGACTACTACGGGTCGGAGCTGCGGCGGCTTAGGGAGGACGCGGGGCTGAAGCAGGGGCAGTTGGGGTCCATCGTGTTCTGCACGGCCTCGCTGATCGGCCAGATCGAGACCGCGAAGAAGGTGCCTACCCGGGACTTCTCGGAGCGGGTGGATGCCGCCTTGGGGACGGGTGGGTTCTTCTCGCGGTTGGTGGGGCTGGTACTGCGGAGCCAGTTGCCCACTTGGTTCCAGGCGTATGCGGAGATGGAGGCGCGGGCCGCCTATATCTCCTCCTTCCAGGCTCAGTTGGTGTACGGCCTACTGCAGACCGAGGGTTATGCCCGTGCGGTCCTCAAGGCTGGCTGGGCGGACAGCCTCGATGATGCGGTGGCCGCAAGGCTTGAGCGGCAGCGAATCCTGACTAGGTGCCACCCTCCGCTGGTGTGGGTGGTGCTGGACGAGGCAGTGCTACACCGGTCGTTCGGCGGTCCGGAAGTCATGCGAAACCAACTTCTCCACCTGTTGGCATTTCAGGATCGACGTGAAGTGCGCGTGCAGGTCCTTCCGTTTGGGGCTGGTCAACATCCGGCAACAGTAGGCGCGTTCAACGTCCTGCGGTTCGAATCTGACCCGGACGTCGTCTACGCAGAGAGCTATGGATCGGCCAATGTGACCGCAAACCCGGAAACGGTCCGGGACTGCGTGCACCGCTACGATCACCTCCAGGCTGCCGCGCTCTCCGTGGAGCGTTCGGCAGAGCTGATCGCCCGCGTAATGGAGGAGCGCTATGGAGACCATCCGGGACCTGACGGGCGCGAACTGGCGTAAGTCTTCGTACAGCGGAGGCACCGGAGGCGACTGCGTTGAGTGCGCCCCCCTCGGCGCCGCCGCGTGGCAGAAGTCCTCATACAGCTCCGACACCGGCGGGCAGTGCGTAGAGGTCGCCGCGCACAGCGAACTCGTCGCCATCCGGGACTCCGAGAACCCCGAAGGCCCCGCCTTCACCGTGGGAACCGCCGCCTTCGCCGCCTTCGTCTCCAGCCTCTGACAGAGGCTGGGGGTAAAACGGGGGCATGCGACCGATAACAGGGCCCGGCCCGGCGGCAGTTGGTGCCTACCGGCTGCTCGCCGAGCTGGGGCAAGGGGGGATGGGGCGGGTCCTGCTCGGGGCCGCCCCCGACGGCCGACTGGTGGCCGTCAAGCAGATCCACGCCGAGTACGCCGACGAGGACGGCTTCCGAGCCCGGTTCCGGCGGGAGGTGGACGCCTCCCGGAAGGTGTCCGGCGCCTGTACCGCGCCCGTGCTCGACGCCGATCCGGACGCCGAGACGCCCTGGCTGGCCTCCGTCTTCGTGCCCGGGCCCCCGCTGAGCGACGCCCTGGACGCCTGCGGCGGGACCCTGCCCGAGGACGCCGTACGGCGACTCGCGGCCGGGCTGGCCACCGCGCTCGCCGACATCCACCGCGCGGGCCTGGTGCACCGGGACCTGAAGCCCTCCAACGTGCTGCTCGCGGAGGACGGCGTACGCGTCATCGACTTCGGCATCGCGCGCGCCGTGGAGGGCGCCACCCGGATCACGCACACCGGGTCGCTGATCGGCTCGCCGTCGTTCATGGCCCCCGAGCAGGCCCTGGGGCGGGAGGTCACGCCGGCCGCCGACGTGTTCGCCCTCGGGTCCACGCTGGTCGCGGCCGCGACCGGGCGGCCGCCGTTCGCCGCCGAGTCCGTACCCCGCCTGCTGCACGAGATCGTGCACGCCGAGCCCGACCTGACCGGCGTACCGGCCGGGCTGCGCGCCGTCGTCGAGCCCTGCCTCGCGAAGGACCCGGCCGCGCGGCCCACCCCGGAGCAGCTGCTCGCCCTGATCGGGCCGGTCGCGCCGACGGCCCGGCCCTGGCCGGGGGTCGTGGCGGGACTGATCGCCGGCCAGCGGACCGAGGTGGAGCAGCTGACCACCGCCCTGCCGTCCGCCGTGGCGCCCGGAACGCCGCCGCCCCGGGGGAAGCGGATGTGGCCGCGGGTGGTTCTGACGACCGCCGCGCTGGTCGCCCTGTACTTCGCGACCATCGGCCGGCCGGGCGTCGTGTGGCTGTACTACGTGGCCTTCCCGGACGGCGCGCCGCTGTCCCGGGTCGACGACGTGTACCAGGCGCGGGCGAGGACCTGTTACGCCATCCGCGAGGAGATCCCGATGCCGTCCGGGTTCGAGGTGGCCGACTTCGACGGGGTCATCCTGAACGCGGCGGAGATCGTGCACCCCGGAACGTGCACGTGGAAGCGGGCCAACGGCGACCGCATCGAGGTCGGCTGGCTGGTGCGCAAGACCTCCCCGGCCTTCGGGACGGGCTCGGAGAGCGCCCACCAGAACTACGAGGCGGACCTGCCGGAGGGCGCGACCCGGCGCGATGCCGACCTCGACTTCGCCGACGAGGCGCAGTGGCTCCCCCCGACGGCCGACAACACCGACACCTGCCGCCTGTCGCTTCGGGACGTGAACCTGCGCGTGACGGTCGGGGTGAGCGGGCCCGGGTACGCCGGGCAGGAGGCCTGCGAGGCGGAGGCCGTGAAGGCGGCCCGGGCCGCCATCAAGATCGTGGAGAAGAAGTGAGGGAGCTCAGGGCGGCCGATCCGGTCGCGGTGGGTCCGTACCGGCTGCTCGCCGAGCTCGGGCGCGGCGGCATGGGGCGGGTGCTGCTGGGGGCCGGGCCGGACGGGCGGCTGGCCGCGGTCAAGCAGGTGCACGCGCGGATCGCGTCGGACGAGGAGTTCCGGGCCCGGTTCCGGCGCGAGGTCGCCGCCTCGCGGCGGGTGTCCGGGGCCTTCACGGCCGCCGTGACCGACGCCGACACCGAGGCGGAGACGCCCTGGCTGGCCTCGGTGTTCGTGACCGGGCCCTCGCTCGGCACGGTCGTCGACCGGACCGGCCCGCTGCCGGAGGAGACCGTACGGCGGATCGCAGCGGGGCTGGCGACCGCCCTGGTGGAGATCCACCGGGCCGGGCTGGTGCACCGGGACCTCAAGCCGGACAACGTGCTGATCGCCGAGGACGGCGTACGCGTCATCGACTTCGGCATCGCCCGGGCCGCCGAGGGCGCCGGGGCCACCGAGCTGACGGAGAGCGGGGTGGTCGTCGGCTCGCCCGCCTTCATGTCGCCGGAGCAGGCGGAGGCGAAGGAACTGACGGCGGCGAGCGACGTCTTCTCGTTCGGATCGGTGCTCGCCATGGCGGCCACCGGGCGGAGTCCCTTCGCCCGGGAGTCCACCCTCATGACGCTGTACGACCTGGTGCACGCCGAGCCGGACCTGTCGGACGTGCCGGGCGGGCTGCGGGAGCTGGTCGCGGCCTGTCTGGCCAAGGACCCGGCCGACCGGCCGGACCCGGCGCGGCTGCTGGAGCTGCTCGGGCCGGTGGCGCCCGGGGGCGGCGGGCAGTGGCCGGACGCGGTGCGCGGGCTGATCGCCGAGCAGCAGGCGGAGGTCGAGCGGGTGCTGGGGGCGCCGGAGCGGACCGTCCTCGACCTGGCGAGCCGGCCCGTGGCGGGCGGGACCGGGGCGTGGGGGGAGCCCACGGTGGCCGCCACCGCGGTCGATGCCGTCGCCGCTGCCGGTGATGACCCCGTACGGCGCCGGATCCTGCGGCTGCTGGTGGCGGCGTCCGTGCTGGTCGTGGCGGGCCTGATCGCCGGGATCGTGTACACCCTGTGGCCCGAGGCGGAGGAAGGTCCGAAGGGCGACGTGTACGCGATCGTGCCGACCTGCGAGGAGATGGTGGACGACCTGCCGCTGCCGACGGCGGACCGGCAGGAGAAGCACGACCTCGGCAGCAAGGTCGTGAGGTCGGATTACGGCGGCTGTGTGTACGGCAGCACCGAGGACGAGGAACACGCGTACGTGAGCTGGTGGCTGTACGGCCCCGGCACGTCGGCGACCGGACCCCAGCCGAGCGCGACGGCCGGGCTCGCCCCGGGGGCGGCGGCCGCGAAGGCGGCGCTGGCGGACACCGTGAAGAAGGTCGGGGGCAC
Organism: Streptomyces sp. NPDC101132; assembly: GCF_044759225.1. Classification (NCBI taxonomy): domain Bacteria; kingdom Bacillati; phylum Actinomycetota; class Actinomycetes; order Kitasatosporales; family Streptomycetaceae; genus Streptomyces; species Streptomyces sp. NPDC101132. The sequence goes on from NZ_JBIVYX010000003.1 coordinate 61,678, forward strand.
GGCCGGCCCCGGACCGGGTGAGGAGGCGTACTGGGGCGCCGCGTGGTCGGACACCGGCACGGGCTGCCGCCTGGACCTGCGCGACGGAAACCTGACGGTGACGATCAGACTCAGCGAGCCGGAACACCCGGCGGACAGTTGCAGGGGCGAGGCCGAGAAGATCGCGGACGCGGTGCTGTTCGCGATGCCGCACTGACCCGGCACCGCCTGGAACTGCCGTTCGGCGTCGTGCCGAGCCCCACCGCCCGGCTTTGGTCCGACCGGTTGGATGTGCCGGTGGTTCGTGCCTGGGGTGCCCCGCGAGGCCGCGGAGGCGGGGTTATGAAGGGGAATCGAACGGAATCGGATGGCAGTTCGCCATCGGGCCATCCGGCCATCCCCCGAACACCCACCCCAGGAGTCGCACCATGCGCCCCATCAGAGCAGCCCGCCTCTGCACGGCCACGCTGGCCACCCTCCTCGCCTGCACCCCCGTCGCGTCCGCCGCGACGGACACCGGTTCCGCCCAGGGCGGCGACCGGGGCCGGACCATCACGGTCCTGGCCGAGGTGGCGCAGGTGACCCGCTTCCCCGTCAGCACCACCCCCGGCGTCGTCTCGCAGGGCGACTCGGTCGTCGTCCGCTCGGACCTCTTCGACGAGGAGCACAAGAAGGTCGGCGAGACCCACGGCTCCTGCGTCACCACCCGGGGCGGCGCCGATGAGGCGGAGCAGTGCCTCGTGACCTACGTCCTCCCGGGCGGCCAGCTCACCACGCAGGGGGTGTACTTCAACTACCTCGACCAGGGTCCCTTCGACAGCGCGATCACCGGCGGCACCGGGGACTTCGAGAAGGCCCGCGGCTCGGTCCACTCCGACACGATCGCCACGACCCCCAAGGTCGTGAGGCGCTTCACGATCACCCTCTACTGACGCCCCCCGTACCGGGTGCGTGACGCGGCGCCGGGTCCGTCCCGCCCGCCGGTTGCGGCACATGGACACGGGATCCAGGTCATCCCCGCCCCCGTCTCCTCCCGGCCCAAGACGGCCGCCTGCCGCCGTGACCAGAGAAGCGCGTAGCGATCGTGGGCGGCTTGTGAGGGGCCATGGGCGGCCCGGAAGTCGCCGAGCCCGCCGGCTGGCCCATGGACGCTGACGCGTCGCCCCGTGGGGCGGGGCCGGACCCCGACCCCGCCCCACGCACCCGGTACCGACGGGCCTGGGAGGTCGCCCCGGACACGTCCGCCTCCCCGACACCGGCCCAGGTGGTGGCCCGCCGTCCGGCCACCACCTCAGACCGTCTCAGCAGGTGCCGGCCTCACCCGCCCGCCGCATCAGGACGGGCACTCCGGGCCCCACGTCACCGAGTCGAGCCAGAAGGTTCCACCGATGGTGGTCGCGGACTTGTCCGGCGGGAAGTGCAGGCAGCCGGAGATGGTTCCGTAGCGGTTGTGGCCGGTCCAGTACACGTGGTCCAACCCGTGGTGGTACCGGCCGTTGTTCTTGATCGACATGCCGTTGCCCGACCACAGGCCGTACATCGAGCCCTCCGAGCTCCACGTCGGCGAGCCGCTGAACGAGGAGTTGTTCCAGACGCAGACGCGGTAGGTCGGACAGTCCCACTCGGCCGCGGACGCCGACGGCGACGCGGCGAGCGCGGTGACGGCCAGGGTCGCGGCGGCGACGGCGCCGACCGCCGTGCGGCGCAGGTTCGTGAACAACAGGGTCCCCCCTCGTGAGGTGTGGGCCGGAGGCCCCCTCGGCCTCCGGTGCCCCGATGCTCCGTCGCGCACGGCGGCCCCCGCGATGGTTTCGGCCGCCGCCGAAAGGCTCACCACCCTCACCCACCCGCCCGCGCCCTCCCCCCTCCCAGACTCCCCCCATCTGACCTTCCGTCAGAATGAAACGTGTTCTACTCTGCCGCGCATGGGCATCGGAATCACGCAAGAGCAGCGGGAGTTGGCCGAGGCCGTGCGCGGCTGGGTGGGGCGGAACGTGCCTCCGGAAGAGGTGCGGAAGCTGCTCGACGCGCCGCCCGGCCCGCGCGACAGACCCGCCTACTGGGACGGCCTCGCCGCCCAGGGCCTGCTCGCCCCGCACCTTGAGGGCGGCACCCTGCTCGATCTGGCCGTCGTGGTGGAGGAGGCCGCGCGCGGGGCGCTGCCCGGGCCCTTCCTGCCGAGCGCGCTGGCCTCCGTACTCCTGGACCGGGCCGGGCACGCCGTGCTCGCCGGGGAACTGGCCGCCGGCACCCGGATCGGGGCCGTGGCGCTGGGCGCCGGGGCCATGACGGCCGTGGCCGTCGAGGGCGGCGGGCACCTGCTCGACGGTACCGCGCCCCCCGTCCTCGGCGCCGGCGAGGCCGATCTGGTGCTGCTGGCCGCCGAGGCGGCACACGGCACCCTCTGGTTCGCCGTGGACGCGGCCTCCCTCGACGTACGGGTCCACGAGTCGGCCGATCCGACGCGGCCCACCGCCGAGGTGTCCGCCCACGGGGTGGAGGTTCCCGCGGGGCGGCTGCTCGCCCTGGATTCGGCCCTGGTGCGGGACCTGGCCTGCGTGCTGTTCGCGGCCGACGCCTGCGGGACGGCGGCCTGGGCGCTGCACACCGCCACCGAGTACGCCAAGGTGCGGGAGCAGTTCGGGCGCCCCATCGGGCAGTTCCAGGGGATCAAGCACCTGTGCGCGGACCTGCTCGTCCGGGTGGAGCAGGCCCGCGCGCTGGCCTGGGACGCGGCCTCCGCGGCCGGCGAGGCGGAGCCGGTGCGCGGCCTGGTGGCCGCCCTGGCCGCCGGCACCGCGCTCGACGCCGCGTACTCGTGCGCCAAGGACTGCATCCAGGTGCTCGGCGGCATCGGCTTCACCTGGGAGCACGACGCCCACGTCTTCCTGCGCCGGGCGCTGGTCGCCCGCCAGTTGCTGGGGCCCGGGGACGGGCACCGGACGCGGGCCGTGCGGCTGGCCGCCGCGGGTGCGCGCCGGGAGCTGCGGCTGGAGCTGCCGGCCGAGGCGGAGGCGTACCGGGCGGCGGCGCGCGAGGTGGTGGCGGACGTGCGCGGCCTCGACCCGGCCGCCGTACGCCGGGTCCTCGCGCCCACCGGGTACGCGGCCCCGTACCTGCCCGCCCCCCACGGGCTGGGTGCCGGGCCGGTCCAGCAGCTCGCCGTGCAGCAGGAGATGCGGGAGGCGGGGGTGCGCCTGAGCGACCTCGGGATCGCCACCTGGGTCGTGCCCTCCCTGATCGCGTACGGGACGCCCGAGCAGCAGGAGCGGTTCCTGCTGCCGACGCTCCGCGGCGAGCTGTCCTGGTGCCAGCTCTTCTCCGAGCCGGGCGCCGGCTCCGACCTCGCCTCGCTGCGCACCCGGGCCGAGCGGGTCGAGGAGGGCTGGAAGGTCAACGGGCAGAAGGTGTGGACCAGCTCCGCGCACACCGCCGACTACGGCATCCTGCTCGCCCGCACCAACCCGGACGCGCCCAAGCACAAGGGCCTGAGCTACTTCGTCGTCGACATGAAGAACACCGTCGGCATCGACGTCAGACCCCTGAAGGAGATCACCGGCGAGGCCCTCTTCAACGAGGTGTACTTCGACGACGTGCTTCTCCCGGCCGACGCGGTGGTCGGCCGGGTGGACGACGGGTGGCGGGTCGCCCGCAACACCCTCGGCAACGAACGCGTCCACATGGCCGACCAGATGACCTTCGACGTCGGCCTGGAGGCGCTGATCTCGCGCGCCGGCGAGCTGGACGGCGCGTACCGGGCCCGGATCGGCGCGCTGGCCGCCGAGGCGCACGCCCTGGCCTGCATCGGGCTGCGCACCACGCTCCAGCAGGTGTCCGGCCTGGAGCCGGGCGCGGGTGCCTCCGTCCGCAAGCTCGTCCAGACGCCCCACCAGCAGCGGACCGCCGAGCTGGCGCTGGAGCTGCTGGGGCCGGCCGGCGCGGTGTGCGAGGGGGCGGGGGAGCGGGCGGTGCACGGGATGCTCATGTCCCGCTGCCTGACCATCGCCGGGGGCACCACCCAGGTCCAGCTGAACGTCGTCGCCGAGCGGATCCTCGGCCTCCCCAGGGACTAAGGGACTAGGAGTCACGTAAATGAAGGCGTACATCGTCGGTGTCGGGATGACGAAGTTCGAGAAGCCCGAGTCGCGGGACTGGCAGTACTGGGACATGGCGAAGGAGGCCGGATCCGCGGCGCTCGCGGACGCGGGGATCGGGTACGACCGGGTGCAGCAGGTGCCCGTCGGGTACTGCTTCCAGGCGTCGACCGCCGGCCAGCGGGCCGCGTACGAGCTGGGGCTGAGCGGGGTCCCGGTCTACAACGTGAACAACAACTGCGCGACCGGCTCGACGGCGCTGATGATGGCCCGGCAGTTCGTCGAGGGCGGGATCGGCGACTGCGTGCTGGCGCTGGGCTTCGAGAAGATGAAGAAGGGCGCGCTCGGGGGCGGCGCCGACGGGGGCGACTTCAAGACCTCGCCCGTGGCCAGGCACTACGGGATCATGGCGGCCGGGCACGGCTTCGAGATGTCCCCGCCCACCGCGCAGATCTTCGGCAACGCGGCGCGCGAGCACATGGACCGGTACGGGACGACCGAGGCGCAGCTCGCGGCGGTCGGCGCGAAGAACCACCGGCATTCGGCGAACAACCCCAACGCCCAGTTCCAGGACGTCTACACGGTCGAAGAGATCCTGGCCGCGAAGGAGATCCACCGGCCGCTGACCAAGCTCCAGTGCTCCCCGACCTCGGACGGGGCCGCGGCGGCGCTGGTCGTCTCGGAGCGGTTCGTGGTCGAACACGGGCTGCACGGCAAGGCGGTGGAGATCGCTGGGCAGGCGATGACCACGGACACGGCCGCCTCGTTCGACTCCGGCTCGTGCATCGACGTGGTCGGCCGGCCGATGACCGAGGCCGCGGCCCGGCAGGCGTACGAGCGGTCCGGGCTCGGCATCGAGGACGTGGACGTGGTCGAACTGCACGACTGCTTCTCGGTGAACGAGCTGCTGACGTACGAGGCGCTGGGGATGTGCGGGGAGGGCAAGTCCGGGGAGCTGGTCGAGTCGGGCGCGACGACGTACGGCGGCCGGTGGGTGGTGAACCCCTCGGGCGGCCTGATCTCCAAGGGCCACCCGCTGGGCGCGACGGGGCTGGCGCAGGCCGCGGAGCTGGTCTGGCAGCTGCGGGGCGAGGCGGGGCCGCGCCAGGTGGCCGGTGCGCGGGTGGGCCTGGCCCACAACATCGGCCTCGGCGGCGCGGCGGTGGTGACGGTGCTGCGGCGGTCGTAGGGGCGGGGGCCTGACCGGGTCCCGTCGGGGCGCCCGAGCCCGGTCAGGCCCGCGGTGGGTCAGCGCAGGCGCCAGTCCCAGCGCTGACCGCCTCCGTCACAGGCCCAGACGACGACCGGCTGCCCCTCCGTGAACCGGCGCTCGTGCGGCACGAGGCACTTGTTCACGGCGTGGTTCACCAGGGCGCCGTTCCGGTGGGACCAGCGCTGGTGGGTGCTGCCGTTGCAGTCCCACAGCCGGACACCCAGCCCGTCCGCCGCGGAGACGTCCAGGCACTTGCCGAGGGCGCGCAGCTCGAAGCCGTCCGCGTGCGGGACACGGCGCCATGCCTGGGGAGTCGACCAGTTGCAGGTCCACATCTGGACCTTGGTGCCGTTCGCGGTGCCGCCCTGATCGGTGTCCAGGCACAGCCGGCCGCCGTCGGGGGACCAGGAGGGGGCGTTGTTGAGGCTCTGCACGAACCTGCGCGGGCCCTCGTTCTGGCTCTGCACGTCGTCGAAGGAGATGATGTTGGGGACGCGGCCGCCCGCCACGTGCGTGCAGTTGCCGATCCGGTCCCGGATGTTCTCGTAGACGTTGGTCTCGTCGTCCCCGTCGTGGAACTGGTTGATCAGCAGCAGCGGCTGGAACCGGTTCCGCAGGGGGGTGTTCATCGGCTTCGAGTAGCCGCCCCGGTCCCGGCAGGCCAGCCCCTCGTAGTGGTTCTGGACGATGTAGTCGCCGATGAAGGGCAGGCCGATGTCGGCGCGGCCCTCCACGTCGCTGAACATCAGCAGGCGCTTGTTGGCCCTCACCATGTCCTTCACCTTGGGCCAGCCGCGCTCGCGGACCTTCCACTGGTCCGAGTCCGGCCGGAAGGTCAGGTCGGTCAGGCCCGGGACGTACCGCAGCACCTCCGCCAGCAGGGCCTCGTCCTTGACGTAGTCCTCGAACCGGATGACGAAGACCTCGCCCCGGTTCTCGTTCAGCATCGTGACGATCTCGTTCAGGGCGAGGGTCACGTCCCGGGAGCCGCCCCGGCAGTCGCCGTGGCACAGCCTGACCTTCTCACCGCTCGGGTAGATGTCGAGCTCGGTGCCCCGCACCTGGAACTTCTGCACCTGGTCGCGCAGGGACACGGTCTGGTTGCGCGCGAAGTCGATGCCGTCATGGCCGTTGGAGAAGCCGTTGTGGCTGTCGAGCAGGGTGATCTCGTCGAGCCGGCGTTCGCCGTAGCCGCCGGGCACCGCCGCCCGGGCGGGCGGTGCGGAGAGCAGCGGGGCGACGGCGACGCCGACGAGCACGGCGGCGACGGCGGGCAGCAGCCGTCCCAGGAGGCGGGCGAAGCGGCCGGCTCCCGGCCGCCGGGGCGCCGCGCCGGGTGGGGCGTACTGCGGCCGGGTGTTCCGTCGTGACATGGGTGTCCGATCCCTTCCGTACGGGACGGGGAGGCGTCCTCGGCCTCTCCTCGAACGGGACTACTCCGCCCGGGCGCCGCGGGGTTGCCTCCGCACCGCACCGCATTCCGATCCCGGCGAGAGGCAACCCCGGCGGGCCCGGCCGGAGTATGAGCAGGTGAAGACGCTGTCGTAGCTGCCACGTTCGAGGGAGTTCATGTGATCCTGACCGACGCGGGTGCCGTGCGGGTGCCCGGCCGCCGGGCGGGCGGCGGCAAGCCGGCTCCGTGCGTCCCGGAGTCCGGCGTGCCCGCGGCACGGGAGGCCGCCGTGCCCGGAGCCGGGGTTCCCGGGACCGTCACGCAGGGGGACGAAGGACCCGGCGGGTTCGACGAGTTCGCGGCGGCCCGCTGGGAGCGGCTGGTGCGGATCGCGTTCCTGCTGACCGGAGACTTTCACGAGGCCGAGGACCTGGTGCAGACGACGCTGATCAAGGTGCACGGCCGCTGGCACCGCATCCGCGCGGAGTCCCTCGACGCCTACGTGCGCCGGGCCCTGGTGAACACCCATCGCAGCCGCCTGCGCCGCCGCACCATCACCCAGCTGCTGGTCCCTCGCCTTCCCGAGGAGGCCGCGCCGGCGCCGCCGGGCGGGGAAGTGGAGGAGCGTGACGCGATGCTCACGCTGCTCGACACCCTCGCGCCCCGCCAGCGTGCGGTGTTGGTTCTGCGGTTCTGGGAGGACCTGACGGAGGAGGAGACGGCCCGGGTCCTGGACTGCTCGGTCGGTACGGTGAAGAGCCAGGCGTCCCGGGCCCTGGCGAGACTCCGCACCAGCCCGCTGCTGCCGGCCCTGTTCCGGTCCTCCCGCACCGAAGAGGAAGGAGCCTGAGCCGTGGACCACGACGACCGTCGCCGACCCCGGGAGACCGCCGACTCCGAGGTGGCGAAGCTGCTCTCGGCCGTGGCGTGCATGCCGAAGCCGTCAGCCGTGCCACTGGACCGGATCCGCGAGGGGGCGGCAGCCCGCAAGAGGCGCAGGTCCGCGGTGCGTGGCGGAGCCCTCGCCGTGTTGCTGACCGCGGGCGTCGCCCTGCTGTGTGCCGGGCCCGTCCTGCCGCAACGGGAGAACTCCGGTGCGGCCTCGCCGCGCCCCCCGGCCACGCTGCCCGCCCCCGAGGGGACCGTCGTCGGCACGGGCGTCGTCGACGGAACCAGCTGGTCACTGGAGGTCCGCGCGGAGGCGGCCGGCGCGCGCGGAGACCGTCCCGCCTGCCGCATGCGGCTCTCCACGCGCCCCGTGGGTGCCGGGGTCGCCCCGGGCGTGGCCGGGGCGAAGGGCCCCTGGTTCTCCTGCCCGGCCGCCCCGGAGCTCCGGTTGCTCGGAAAGCGGGGGGAGCGCAGCGGCTTCCGACTGCTGACGGCCGAGGACACCGGCGTGGCGGGGCTGAACGTCTGGCTGGGCCGCCCCACGCCCACGGCCGCGACCGGACGGCTCACCCTCCGGGACGGCCTGCTGCCCGCCGTCCCGGTCGTCGACGTTCCCGGGCTCTGGGGCCGCACCTACGTCGTCGCCTGGAACCCCGCGGGGCGGGACCTCGCTGCCTTCGAGGAACGCGACGCGGACGGGAGGACGGTGTTCTCGTTCGCGTTCCCGGACCTGCGTCGGCCCCGCGGCTGACCGACGCCGCGCAGGGCGGCCGCGTACTACGCGCCCGCTGGGTCCGCCAGGGCCGGGTCGACCACCGTTTCGCCCGTCGAGGCGCGGCGGACGGCCTCCGCGAGGTCCGGGACCGGGCCGTCGCGGAGGACCAGGCCCGCCGCGCCCGCGGCGAGGGAACGGCCGGCCAGTCCCGGGTGGGCGGACGTGGCCAGGACCAGGACCCGGCACTCCGGGACCTCGGCGAGCACCGCCGAGACCGCCGACACCTCGTCCACCAGGGCCACTTCGGGGCGGCACATGATCGCGGCGGCCGCGAGGTCGTCCCCGGGGCGGACCTGGGCCACCACATCGATGTCCGGTTCCATTCCCAGCAGGACCGCGAGGGCCCGGTCGGCCGGGGCCAGCAGCACGCGCAGCGAGCGTGCGGTACGGAAATTCCGGGGCATTTCGTCCATCCGACCAGCGTAGGGCCGTACCCCCGTCTCCGCTCCCCGAAGCGGGATCTGACGTGCGGTCAGGAGTCTTCACAACTCCTGGGGGGTGCGTTATACATAGGGGCCACCGGCCTAGAACGCGTTCTAGATCTGTCCCCGGATCCACGACGGGGCAGCACGCCAGGCCGGTCCGCAAGCGACCTCGGTGCGGCCGACGGTGCGGACGGCCGCACCGAGGTCTTCCAACAAAGGAGCAAGCAGCCGATGCCGATCGACGCCGCAAAGGCCCTCGCCGCCGACCCCCGCGAGAGTGAGCTCAGCTGGGACCACAAGGACATCCAGCTGTACCACCTCGGGCTCGGCGCGGGCATCCCGGCCAACGACCCCGACGAGCTGCGCTACACCCTGGAGTCCAAGCTCCACGTCCTGCCCAGCTTCGCCACCGTCGCCGGCGCCGGGATGGCCATGCTCGGCGGCCTCGGCGCCCCCGGCATCCAGGTCAACCTGGCCGCCGTCCTGCACGGCGGACACACCATCACGCTCCACCGGCCGATCCCGGTCAAGGGAGAGGCCCGCTCCAGCTCCAAGGTCGCCGCGGTCTACGACAAGGGCAAGGCGGCCGTCATCGTGCTCCGCTCCGAGGTCGCCGACGCCGACGGCCCGCTCTGGACCAGCGACGCGTCGATCTTCGTGCGCGGGGAGGGCGGCTTCGGCGGCGACCGCGGCCCCTCCGAGCGCCTCGAACCGCCCGCACGCGAGCCCGAGCGGACCGTGGAGCGCACGATCCGCGAGGAGCAGGCGCTGCTCTACCGCCTCTCCGGCGACTGGAACCCCCTGCACGCGGACCCCGAGTTCGCCAAGATGGCGGGCTTCGACAAGCCGATCCTCCACGGCCTGTGCTCGTACGGCATGACCCTCAAGGCCGTGGTGGACACCCTGCTCGACGGCGACGTCTCCCGCGTCCGCTCGTACCGCACCCGCTTCGCCGGGATCGTCTTCCCCGGCGAGACCCTGCGCATCCGGATGTGGCGCGAGCCCGGCCGGATCCAGGTGGCGGTGACGGCCGTCGACCGGGACGACGCGCCGGTGCTCGCCGACACGGTCGTCGAGCACGCGTAACCCCGTACGTGCCGGCCGGGCGCGCGTGGACCGGGCCCGGGTGAGCCGGGCACGCGCACCGGGCGGCAACAGCCGTACCGCCGTACCGCCGTACCGCCGTACAGCCCCGCAAGCGCCAGCCAGAAGGAGCCGCACCGTGCGCGCAGCACTGCAGAGCGAGATCGGCCAGGACAAGCTCGAGGTCGTCGAGGACATGGAGGCCGTGGGCTTCGGCCCCGGCAAGGTCCGCATCAAGATCAAGGCCACCGGCCTGTGCCACTCCGACCTCTCCGCGATGAGCGGGGTACTGCCCCAGCCCGCGCCGTTCATCCCCGGCCACGAGGGCTCCGGGGTGATCACCGACGTCGGCGACGGGGTCACCGGACACCAGGTCGGCGACCGGGTCCTGGTCTGCTGGCTGCCGCCGTGCGGCGTCTGTCCGGCCTGCAAGCGCGGCCAGGGCCACCTCTGCCTGGCCAGCTTCGGCAACGTCGCCACGCCCAACTTCCGCCGCGGCACCGGGGACGTCTTCGGCTTCGCCGGCACCGGCACCTTCGCCGAGGAGATGGTCGTACCGGCCTCCTGCGCCATCCCGATCCCGGACGACCTGCCCTTCGACATCGCCGCCCTGATCGGCTGCGGGGTCACCACGGGCCTCGGCGCCGCGATCAACACCGCCCAGGTGACCGCCGGGTCCTCGGTGGCCGTCATCGGCTGCGGCGGCGTCGGCATCTCCGTGATCCAGGGCGCCAAGGTCCAGGGCGCCGCGCAGATCATCGCCGTCGACCCCGTCGCGTCACGGCGGGACGCCGCCCTGCGCTTCGGCGCCACCGAGGCCGTCGACCCGGCGGCCTTCGACGACGCCAAGAACCGGATCACCGCCGGCGAGGGCTTCGACTACGTCTTCGAGGTGGTCGGCAAGTCCGCCACCGCCCAGACCGCGTACCAGATGACCCGGCGCGGCGGCACCGTCTGCATCGTCGGCGCGGGCGCCCTGGACGACAACTTCCAGATCAACATGTTCTCGCTGTTCTTCGACGAGAAGCGGATCCTGCCCTCCATGTACGGCGGCGGGGACGTGCTGCGCTCCTACGAGCGGACCATCGCGCTCTGGCGGGCCGGGCGCGTGGACCTGGAGAGCCTGATCACCCACCGGGTCCAGCTGCCCGAGATCAACGACGCCCTCGACCAGATGCGCACGGGCGTGGCGCTGCGCACCTGCATCGAACTCTGAAGGGGACCTTGATGTCACTGCCACTTGAGGGCCTGTCCGCGATCGTCACGGGCGCCGGCCGCGGGCTCGGAAGGGCCGAGGCGATCGAACTCGCCCGGCTCGGCGCGAGCGTGGTCGTCAACGACTTCGGCCAGCCCGGCCGCGACGGCTCGGGCGAGGCCTCGGCCGCCCCCGCCGAGGAGGTCGTCGCCGAGATCCGGGCCGCGGGCGGTCAGGCCGTGGCGCACCTCGGGGACGTGGCCGACTTCGAGCAGGCGCGCGAGCTGGTCGCGCTGGCGGTCGACACCTTCGGCAAGCTCGACGTCCTGGTCAACAACGCGGGCATCCTGCGCGACCGGATGATCTTCTCGATGTCGGAGGAGGAGTGGGACTCGGTGATCCGGGTCCACCTCAAGGGGCACTTCAACACCACCCACTTCGCGGCCGCCCACTGGCGCGAGCGCTCCAAGGCGGCCGGCGGGCCGGTCTACGGGCGCATCGTCAACACCTCCTCCGAGGCCTTCCTCGGCGGCTCCGCGGGTCAGCCCAACTACGCGGCGGCCAAGGGCGGCATCGTCGGCCTGACCACGTCCACCGCCCTGGCGCTGGCGAAGTACGGGGTGACGGCCAACGCCATCTGCCCCCGCGCCCGCACCCGCATGACCGAGGACGTCTTCGCCGGCTTCGAGGTGCCGGAGGAGGGCAGGCTGGACCCGCTGGCACCCGAGCACGTGGCGCCGCTCGTCGGCTACCTGGCCTCGCCCGCCTCCGCCCGCGCCAACGGCCAGCTGTTCGTGGTCCACGGCGGCATCGTGGTGGTCATGGAACGCCCGAAGGTGGCGGCGAAGTTCGACACCTCGAAGGAGTCCTTCTCCTTCGAGGAACTGGACGAGCTGCTCACCCCGCACTACGCCGCCCGGCCGGCCAACGAGACCTTCGCGGCACCGGAGGTACTGGGCCTGAAGAAGGCGTGACCGCTGCGCGGGGCCGGCCGCCCCGCCGCACGGCAGAGGGCCCGGGAGCGGTGCTCCCGGGCCCTCTCGTACGTGCCGTCGGCCCTGCGGCCTCGTTACGCGGCCTGCTCCTCCGCGGGAGACAGGCGGCGGTGGCGGCCGTGGGTCGGTGCCGCCGAGTCCTCGCACGCGGCGGCGCCGCCGCGGTGACGCCCGTGACCCTCGGCCCCCGCCGGACGCGCCTCGATGGTGTCGGTCATCGCTTCAGACATCTGGGAAGTCACTCCGTATCGCTCTCAACCGTCCGGCCGTGCCCCCCTGACGCGGCCATCCACCACGCATCTAATCAGATGGCGGTGACAGCCGACGGCGGCGGATCGCCGTCCGAGCGGAAGTCGAGCGGCTCTCGACCAGCGGCTGTCAACGCCCGGTGAGCGGAGCCTGTTGCAGGGGTACGGGCCGGGGCGCGGCCGGCGGCGCCGGGAGCGGGGACGGCTGGGCCGGCACCGAGGTCGGCATCACCCTTATCTGCGGCGCCGGCTGGGGCATCGTGGCCGTCAGCACCCCGCACGGTTCGTCCCCCGTCGCGTACGGCAGCCTCAGCAGCCCGTCCCGCGTCCAGAGCCCCGCGCCGCCCAGCCAACCCACCGGCCCCCGCAGTTCGAACAGCCGCTTCTCCGACGGCCGCCACAGCCCGAGCCGCACGTCCCCGGCCGCCCCCGTGCCCCCGGCCGTCCCTGCGTCCCCGCCCGCCGCCGTGCCCCCGGCCGAACCCCCGGCCGCCCCCGTGTCACCCGGCGTCCCCGTACCCCCGCCCAGCCGCAGCGCCACCGCGCAGCTCTCCGGCATCAGCGCCTGCCCCGGCTGCACCGCGAACGGCACCGCCGAACCCCCCGCCGCCCGCAGGCACTCCGGGAACCGCACCGGCCGCGCGCTCCCCAGCACGCCCCACCCCAGCCGCGGTTCCCCCGGAGCGTCGGAACGGATCAGCAGCAGCCCGCTGTCCGGGTCCGCCAGCAGCAGCCGGTCGTCGCTCCGCTCCGCGATCTGGAGCAGCGGCGACACCTCGCCCGCCCGGCCCAGGTCCACCGAGACCGCCTTGACCCGCCCCCCGGTCTCCCGGTCCAGGGCCAGCATCCGCCCCGCCCGGTCCAGCCACACGCCCCCCGAGCACGATCCGGCGAGCTCCGCCACCCTCTCGGGCGCCGACGCACCCCCCGCCACCCGCCAGACCGTGCTCGTGCCCCCGCCCGCCACGAGCGCGTACGCGCTCCGCCCGTCCGGGGCCGGCGGCAGCAGCGTCACCCGCTGCTCCTCCCGCGCCTCGATCACGCCGAGCGCCAGCTCCCCCGTGCGCGGCCCCGCGCTCCCCCCTGACCCGGTCGGGTAGAGCAGGGCGAACGCGTGCCGGTCCGCCACCCTCCGGTGGATCAGCACCCGCCCGTCGGTCAGCGGCAGCACCTCGCTGTCCGCCTCCTCGGGCTGCTCCAGCGGCAGCGGAACCGCGTACGGCTCGGGCCCGTCCAGCGTCCAGCGCTCGGGGAACCGGGCCTCTCCCTCACCCGCCAGCCGCGCGGCGTACGAGCCGTCGGCGGCGATCGTGAACGCGGGCCCGGCAGTCTCGGTGGAACAGACTGTCATCGGAACGTCACCTCCAGCGAGGAAGCTAGTTTTCGCACTTCCAGCCGAACAACACGACCCCACTCGCTTCACACATAAGGGTGGCCACCGCACGATTCGCCTGAGGGAGACGGGACGAATGTGCTGCGAGCGCATGCCGGGTGGCCCGAAGCGACCCCCCTCCCGGCCGCCGGAACCCCGGCGCCGGCGGTCCGCGCAGTGCCCCGCTCCCTCCCGCACGCCCCGGGCCAGGCCCGGAGCCGTACGGCCAGGCCAGGCCCGGGCCGTACGGACGGTAGCCTTGGCTCGTGCCCCGTCTGTCTGAAGTCATCGCCGCGCTCGACGCCCTCTGGCCCCCCGCGCGGGCCGAGCAGTGGGACGCGGTCGGAACCGTCTGCGGCGACCCCGACGCCGAGGTCACGCGCGTGCTCTTCGCCGTCGACCCCGTCCAGGAGATCGCCGACGAGGCCGTGGAACTCGGCGCCGACCTGGTCGTCACCCACCACCCGCTGTACCTGCGCGGGACCACGACGGTCTCCGCGGGCACCTTCAAGGGCAGGGTCGTGCACACGCTGATCAAGCACGACATCGCCCTGCACGTCGCCCACACCAACGCCGACACCGCCGACCCGGGCGTCTCCGACGCCCTCGCCGGCGCCCTCGACCTGCGGGTCACCGGTCCCCTCGTACCCGACCCCACCGACCCCTCCGGGCGCCGCGGCCTGGGCCGGCTCTGCGAGCTCGACCACCCCGAGACGCTGGCCGAGTTCGCCGGACGGGTCGCCGCCCGGCTGCCCGCCACCGCGCAGGGCGTACGGGTCGCCGGGGACGCGGACGCGGTGATCCGTACCGTCGCGGTCAGCGGCGGCTCGGGCGACAGCCTCTTCGAGCAGGTGCGGGCGGCCGGTGTCGACGCGTTCGTCACCGCCGACCTGCGCCACCACCCGGTGTCGGAGGCCCGCGAGACCAGTCCCCTCGCCCTCCTCGACGCCGCCCACTGGGCCACCGAGTGGCCCTGGTGCGAGCAGGCCGCGGCCCAGCTCGACGCGATTTCCGACCGGCACGGCTGGGGCCTGCGCACCCACGTCTCGCACACGGTCACCGACCCCTGGACCGCCCACGCGGCGTCCACCGTTCCCACCACCACCATCACTGGAGCCCCCAACTGAACGCCGAGCCCGCCGACCAGATCCGACTCCTCGACGTCCAGGCCCTGGACGTACGGCTGTCGCAGCTCGCCCACAAGCGCAAGTCGCTGCCCGAGCACGCCGAGCTCGACTCCCTGACCAAGGACCTGACGCAGCTGCGCGACCTGCTCGTCGCCGCGCAGACCGAGGAGAGCGACACCGCCCGCGAGCAGACCAAGGCGGAGCAGGACGTGGACCAGGTGCGCCAGCGCGCCGTCCGCGACCAGCAGCGCCTGGACTCCGGCGCGGTCACCTCCCCGAAGGACCTGGAGAACCTCCAGCGCGAGATCGCCTCGCTGGCCAAGCGCCAGGGCGACCTGGAGGACGTGGTCCTGGAGGTCATGGAGCGCCGCGAGTCCGCGCAGGAGCGCGTCGCCGAGCTGACCGAGCGCGTGTCCTCCGTGCAGGCGAAGACCGACGACGCCACCGCGCGCCGCGACGCCGCGACCGCCGAGCTCGACGCCGAGACGACGGCCGTCACCAAGGAGCGCGAGGTCGTGGTCGCCTCCGTGCCGGCCGACCTGATCGCCCTGTACGAGAAGATCCGCGCCAAGCAGGCGGGCGTCGGTGCGGCCAAGCTGTACCAGCGCCGCTGCATGGGCTGCCAGATCGAGCTGGACATCGCCGAGGTCAACGAGGTCAAGGCCGCGCCCCGGAACCAGGTCGTGCGCCACGAGAACTGTGGCCGGATCCTGGTCCGTACGGCCGACTCGGGCATCTGATGCGCCGCCTCGTCGTCGAGGCCGACGGGGGCTCCCGGGGCAACCCGGGGCCCGCGGGCTACGGCGCCGTCGTGATCGACCCGGTGAGCGGCGAGACGCTCGCTGAGCGGGCCGAGTACATCGGCGTCGCCACGAACAACGTGGCCGAGTACAAGGGCCTGATCGCCGGTCTGACGGCCGTGCGGGAGCTGGCGCCGGACGCGTCGGTGACCGTGCGGATGGACTCCAAGCTCGTCGTCGAGCAGATGTCGGGCCGCTGGAAGATCAAGCACCCGGACATGAAGCCGCTGGCCGCGGCGGCCGCGCGGATCCTGCCGGGGGCCCAGGTCGCGTACGAGTGGATCCCGCGCGAGCGGAACAAGCACGCCGACCGGCTGGCGAACGAGGCGATGGACGCGGGCAAGCGCGGAGAGCAGTGGTCGCCGTCCGCTTCGTCCGCGGCCCTGGACCGGGGCGCGGCCCGTGCGCTGGCCGTTCCCCCGCCGTCCGGGCCGCCCGGCGACGCCGCGGCGGGTGCGGCGGCGGCGCGCGCGGCGCTGGCGGGGGGTGTGGGGTCGGGCTCGGGTACGGGCTCGGGTGCCGGTTCCGCTTCCGGTGCCGGTTCGGGCGTACGGGACCGCGGCGCGGTACGGGACGGGGACGCGGCCCGCGTGGTCGCCGGGACTCCCGTGGCGCTGGACACCACCGCCGTGGTGGAGGCCTCCCACGAGGCGAAGCCGGCCCCGACCGCCGGCTGGGGCGCCCCGGACCTGGGGACGCCGGCCACCTTCGTCCTGCTGCGGCACGGCGAGACGGCCCTGACCCCGCAGAAGCGGTTCTCCGGCAGCGGCGGCACCGATCCGGAGCTGTCCCCGGCCGGGCTGCGGCAGGCCGAGGCGGTGGCCGCGGCCCTCGCCGCGCGGGGAACGATTCAAGCCATCGTCAGTTCGCCGCTGAAGCGCTGCCGGCAGACCGCGCAGGCGGTCGCCGACCGCCTCGGGCTCGACGTCCTGGTCGACGAGGGGCTGCGCGAGACGGACTTCGGCGCCTGGGAGGGGCTCACCTTCGCCGAGGTGAAGGAGCGCCACCCGGAGGACCTGGAGGCCTGGCTCGCCTCCCCGAAGGCCGCCCCGACGGGCGGCGGCGAGAGCTTCGCGGCGGTCACCCGGCGCGTCACCGCGGCCCGTGACCGGCTGCTGAGCCGGCACCAGGGCCGTACGGTGCTGCTGGTGACCCACGTCACCCCGGTCAAGACGCTGGTGCGGCTGGCCCTCGGGGCCCCGCCGGAGGCGCTGTTCCGGATGGAGCTGTCGGCGGCCTCGCTGTCGGCGGTGGCGTACTACGCGGACGGGAACGCGTCCCTCCGCCTGCTGAACGACACCTCGCACCTGCGCTGACGGAATGCGGCCACGGGCTGAACGGCAGCCCGTGGCCGAAATTCACCCTTCCTGGGTGATCCAAAACCTGTGCACCATGCCGGGGCTCTTCACATACTCTTCACGCGAAGGATCCGTATGTCCAAGCTCCGGCTGATTGCCGTCCCCGTCCTCGCCGCCGCGATGGGCCTGGCCTCCGCGGCCACCGCGAACGCCGCCACCGCGACGATCACCAAGGCGGAGTACGACAAGATCAAGCTCGGCGTCTCCACCGCCACGATGCACGCCGCCGCGGGCCGTGGCGCGTGCAAGCTGGTGAGCAGCTCGACCGTGGGCGGCATGACGCTCAAGTCGTACGAGTGCAAGGGCAACAAGCCCTACAGCTCCGCGAACTTCAGCTTCACCAACAACAAGCTGGAACTCCGCATGCAGGTCCTGCTGGACGGCGGCACGTCCAACGGCCGCATGACCAAGGCGAAGTACACGAAGATCACCCTGGGCAAGACGATCACGCAGATGAAGGAGATCGCCGGCACCGGAACCTGCATCCGCACCGGCCAGAGCGAGATCAAGGGCCACCGCACCTCGACCTACGAGTGCGACCAGGCCAGCACCGGCGGCTCCGCGATCTTCCTCTTCGAGAACGGCAAGCTGGACACCCGCCAGCAGTACGGCCTCCGCTGACCCCCACCCCACCAGGCCGCCCGCCCCACCCGGCGGGCGGCCCCCAACGGCCAGCAGTCGGCTGCGGCGGCCTCTTCGCGATGGTCATCGTCCTCGCCCTCGCGGTGGGCGCCTGCTCGGCGGACACGAAGACCGTGGTCAAACCCGTCCCCGGCCCGACCGTCACGGTGACGGCCACGGTGACGGCTCCCGCCGAACGCACGCCGGCGCCCGCGGTGACGGTCACCGTCACCGAGCCGGGGCCCACCGTCACGGTGACGGAGGAGGCCGACGACGGCGGTTCGGGCGGGTCCCTGACGGGTGGTGGCGGCGGGGGAGGGGCGGTCCACTACCGCAACTGCTCCGCCGCACGCGAGTGAGGGCGCACCGGGGAGGGCGCCCACCTCCCCAGGCGCTGCGCCGCAACCGGGGTGATCTTGGATGGGCTGATCGGACGCACGGGCGCGCGGCGCGGGACGGTCCATCGGGGCGCTTACCTGATGATCGCCGCACCCAAGCGCAAGCGATCGAAAGGCGCCACCCCCTCATGTCTCTCGCCTCCCTGGCGGATCTCAAGGCTGCCCGCCGCCAACTGGCCGCCGGAGCAGTCACGCTCGGCCTGAGCGCAGCCCTGGTCCTGCCCGCCGCCGCCCAGACCACCGCGTCCGCCTTCGGCACGGGTGGGAGGCCGGACGGCCGGGTCACCGCGAAGACGACCCAGCACGTCCGCTCCGCCCCCACCACGCACGCCAAGAAGCTCGGCAGCCGCAAGAGCGGCACGCACGTGCGCCTGAAGTGCAAGGTCCGGGGCGAGACGGTCGACGGGAACGACATCTGGTACCGGCTCGCCGACATCGAGGGCTGGATGGCGGCCCGCTACGTGAAGAACCACCACCCGGTGCCGTGGTGCCCCGTCAAGCCCCCTCCGACGAAGGGCGAGAAGGGGGACAAGGGCGACCGGGGTGAGCCGGGTCCGAAGGGCGACCGGGGCGAGCCGGGTCCGAAGGGCGACCGGGGCGAGCCGGGTCCGGTGGGTCCGGCGGGTGAGAAGGGGGACCGGGGCGAGACCGGTCCGGCAGGTGAGCGCGGTGAGAAGGGCGACCAGGGTGAGCCGGGCTTGGTAGGGCCGAAGGGCGACCAGGGCGAGCCGGGTCCGGTGGGTCCGGCGGGGGACCGGGGCGACACCGGCCCGGCAGGTCCGGCTGGTGAGCGCGGTGAGCAGGGAGAGGCCGGTCCGGTGGGTCCGGCTGGTCTTCAGGGCGAGCGTGGCGAGGCCGGTCCGGCAGGACCCCAGGGTCCCGTCGGTGCGGACGGGCGCGACGGCTCCCCGGGCCCGAAGGGCGACACCGGCCCCCAGGGCGAACGTGGCGCCGACGGAGCCCCCGGTCCGGCCGGTCCCAAGGGCGACCCGGGCGACACCGGCCCGGTCGGTCCTCAGGGCCCGGCGGGTGCCGCCGGCCGTGACGGAGCCCCCGGGCCGAAGGGCGACACCGGCGCGCAGGGGCTCAAGGGCGACAAGGGCGACAAGGGCGATGTGGGCCAGACCGGTACCCAGGGCCCGGCGGGCGATAAGGGTGACCCGGGTGAGGTGGGGCCG
>NZ_JBIVYX010000003.1:80916-81543 GCF_044759225.1 Streptomyces sp. NPDC101132
CCGGCGGGTCCGCAGGGTCCGGCTGGTCCTCAGGGTGAGCGTGGTGAGGCCGGTCCGGTGGGGCCTGAGGGTGCGGTGGGTGCGAAGGGTGACACCGGAGTTCAGGGTCCCGCGGGGCCGAAGGGTGACACCGGAGTTCAGGGGCCCAAGGGCGACGAGGGCGATGTGGGTCAGACCGGTGCCCAGGGCCCGAGGGGCGAGCGCGGCGAGGCGGGTCCCGCGGGTCCTGCTGGTCCTGCGGGGCCGAAGGGTGACACCGGAGTTCAGGGGCTCAAGGGCGACAAGGGCGACAAGGGTGATGTGGGCCAGACCGGTGCCCAGGGCCCGGCGGGCGATAAGGGTGACCCGGGTGAGGTGGGGCCGGCGGGTCCGCAGGGTCCGGCTGGTCCTCAGGGTGAGCGTGGTGAGGCCGGTCCGGTGGGGCCTGAGGGTGCGGTGGGTGCGAAGGGTGACACGGGTGCTCAGGGTCTGAAGGGTGACCCGGGTGAGGCAGGTCCGGTTGGTCTTCAGGGCCCGGCGGGCGACAAGGGTGACACCGGCGCGCAGGGTCCCAAGGGCGACAAGGGCGATGTGGGTCAGACCGGTGCTCAGGGCCTGAAGGGCGAGCGTGGCGAGGCGGGTCCCGCG